>JAGRLZ010000198.1 GCA_020441545.1 Xanthobacteraceae bacterium | reverse complement strand
GTCTCGGAAAGCCGAGGCTATAAGCCGCCCATCTTGTCGGAGTGTGGCTCAGTCCGGTAGAGCACTGCGTTCGGGACGCAGGGGTCGCAGGTTCAAATCCTGCCACTCCGACCATTCCTTTACATACATGTACATACACGGATGCCGGTTCAGACCAAGCCCCAATGGGGTGGCGTCGTGGGCGGGCGCGGTCGTTTCATCTGCCGCGGGGCGGTTCGGTGCGGCAGGATGGCCGGCCAGCCCGGCCCCGTCGGCAGCCGGGCGCCGCGCGGCCTCAGTTCTTCAGCCGATAGCCGGTCTTGAAAATCCACCAGATCACGCCCAGGCAGATCGCCAGGAACGCGAGCGTCATGCCGACGCTGATCGACGGGCTGACGTCGGCGATCTCGTAGAAGCTCCAGCGGAAGCCGCTGACCAGGTACAGAACCGGGTTGAACAGCGTGATCGTGTGCCACGGCGACGGCAGCATGTCGATCGAATAGAAGCTGCCGCCGAGGAATGTCAGCGGCGTCACCACCAGCAGCGGCACCGCCTGCAATTTCTCGAAGTTGTCGGCCCAGATGCCGATGATGAAGCCGAACAGGCTGAAGGTCACCGCGGTCAGCACCAGGAACGCCAGCATCAACACCGGATGATGGATATGCAGCGGCACGAACAGGCCGGCGGTGCCGAGGATGATGAGGCCGAGGACCACCGATTTCGTCGCCGCCGCGCCGACATAGCCGATGACGATTTCCATGTATGAGACCGGCGCCGACAACACCTCGTAGATGGTGCCGACGAATTTCGGGAAGTAGATCCCGAACGCGGCGTTGGAGATGCTCTGGGTCAGCACCGACAGCATCACCAGTCCGGGCACGATGAAGGTGCCGTAGCTGACGCCCTGGATTTCGCTGATGCGCGAGCCGATCGCCGCGCCGAACACGACGAAATAAAGCGAGGTCGAGATCACCGGCGAGACGATGCTCTGCAGCAGCGTTCGCCACATGCGGCCCATTTCGAACAGGTAGATGGCGCGGATCGCGGAAAAATTCATGCGTCGGTCCTCACCAGGTTGACGAAAATGTCCTCAAGCGAGCTTTGCGTGGTGCTGATATCCTTGAAGTGGATGTCGGCGTTGCGCAGATCGCTCAGGAGCGCGGTGATGCCGGTGCGTTCGTCCTGGGTGTCGTAGCTGTAGATCAGTTCCCGCCCGTCGTCGGCGAGTTCGAGCCGGTGGCGCGCGAGCGCTTCGGGAATGGCCTCGATCCGGCTCTGCAGATGCAGCTTGAGCTGCTTGCGGCCGAGCTTCCGCATCAGCGAGGATGTCTGCTCGACCAGTATGATCTCGCCCCTGTTGATGACGCCGATGCGGTCGGCCATCTCCTCGGCTTCCTCGATGTAGTGGGTGGTGAGGATGACGGTGACGCCGGTGTCGCGGAGCTGCCGCACCACCTCCCACATGCCCTTGCGCAATTCGACATCGACGCCCGCGGTCGGCTCGTCGAGGAACAGGATCTTCGGCTCGTGCGACAGCGCCTTGGCGATCATCACGCGCCGCTTCATGCCGCCGGACAATGTGAGGATCCTGTCGTTCCTCTTGTCCCACAGCGACAGGTCCTTGAGAATCTTCTCGATGAGAGCGGGGTTCTTCGGCTTGCCGAACAGGCCCCGGCTGAAGCTGACGGTCGCCCACACCGTCTCGAAAGCGTCGGTGTGCAGTTCCTGCGGCACCAGGCCGATCAGCGCGCGCGCGGCGCGGTAGTCGGTGTTGATGTCATGGCCGCCGACCGTGACCTTGCCGTCCGTCAGGTTGGCGATGCCGCAGACGATGCTGATGAGCGTGGTCTTGCCGGCGCCGTTCGGCCCCAGCAGCGCGAAGATCTCGCCCTGCCGGATGTCGAGATTGATCGACTTCAGCGCCTGGAAGCCGGACGCATAGGTCTTGGTCAGATCGGAAATGGAGATGATGGATGGCATGGATGCGATCTGTCGGAGCGGGGAACATCACATAGGTGTCCCATGCTCTCCGCGCAACGCATATCGCCTATTCGGCGGCGTGCGCGCGCACCGGATATTCTATGACAGCGACCATGA
This sequence comes from Xanthobacteraceae bacterium, assembly GCA_020441545.1. Lineage (GTDB taxonomy): Bacteria > Pseudomonadota > Alphaproteobacteria > Rhizobiales > Xanthobacteraceae > 62-47. The sequence continues at coordinate 6,919 of JAGRLZ010000198.1, read as the reverse complement.
AATTTCTGATGTCATCCGCCACGGCGGGATCGCTTCTCAGTTCAGTCAGGGTGCGAGGCGGCGGAAGTGGCTGGCCGTCCGCAGCCCGGACCTCCGCATACAGCTCAAGAGCTTCCGGAGCATTGAGAAGGGCTTGATCGAGATCGTCGCCGGCGGAAAAGCAGCCGGGAAGGTCCGGAAACCAGACACCTACGGCGTGGTCCGGCCCTGCTTCCTCAATGATGGCGATGTAGTGGGTCATGCCAAACCTCAGTCAGGCACCCAGCCTGCCTGCCTAATAGATGGCACGAACGAGGCCCTTTCCAAGTCCTTCTTGGGGTGTGGGACAACGAGAGTTCCACCGGAATCCGGATTCTTGGAGACGTGATGGGAGCCGGTGACGCGCATCAACAGCCATTCTTCCTCTTATAGACGGCGAATAATGTCGCGGCTGCTTTTCATCATTTCCGTTCCCCCATCGAATCATACGATGGAAGTTCAGATGAGTCTCGCCGGTGTTAACCGGCGGCTCAGACCCGTTCGACGAAGCTGTCGACCACCTTTTTTTCGCCGGCCTTGTCGAAGGCGATGGTCAGCTTGTTGCCGTCGATCCGCGCAACATGGCCGTAGCCGAATTTCTGGTGGAAGACCCTATCGTTGATGGAAAAATCCGACACCGCGCCGGTGGATTTCGCGATCAACTCGCCCTCGATCGTCAATGGCGCACGCCGTCCGCGCGGCCCGTTGCCGGTGCCATAAGGCGTGCCGGCTGCATTGAAGCCGCCGCGCGTGCGGTTGGCCTGGGCGCGCTGCCAGCCCGGCGTATCGTAGCGTGAGCCGAACGCTTCGAGATTGTCGAAGCGCGAGGCGCCATAGCCGCTGCCGCCCCAGCCGGCGCCGCCCCTGGATTCGGTGATCTCGACATTGTGCGCGGGCAGTTCGTCGAGAAAGCGCGACGGCGTCGTGGTGGACCAGGAGCCGTGGATGCGGCGGTTGGTGGCGAAGTAGAGCATCGCGCGGCGGCGCGCCCGGGTGATGCCGACATGGGCGAGGCGGCGTTCCTCCTCGAGGCCGGCGCGGCCCTGCTCGTCGAGCGCGCGCTGGTGCGGAAAAAGACCTTCCTCCCAACCGGGGAGAAAGACGTTATCGAACTCAAGCCCCTTGGCGGAATGCAGCGTCATCAGCGACACCGCTTCCTCGTCCGGGCCGCCGTCGCGATCCATGACGAGGGAGATGTGTTCGAGAAAGCCCTGGAGGTTCTCGAACTCCTCCATGGAGCGGACCAGTTCCTTCAGGTTCTCCAATCGTCCCGCCGCGTCGGCCGAACGATCCTTCTGCCACATCTCGGTGTAGCCGCTCTCGTCGAGCACGATCTCGGCCAGCTCGGTGTGCGAGATCACCTCGCTCTGGGCGCGCCAGCGGGTGAAGCTGTCGAGCAGCGCGCGCAAGGCGCCGCGGGTCTTCGGCTTCAACTCGTCGGTTTCGACCACGGCGCGGGCGGCTTCCGACAGCGGGATGCGCCGCTTGCGGGCGTGGTCGTGCAGCAGCTGCACGCTGGTGTCGCCGATGCCGCGCTTCGGCACGTTGACGATGCGCTCGAAGGCGAGGTCGTCGGCCGGAGAATTGATGACGCGCAGGTAGGCGAGCGCGTCGCGGATTTCGGCGCGCTCGTAGAAGCGCGGGCCGCCGATGACGCGATAGGGCAGGCCGAGCGTGACGAAGCGGTCCTCGAATTCGCGCATCTGGAACGAGGCACGCACCAGGATCGCGATCTCGTTGAGCTTCTCGCCGGCGCGCTGCAACTGCTCGATCTCCTCGCCGATCGCGCGCGCCTCCTCCTCGGAATCCCAGGCGCCGGTGACGGTGACCTTCTCGCCGTCGACGTCCTCGGTGCGCAGCGTTTTGCCGAGTCGGCCTTCGTTGTGCGCGATCAGGTGGGACGCGGCGGCGAGAATATGTCCGGTGGAGCGATAATTTCGTTCCAACCGGATCACTTTCGCGCCCGGAAAATCGTGCTCGAAGCGCAGGATGTTATCCACTTCCGCGCCGCGCCAGCCGTAGATCGACTGGTCGTCGTCGCCGACGCAGCAGATGTTTTTGGGCGGCGCCATGGTCGCGACCGACGTGGCTTCGGCATCCGGCGTCGTTCGCGCGGGGGATGTCTGCGCCAGAAGCCGCAGCCAGAGATACTGGGCGACGTTGGTGTCCTGATATTCGTCGACCAGGATGTATCTGAAGCGTTGCTGGTACTGCCGCAGCACGTCCGGGTTCTCGCGGAACAGCCGGATGTTCTCCAGCAGCAGGTCGCCGAAATCGGCGGCGTTCAGGATTTTCAGCCGCTCCTGATAGGCCGTGTAGAGCTTGCCGCCCTTGCCGTTGCCGAACACGGCGGCCTCGCCGGAGGGCACCTGCGCAGGCGTCAGGCCGCGGTTCTTCCAGCTGTCGATCAGGCCCGCCAGCATCCGCGCCGGCCAGCGCTTGTCGTCGATGTTCTCGGCCTGCAGAAGCTGCTTCAGGAGCCGGATCTGGTCGTCGACGTCGAGCACCGTGAAGTTGGACTTGAGCTGCACCAGTTCGGCATGGTGGCGCAGGATGCGGCCGCCGATCGAGTGGAAGGTGCCGAGCCACGGCATGCCCTCGACCGTCTGGCCCAGCATGTCGCCGAGCCGCATCTTCATTTCGCGCGCGGCCTTGTTGGTGAAGGTCACCGACAGGATTTCACCGGGGCGGGCGCGGCCCTGCGACAGGATATGGGCGATGCGCGAGGTCAGCACCCGGGTCTTGCCGGTGCCCGCGCCGGCCAGCACCAGCACCGGCCCTTCGAGGGTTTCGACCGCCTCGCGCTGCTCGGGGTTCAGTGCCGTGAGATATTGCGGCGCCGCGGCGGCCCGCGCGCGCGCGGCAATGCCGCCGGCTACCGGCTGGTAGTCGGGCAGGTCGTGATGGATCAGTTTGCTCGGCTCGGTCATGCGAATCAGTCTTGGAGCTTAGCGCCTGATTGAATCAGACGCGAAATGCCGGTCCTTGCGCGCGTCCCTCTCCAAGCGGCCCCATACCCGCCTGGCATCGGGCGGCAGGTCCGGGACGGCGCCGCGCCCGCCAGGGGCCGCCGGCATCAGGGCAGGGGCTGCCGGCATCAAGGGATGTGCCGTCGATATAGGGCAGGAGCAGGGCCTTTCCCACCTTGCCTGGGCCTTTCCCACTTCCAATGGCCGATTGTGCCCGGTTTCGGCATGTTCCTCCACGCCGTTCGGCGGCTTTATGCACCCCGGCGCGCCGGCATCCCGATCCGCCGGCCCAGCCCCTCGGGGCGCGGGCAGCGTGCGTGGGCCTCCCGCAGGGCTACGATCCGCGCGCGAATGTCGTCCGGGAACGGCGCGGTCCTGCGGGCCGCCATGTCCACATGCAGCGACATGTTCTCGGAGGTCGCCGACAGCCACCCCTCGGTGGCGTGACGCAGTTCCTCGAAGGTGTGCATGCGCTTGTCGTCGGCATCGACCAGCAGGATCGAGACCTGGACCGGATCGCCGAGATGGATTTCGCGCAGGTAGCGGACGTGACATTCGGCCGCGAAGGTCGAGCCGCCGCGGGCCTTCATATAGTTGGGCCCGATGCCGATCCGGGCCCACAGCTCGTCGATCGCGTGATCGAACATGACGTTGTAGTAGGCCATGTTCAGGTGGCCATTGTAGTCGATCCATTCCGGCCGGATCTGCATGATCGACGAGCGGAACGGAACATCCTGCAACAGCAGGTCGGCGGCGGTCTCGTTCGTCATTTCATATCCTCGTGATTTCTCGGGCGATCGGCCGGTCCATCCATTCACCATACATGGTTCGCCGATGCCAACCCCCGCCGAGATCCGCAGGCCCAAAACGGCGCCCGCCGGCCGGGAATTGACATGACCGCCTCCTTCGGCGGGAATGCGGGCTGCGAGCGCCGGACCGCCGCCGCGCCGAAGCCTCTGGTCGCGCGAAGGTATTTCTGGCATCTGCATAGGCGTCCGCCGGGCCGGCTGCACAAGGCACGGAGGACAATGCCGGGGAGGAAGTCACGTGAGCGCCAGCAACCCCTTCGACCTGAAGCATCCCGAGCCGAAAGCCCTTGCAAGCACGCTCGAGGCGCTGGCGGCGCGGTTCGGCAACAGGCTGGTGACGTCGCAGGCGGTGCGCGACCAGCACGCGCACACCATGACCTGGCTGGCGCCGCAGCCGCCGGACGCCGTCGTCATGGCGCAGGAAACCGCCGATATCCAGGCCGCGGTGCGGATCTGCGCCGCCAACGGCGTGCCGGTGATCCCGTTCGGCACCGGGACGTCGCTCGAAGGACAGGTCAATGCGCCGGCGGGCGGCGTCTGCATCGACCTGCGCGACATGAACAAGGTGCTGGCCGTTCACGTCGAGGATCTCGATTGCGTGATCCAGCCGGGCATCACGCGCAAGACGCTCAACGAACATCTGCGCGACCAGGGTGTGTTCTTTCCGATCGATCCGGGCGCGGACGCCTCGATCGGCGGCATGGCCGCGACGCGGGCCTCGGGCACCAATGCGGTGCGCTACGGCACCATGCGCGACAACATCCTTGCCTTGAAGGTGGTGCGCGGCGACGGCGAGATCATCACCACCGGCACGCGGGCGAAGAAGTCGTCCGCCGGCTACGATCTGACGCACCTGTTCGTCGGCGCCGAAGGCACCCTCGGCATCATCTCGGAACTGACCATCAAGCTGCGCGGCATCCCGGAAACCATCGCGGCGGCGGCCTGCTCGTTCGAGACCGTGAAGGGGGCGTGCCAGGCGACGATCCTCGCGATCCAGACCGGCATTCCGCTGGCGCGGATCGAACTGCTCAATGCCGCGCAGGTGCGGGCCTGCAACGCCCATTCGAAGCTGTCGCTGCCGGAGACGCCGCTGCTGCTGCTCGAATTCCACGGCAACGATGTCGAGGTGGCGGACCAGTCGCGGCGCTTCGGCGAGATCGCGCAGGAATGCGGCGGCGGCGGCTTCGAATGGACCACGCGGCCGGAGGACCGGACCCGGCTGTGGCAGGCGCGGCACGATGCCTATTGGGCCGTGCGCGGCCTTCGCCCGGGCGCGGGCGTCGTCGCGACCGACGTCTGCGTGCCGATTTCGCGGCTGGCCGATTGCGTCGTGGATACCGAGGCCGATTTGATCCGGCTCAACCTGATGTCGCCGATCGTCGGCCATGTCGGGGACGGCAACTTTCACTGCTCGCTGCTGTGCGACACCGCCGATCCCGACGAGATGCGGCGCGCCGACGAATTCATGCACCGGCTGGTCGAGCGGGCCCAGTCGATGGATGGAACCTGCACCGGCGAGCACGGCATCGGCCAGGGCAAGCAGAAATATCTCGTGGGCGAACTCGGCGTCGAGGCGCTCGATGCCATGCGCGCGCTCAAGCGGGCGCTCGATCCGCAGAACATCTTCAATCCGGGCAAGATCGTCCCGGCCGCGTGACCGGATTGACGTGCTCGCGCCTGCGGCTGTCGCGGCGGATCGACCGCGGGCTGCGGCCTGCCAGTTGCCGTATGACAAGCGCCGAAGGACGCTGTATGTAGGTCTGCTGGCTCGCCGCGTCTTCGAGATCAGCCGTCAAGAACAAAGCCGGATCGGGGAGTCCAGCGCCATATGCGTCATCGCGTTTTCTACGGCTGGGTGATCGTCGCGATCACCTTCGTGACGATGGGCATCGGCGTCAATGCGCGAACGGCGTTCTCGCTGTTCTTTCCTCCCATCGTGGACGAGTTCGGCTGGGAACGCGGCGTGACCGCCGGCGCCTTCTCCTTCGGATTTCTGGTCTCGGCCGTGTTCAGCCCCTTGATCGGCCGCCTGATGGACCGGGCGGGGCCCCGCGTCGTGATGGAACTCGGCATCTTCATGATGGCCGGCGGCCTGCTGCTGGCGCCGCACACGACCGCCGTCTGGCATCTCTACCTGACCATGGGGCTGATGGTCGGCGGCGGCAGCGTCTGCCTCAGCTACACGGGGCAATCGCTCTATCTGCCGAACTGGTTCATCCGGCAGCGCGGGCTGGCGATGGGGATCGCCTTCGGCGGCGTCGGAATCGGCTCGATCATCCTCCTGCCCTGGGCCGGCCACGTGATCGCGCAGAGCGGATGGCGGTCCGCCAGCACGTCGCTCGGCATCCTGATGCTGGTGGTGCTGGTGCCGATCAACCTGATGGTGCGGCAACGGCCGCAGGACATGGGGCTCGAACCGGACGGCGACGGCGGCGCCACCGAAATTCGCAAGCCCTCGGTCGTCGTGGTCGATCCGGCCTGGGCGACGGTCGACTGGACCCTGTTCCGCGCGATGAGGACGGCGAGGTTCTGGTGGCTCTCGCTCGGATTCTTCTGCGGACTTTACACCTGGTATTCGGTCCAGGTTCATCAGACCAAATACCTGACCGAGATCGGCTTCAGTTCGAATCTCGCGGTCTGGGCGCTCGGCTGGGTCAGCCTGCTGGGCATTCCGAGCCAGATCGTGCTTGGCTATCTTTCGGATCGGATCGGCCGCGAATGGATATGGACCATCAGCGGTTTCGGCTTCACCATCTGTTTCATCGCGCTGGTGGCCCTGGCCTATTACCCGAGCCTGCCGCTGGTCTATGTCATGGTGCTGGCGCAGGGCCTGCTCGGCTATGGCGTCACCGCGATCATGGCGGCGGTGGTGGTGGAGATCTTCGAAGGGCGTCACTACGGCGTGATCTTCGGCACCGTGATGCTGGCGGGCCTGGCGGGTGCGGCGACGGGGCCGTGGGTGACGGGCGTGCTGCACGACATCTATGGCGACTATGTCATCGCGTTCTCGGTCGGCATCGCGATGAGCGTCGTCGGAATGCTGACGATCTGGCTCGCCGGGCCGGGCAAGATCCGCGTCGTGGCGGGACAGGCGCACCGCGTCGCGGGCGTCCGGCAGGATGC
>JAGRLZ010000034.1 GCA_020441545.1 Xanthobacteraceae bacterium | reverse complement strand
GCTGGTGCGCCACCGCGCCACCGAGGATGAAGCCGCGCGCCTCGATGCCCGCGACCTTGTCGATCTTCGAGCCGGCCCACGGATGCACCAGCTGGTCCACCGCGCGGCGGAACGCGCGGGCATCGCCAAGCAGCGTGGTGATGTCGCGGAACAGGATGCCCGGCTTCGGATAGTCCGGAATGGTGCGGATGGCGGCCTGCAGGTCGTCTTCGAGGGTCATCGAACTTCTTTCAAATCACTGGCAGGATCTTGAAAAACGTTCTGTCGTCATTCCGGACGCCGCGCAAGCGGCGATCCGGAATCCGGCAGATGCGAAGAAAATCCATCCCGCCAGATTCCGGGTTCGCACTTTCAGTGCGCCCCGGAATGACGGCTTGTTTGTCTTATGTCGCCTCCTGCCCCAACCGGAACGCATTTTCCACGATGCGCAGGCCGACCTCGTCGCCGAGCGACATCAGCGACTCGGGGTGAAACTGCACGCCGCCGACCGGCAGCGTCCTGTGTTCGATCGCCATCGGCACGCCGTCCTCGGTGGCGGCGGTCACCTCCAGCACGTCGGGCACGCTGTCCCGTTCGACGAACAGCGAGTGATAGCGCCCGATGGTGATCTCGTTGGGCAGGCCGCGCATCAGCGTGCCGCCGCGCACCTGCACCCGCGCGGGCCGGCCGTGCGCCGGCTGCGCGAGCTGGCCGAGCTGGCCGCCGAAATATTCGCCGATCGCCTGCACGCCGAGGCAGACGCCGAACACCGGCAACCTCTTCTTCAGCGCGGCGTCGATGGTCCGCCGGATGTCGAAATCCTCGGGCCGCCCCGGCCCCGGCGACAGCACCAGCAGGTCGTATTGGCCGCTCTTCAGCATGTTCTGCGCATGGACGTGGCGGGTGACGCTGACCTGCGCGCCGACCTGGCGGAAATAATCCGCCAGCATATGCACGAAGCTGTCGTCATGATCGATCAGCAGCACCCGCTTGCCGGAGCCGGTGGCGTCCGGCGCCACCGCGGAGAGCGGCTTCGGCGGATCGCCGCGCAGCGCCTGGAACAGCGCCGCCGCCTTGGTCTGGCATTCGCGGTCCTCCGCCACCGGATCGCTGTCGAACAGGCAGGTGGCGCCGACACGCACCTCGGCCAGCCCGTCCTTCATGCGGATGGTGCGGATGGTGAGCCCGGTGTTGATCGAGCCGTCGAAGCCGACCAGCCCGAACGCGCCGGCATACCAGCGGCGCGGCGAACGCTCGTGATCCTCGACGAACTGCATCGCCCATTTCTTCGGCGCGCCGGTCACCGTCACCGCCCAGGCATGGGTGAGGAAGGCGTCGAGCGCGTCGAAGCCGGGGCGCAGCATGCCCTCGACGTGATCGACGGTGTGAAACAGCTTCGAATAGGTCTCGATCTGCCGCCGCGCGAGAACCTTAATTGTCCCCGGCACGCAGATGCGCGCCTTGTCGTTGCGGTCGACGTCGGTGCACATGTTGAGCTCGAACTCGTCCTTCTGCGAGTTGAGCAGCTCGCGGATCTGTTCGGCATCGCCGATGGCGTCGGCGCCGCGCGCGATGGTGCCGGAGATCGGGCAGGTCTCGATGCGGCGACCATCCGAGCGCACGAACATCTCCGGCGACGCCGAGACCAGGAACTCGCCGTCGCCGAGATTGACGAGGCCGCCATAGGGCGACGGATTGATGCGGCACAGCCGCTGGAACACTTCCGCCGGCGAGCGTTCGCAACGTTCGCCGAACAGTTGCCCGGGCACGGCCTCGAACAGGTCGCCGCGCGCGAACGAGGCCCGCGCGGTCTCCACCGTCTTGGGGTAGTCGCCCGGCGCATGATCGGCGAAGCCCGGCTTGCCGGTGTGGGTATAGATGCTGTCCGGCGTGGCGTTGGGCAGGCCCGCGGTGGACCTGCCGTCAAACGCGAATTCGTATTCGAGCGTCACGCCCTGCCCGGTGGCGCGGTCATAGGCCAGCAGGCGATCCGGCACATAGAGCACGATGTCGCGCTGGTCGGCCTCGCGCGGCCGCTTCATCACCAGGTCTTCCATCTGGAAGACCAGGTCGTAGGCGAAGGCGCCGTAAAGTCCGAGCAGCGGATCGGCGGATGAGGCGAACACCGCCACCATCGCCCGCACCAGCGACATCGCGCTGGCGCGGCGGGTGCGCTGCTCCTCGTCCACCGGCGCCTCGCCGCGCAGGATGCGCCCGGCGATGCGGGTCGCAGAGGTCCCGGTGATCTCGAAGGCGGGATCGCGCAAGGTCGCGGCGAGGAAGGCCACCAGCACCTCGCCCCGCGGATTGAGCGCGCGGATGTCGAAGCCGGCGCCGGCCGTCTCCAGCACCAGCGGCGGATCGGCGAAGCCGAGGTCGAAGCTCTCGTAGCGGCCGGGCACCGTGGTGCCGGACGACAGCATCACGCCGCGGCGGCGGTCGAGCAGGTCGACCAGGTCGTCGAGCGCGGCGCCGCCGGCGAAACGCGCCACGCTGCGCGTCACCTCGAGGCCGCCGCCGGTGCGAAAACTGTCGTGGGGGGAAAGCGAGAAAACGGTCCTGTTCATGGTGTCCTCTTAGGAGACTCGCCGGAGGAGCGCCACGCAGGAGTTACGACCCGGATCACCAGCAAGGACCGCCGCGCTGCGAGGCGACCTTGACGATTGGGAAAAGAAAATCGCACGGCCACCTTCAGGAGGTGCGCCACCACAGGCGGTTCTGGGACAGACCAGTCGTTGCGGACAGGGTGCTCATGGCCGGCAAAACACCACGGCCGGCCGCCGCCGTCAAGGGGCGTCGCTACCGGGCACCGCTACCGGGACGCCACCGCCGGGCGCTGCCTTCGCCGCGCGCCCCGCACGAAGACCGTCATGGCAAGGTCGCCGACGCCCTCCTCCACCACCGTCCAGCCCAGTTCCTCGTAGAGCGAGCGCCGTGCAGGGCGCGCGGTCAGGTAAACCCGCGGCGCGCCGGATTGCAGCGCATGATCGGCCGCGCACTCGATCAGCAATCGCCCGATCTTGCGCGAACGGAATTGCGGCTCGACCCACACCGCCGCCACCCACGGGCGGTATTGCGGCCGCTCGTCGAGATCGGAGGCGATCACCGAGGCAGTGCCGGCGAAGGTTGCGCCGTCCTCGGTGTCGACATGGGCGACGAAGGCGCGCGGGATCGCGCGGCCCGCGAGATTTTCCTTCAAGCGTTCGGCGATATAGGCCAGCGGCACGCCATGCGGCTTCCACCATGCCTGCCAAATTCGATCGGCAACGTCATCGAAGAACTCCGGCCGCGCGGCCAGATCGGAGATGGTGACGCCGCCGCTCATTCGGTCGGAATGCTTCTCAACCGAGGTGCTTCTTGAAGAAATCGACGGCGCGGCCCCAGGCCAGCTCGGCCGCCTCGCGGTCATGCACGGCGGCGCGCTGCTCGTTGACGAAGGCATGGTCGGCGTCATAGCGGAAGAACTCCGCGGTCTTGCCGGCAGCCTTGAGTCCCGCCTCGAAGGCATCGACCACCGCCGGCGTACACCAGTCGTCGCGGCTGGCGAAATGGCCCTGCAACGGCACCCTGACGTCGGCGGGCTTCGCCGCCTGCTCCGGCGGGATGCCGTAGAACGCGACGCCGGCGGCAAGCTCCGGAATTTTTGTGACGCCGATCACCGTCACCGCGCCGCCGAGGCAGAAGCCGGTGAGCCCGACTTTGGCGCCGTTGCGCGCCAGGTACTGCGCGGCGCCGCGCACGGTCTGCGTGGTGGCGTCCATGAAGTCGAGCGAGCCCATCTCCCTGTTGGCGGCCTCGGTGTCGTGATACGGCACCACCACGCCGTTGTAGAGGTCGGGCGCCAGCGCATCGAAGCCGGCCAGCGCGAAGCGGTCGGTGAGGCCCTTGATCTGCTCGGACAGGCCCCACCATTCCTGGATCACCACCACGCCGGGCGCGTCGCCGCGCGAGGCATTGGCGAGATAGCCGCCGGCCTCCTTGCCGTCCGGGCGCTTGAACGTGATGCCGGTCCCCATGCTGTCCTCCGCGACTGTGCCGATTGGATGATCGGCGCGCATATTGTCCGCTGCACGCCGCGATGGCAATGCACGCCGCGACGCACGGCCGTCTCGCGCGACATTCAGAACGCGCCGGCGCTGGCTTCCGCGCAGTTTGCCCGTCGCCCGATCCGCGATAGAACTCAAGGCATCCAACTCAAGACATGCAACGCAGGGAGAACATCATGACGTTCAAGGTCGAAAGCGACAGCTTCAAGGACGGCGACTACCTTGGCAAGGACCACATCCTGTCGGCCGATTTCGGATTCGGCTGCGCCGGCGGCAACACCTCGCCGCACCTGCGCTGGAGCGGCGCGCCGGAAGGCACCAAGAGCTTCGCGGTGACCTGCTTCGACCCTGACGCACCCACCGGCAGCGGCTTCTGGCACTGGGTGGTGGTGAACATCCCCGCCGACGTCACCGAGCTCGCGCTCGGCGCCGGCAATCCCGACAGCGGCAAGCTGCCGGCGGGCGCGTTGCAGACCCGCACCGATTTTGGCGCGCCCGGCTATGGCGGCCCCTGCCCGCCCGAGGGCGATCACCCGCACCGCTATTTCTTCACCGTGCATGCCGTGAAGGGCGAGGTGTCCGCCACCGCCGATACCTCCGCGGCCGTGGTCGGCTTCCAGCTTCACTTCAGCACGCTGGCCAAGTCGGCGGTGATGGGCCTGTTCAAGCGGTAGGCCGGAACATCGGTTCGAAACGGATGAGTTCGCCATAACGACCGAGTCGTCCCCGCCTGCGCGGGGACGACTCATCAAAAAAGCGTGGCGCCTCGACTATCCAAACAAAAAAAGCCCCTGCGATGCAGGGGCTTTTTCAATTCGCGAAAGGCTCGATCGCCCACGCCTCAGTGCGCGTTGGCCCACACCTTCTTCTTGGTGAAGTAGAGCAGGCCGGCGAAGAGCACCAGGAACACCATGACCTGGAAGCCGAGCCGCTTGCGCGCTTCCATGTGCGGCTCCGCGGCCCACATCAGGAAGGTGGCGACGTCGTGGGCATACTGCTTCACGGTCTGCGGCGAGCCGTCGTCATAGGTGACCTGATCGTCCGAGATCGGCTTCGGCATCTTGATGGCGTGGCCGGGGAAGTACTTGTTGTAATACGCCCCCTCGGGAATCGTGACGCCGGCCGGCGGATTGTCCTCGTAGCCCTGCAGGATGGCGTCGATCATGTTCGGGCCCTGCTCCTGGAACTGGGTGAAGAAATCGAAGATCACCTGCGGGAAGCCGCGCTCATAGGACAGCGCCTTGGCGAGCAGCGACATATCCGGCGGCAGCGCACCGCCATTGGCCGCGCGCGCGGCGTTCTCGTTCGGGAACGGCGCCGGGAACTTGTCGGCCAGCCGGCCCGGACGCTCGAACATCTCGCCGGCGTCGTTCGGCCCGTCCTGCACCTTGTACTCCGCCGCGACCGCCGCCGCCTGCGCGGTGGTGAATCCGGGGCCGCCCGGATCGGCAAGATTGCGGAAGTGCACCAGGTTCATCGAGTGGCAGCTCGCGCACACTTCCTTGTAGACCTTGTAGCCGCGTTGCAGCGCGCCGCGATCGAACTTGCCGAACGGTCCGGCGAACGACCACGTCTGCGACGGCGGGGTCGGGGCATGATCCGCCGCCCTGGCCTGCTGGACGCCACCGGAGAGCAACACGCTGCCGGCGATCAGCGCGGCCGCGATGGAGGCGGCGACCTTCTTGCCCGACTTCGCCAGCACGTCGTCGGCGATCGAGTTCGGCACCGGACGCGGCTTCTCGATGCGGCTCAGGATCGGCAGCACGATCAGGAAGTAGGCGAAGTAGCAGAAGGTCAGGATGCGGCCGGCGAGGACGTAGCCCCCCTCCGGCGGCTTGGCGCCGAGGTAGCCGAGCAGCAGGCAGACCACCACGAATATCCAGAAGAACTGCTTGGCCAGCGGACGGTAGCGCGACGAGCGGGTCTTGGCACTGTCGAGCCACGGCAGGAAGGCCAGCACGACGATGGCGCCGAACATCGCGATGACGCCGCCGAGCTTGCTCGGGATCGAGCGCAGGATGGCGTAGAACGGCAGGTAGTACCATTCCGGCACGATATGCGGCGGGGTCACGCCGGGATTGGCCGGAACGTAATTCTCGGCATCGCCGAGGAAGTTCGGCATGTAGAAGATGAACCAGGCGAAGAAGATCAGGAAGCAGACCATGCCGAATGCGTCCTTGATGGTCGCATAGGGCGTGAACGGCACGGTGTCCTTGTCGGTCTTCGGCTCGACGCCGGCCGGATTGTTCTGCCCGGTGACGTGCAGCGCCCAGACGTGCAGCACGACGACGCCGGCGATCACGAACGGCAGCAGGTAGTGCAGCGAGAAGAAGCGGTTCAGCGTCGGATTGCCGACCGAGTAGCCGCCCCACAGCCAGGTCACGATGCTCTCGCCGACCAGCGGAATGGCGGAGAACAGGTTGGTGATGACGGTGGCGCCCCAGAAGCTCATCTGGCCCCACGGCAGCACGTAGCCCATGAAGCCGGTCGCCATCATCAGCAGGTAGATGATGACGCCGAGGATCCAGAGCACCTCGCGCGGCGCCTTGTACGAGCCGTAATACAGGCCGCGCAGCATGTGGATGTAGACCGCGATGAAGAACATCGAGGCGCCGGCGGCGTGCATGTTGCGCAACAGCCAGCCGTAATTGACGTCGCGGACGATGCCCTCGACCGACTTGAACGCGAGATCGACGTGCGGCGTGTAGTGCATCACCAGGATGACGCCGGTGACGATCTGCAGCGCCAGCATCATCGACAGGATGCCGCCGAAGGTCCACCAGTAGTTCAGGTTGCGCGGTGTCGGATACGCGACGAACGAGGAATGGATGAGGCCGCCGATCGGCAGGCGCTGTTCCAGCCACTTCAGGAAGCCGTTCTGCGGCTGGTAGGTCGAGGGTCCGCTCATGATGCGATCCTAGGAATTATGCGGGCAACACTGTCGAAGACGAATTCGCGGGGAATTTCGAAAGCCAGCGTCAGCCGATCTGAATCTTGGTGTTGGAAACGAACGAATAGGGGGGGACCGGCAGGTTCAACGGCGCGGGGCCGCGCCGGATGCGCCCGGACGAATCGTATTGCGATCCGTGGCACGGGCAGAAGAAGCCGTCGTAATCGCCCTCATGGGCGAGCGGGACGCAGCCGAGATGGGTGCAGATGCCGATGACCACCAGCCAGTTGTCGTGGCCTTCCTTGACGCGGGCCTGGTCGCTCTGCGGATCGGGCAGGCTGGCGAGCGGAACGGAGCGCGCCTCCTCGATCTGCTTCTTGGTGCGGTTCATGATGTAGATCGGCTTGCCGCGCCAGAACACCTTGATGTCCTGCCCGGTGGCGATCGGGGTCAGGTCGACCTCGATCGGAGCGCCCGCCGCGATCGTCGAGGCGTCGGGATTCATTTGTGAAACCAGCGGCCAGACGAAGGCTGCCGCGCCCACCGCGGCGGCAGCTCCCGTGGCTACGTAGAGGAAATCACGGCGCGTGTGCTCCGCCGAAGACGCTGTCGTCACGATTCCAAGCCCTTTCTCTCCCGCACCCGGCCATCCACCCCCGGCCAAGCCTCCTCCGGGGGGGCGCATGCAAAGCGACCCGGGACAGGCTGCCGGCGCCCGCGGCCCCCCGCGGCGGCAGAATGACCGTTGATCCCGCCCCATGTGGCAGAACAGACAGTCCAGAATCGTTCTATTGGCACCCTTGCCGATGGAGCGCAAGCCCGCTATCGGCTCTGTCGCGTGCAATGCACGGAAACCGCCGGATCTGACGACAGATCCGGCCCATTTTCTTGAGGATCGCACGCATGCAGATCGCGCTCTTCCAGCCGGACATTCCGCAGAATACGGGAACGATTCTCCGGCTCTGCGCCTGCCTGGACCTGGCGGCCCACATCATCGAGCCGGCCGGCTTCCCGGTGTCGGACCGCCATTTCCGCCGATCCGGAATGGATTACCTCGACCGGGTCGGCATCACGCGCCACGATTCATGGGCCCACTTCGCCGCCTGGCGCGCGGCAAACGGCTTCCGCCTGATGCTTTTCACCACGAAAGGCAGCCACAGCTACCTTGACCAGCACTATATGACATCCGACATCCTGCTGTTCGGGCGGGAATCGGCCGGGGTGCCGGACGAGGTGGCGGCCAGCGCCGATGCACGGCTGGTGATCCCGATCCGGCCGGACCTGCGCTCGCTGAACGTCGCGATGGCGGCCGCCATGGCCGCCGGAGAGGCGCTGCGCCAGACCCGCGCGGCCCCGGTCCAGACCATTTTGCCGGAGATGCCGGAGTGAGCTACGCGGTCAAGGAAATCTTCCTGACGTTGCAGGGCGAAGGCGCCCAGGCCGGGCGCGTGGCCGTGTTCTGCCGTTTCGCCGGATGCAACCTGTGGAGCGGACGCGAGGAGGACCGCGCCGGCGCGGTCTGCCGGTTCTGTGATACCGATTTCGTCGGGATGGACGGCACCGACGGCGGGCGCTATGCCACGGCGGACGACCTCGCTGCGGCGATCGCCGCGCAGTGGGTGGCGCCTGCCGCCGATCGCTTCGCGGTGCTGACCGGCGGCGAGCCGCTGCTCCAGGTCGACGATGCGCTGGTGACGGCCCTGCACGGGCGCGGCTTCGCCATCGCGGTCGAGACCAACGGCACGCTGGCGCCGCCGGACGGCATCGACTGGATCTGCGTCAGCCCGAAAGCCGATGCGAATTTGCGAATCCGCAAAGGCCACGAGCTGAAGCTGGTCTATCCGCAGGCCGAGAACCGGCCCGAGGACTTCGCCGGCCTGGCCTTCGAGCGGTTCTCGCTGCAGCCGATGGACGGGCCGGACCTCGCGGAGAACACGAAAGCGGCGATCGACTACTGCCTGCGCCATCCGCAATGGCGGCTGAGCGTGCAGACCCACAAGGCGCTGGGGATCAGGTAGCCGGCGTCAGGTAGCTGTCGGCGGCTGGAAACTGCGGCTGGAAACCATTGGGCGTCACGCGCGGGCTTGACCCGCGCATCCATCCTTCCCTCAAAAGAGGATGGATTGCCGGATCAAGTCCGGCAATGACGTGACCACTTTGATAGAGCGAGTCAGGAGCAAGCTTCTCACATGTGGGAGTTGACCAAATCGTTCCGCTTCGAGGCAGCGCATGCGCTGCCGGGAACGACGCTGGGCGCGGCCAGCCAGGAAATCCACGGCCACTCGTTCCGCGCCGAGGTCACCATCCGCGGCACGCCGGACCCGGCGACCGGCATGGTGCTCGATCTCGGCCTGCTCGCGCGCGCTCTCGACGACCTGCGCGACACCCTCGACCACAAGTTCCTCAACAACATCGATGCGCTCGGGCCCCCGACGCTGGAGAACCTGACGCGCTTCATCTGGGAGCGCGTGCAGCATGCCGGCCACGTCACCCGCGTCAGCGTGCATCGCGACAGCTGCAACGAGTCCTGCACCTATTTCGGGCCGCAGGATTGAGTTTCCTTTCGTCATTCCGGGGCGTCGCGGTGCCGAAGCAATCCAGCTTTCCGACCACCCCGCAATAATGGTTTCGAATGAGAACATGCCCATGGACCTCTCCCTGATCGATCAACGTAAGACCACCGCCCGCGGCTGGTTCGAGAGCTTGCGCGACCAGATCTGCGCCGCGTTCGAAAAGCTCGAGGACGACGCGCCGGCGCGGCTCTATCCGGGTGAAGCCGGCCGCTTCGTGCGCACGCCGTGGCAGCGCGCCGACCACACCGGCAAGCCGGGCGGCGGCGGCGTGATGGCGATGATGCGCGGCCGGCTGTTCGAGAAGGTCGGCGTCCACTGCTCCACCGTCCACGGCGAGTTCGCGCCGGAATTCCGCAGCCAGATTCCCGGCGCCGGCGACGATCCGCGGTTCTGGGCCTCGGGCATCTCGCTGATCGCGCATATGCATAATCCGAACGTGCCGGCGGTGCATATGAACACGCGCTTCGTGGTGACGACGAAAGCCTGGTTCGGCGGCGGCGCCGATCTCACGCCGGTGCTCGACCGCCGCCGCACCCAGGACGATCCGGATACGGTCGCCTTCCATGCCGCGATGAAGGACGCCTGCGACGCCCATGCGGCGATCGCGCCCTACGACAAGTACAAGACGTGGTGCGACGAGTATTTCTATCTGCCGCACCGCAAGGAAGCGCGCGGCATCGGCGGCATCTTCTACGACTGGCACGACAGCGGCGACTGGGACGCCGACTTCGCCTTCACCCAGGATGTCGGCCGCGCCTTCCTGAACAGCTATCCCGACCTGGTGCGCCGCAATTTCAACGCGGCGTGGACGCCGGCCGACCGTGAGGAGCAGCTCGTGCGGCGCGGACGCTACGTCGAGTTCAACCTGCTCTACGACCGCGGCACCATCTTCGGGCTGAAGACCGGCGGCAATGTCGATTCGATCCTGTCGTCGATGCCGCCGGAAGCGAAGTGGCCGTGATGTCCTACAGCCGGTGATCGCGCCTGAACCGCGCCGCGGTCTGGTCCGCGATCGCATCGAGCGCCGGTCGCGCGAGCGGGAAGCCGGCGGCGAGCCAGGCATCCTCCGCCAGCGACAGCACATGGCCGAGCGCCGGCCCCTGTTCGAAGCCGCGCGCGATGAAGTCCGCCGCCTTGAGCGGAAACGCCGGCGCCCGCCAGCGCTCCGGCAAAGCGATCAGTCCGCGCCAATAGCTGTCCCCGGGCCCCTGCCCCGACCGCGCCCAGGCCAGCATGACCCGGTCGTGGAACCGGGCCTCGCCGAGGCGGTAGAGCCGCCGCCGCGCGGTGTCGGCGTCCATTCCGGCCAGCCGCCACCAGCGATGGCCCATGGAATCCAGCGCCCTGGTTTCGCCATTGGTCAGCCGCAGCCGTACCCCAAGCCGCCGCGCGTCCTCGGTCACGGCAACCGCCAGCGCGCCGAGCCGCAGCATCGGGTCGGGGACAAGATCGAGCGCCCGCTCGATGGCGATCATCGCCCGAAGCGTTGCCGGATAGCTGACGCCGCCGAGAATCCGCAGCAGCAATCCGCCGTCGATCATCGCGACCACCGCCTCGTCGGCGCGCGCCGCGACCAGCAGCTTCAACAGCTCGACGCGGATTCGCTCCGCCGACAGATCCGACAGCCCCTCGCGGCCGCGGATGCAGGCGAGATAGCCGTCGCGATCGAGTTCGCCGGCACCATAGGCCGCGTGGAAACGGAAGAAGCGCAGGATGCGCAGATAGTCTTCCGCGATGCGCCGGTCCGGCTCGCCGATGAAGCGCACGCGCCGCGCCGCGATATCGGCAAGGCCGCCGACATGATCGTGGACCGCGCCCGCGGCATCGACCGACAGCGCGTTGATGGTGAAGTCGCGCCGTTCGGCATCCAGGCGCCAGTCGCGGCCGAATGCGACTTTCGCCTTGCGGCCGTAAGTCTCGACGTCCTGGCGCAGCGTCGTCACCTCGAACGGCCGGCCGTCGACGACCAGCGTCACCGTGCCGTGCGCGATGCCGGTCGGCACGGATTTGATGCCGTCGGCATCGGCCCGCCGCACCACCTCCGCCGGCAATGCCGTGGTTGCGATGTCGATGTCGCCGATCGCGACACCGAGCAGCGCATTGCGCACCGCGCCGCCGACGATCCGGGCTTCCTCGCCATCGCGATCAAGCAGCGCCAGCACGCGCGCGGCTGCTCCCGATGTCAGCCATGGCGCATCGCGCAGCGTTGCCGTGTCGTTCATTTATCGATTCCGGGTACCAATCTGCCATTCTCGAGGTGCGCCGGAACGTAGGTCGAATCCGGCGGCGCGCCCGAAAAATGCGCCAGCAAGACGAGGCTCAGGATCGTCAGCAGAAACGCCGCGACCGCCAGCCGGATGACGACGCGCATCGGCCATAGCGACGTATCGAACACGCCGTTGCGGCTCGCCAGCAGGAACGCCGCATAGATCAGGAACGGAACGAGGAATATTCCGATCTCGGTCAGGACCGGACGGATCATGGCAGATAGATCCGCTCATACAGCACCCGCAGGATTCCGGCGGTCGCGCCCCAGATGTAACGTTCGGCGAACGGCATGGCGTAGTAGGATCGCTCCATGCCACGAAACTCCCTGCTGTGGATCTGATGGTTCTCGGGATTCATCAGGAACGACAGCGGCACCTCGAAGGCATCGTCCACTTCCGCCGGATTGACGTGCAGATCGAAGCCCGGCCTGACGCGCGCCAGCGTCGGCAGGATGCGGAAGCCGAGCCCGGTGGCATAGAGGTCGAGATAGCCGACCGGCTCGATGAACCGGCCTTCCAGGCCGACCTCCTCGTGGGCCTCGCGCAGCGCGGCATCCAGCGGAGACTTGTCGGTGACGTCGATCTTGCCGCCGGGAAAGGAAATCTGTCCGGCGTGGCTGGACAGGTGCGGCGAGCGCTGCGTCAGCAGCACCGTCGGCTCGTCGCGTTCGACCACCGGGATCAGCACCGCCGCCGGCCGCACCGGCTGTTCCTCCGCGATGATCTGCCACATCCGGTCGGTGCCCTGGTCGCCGCTCGCAGGCACGATGCTGGGATCGGTCAGGGCCGGCGGGACGTGGAAATTCAGGCGCTGCTGCGCCCGGTGAAAGAATTCGTCCGAGCCGAGTTTCAGGTCGCCGGCCTGCCGGCCATCAGGCTTCGTGTCGGCAGGCAGCGCCGCCAGAATCGGTTCTGTCAAAGGGCCGCCCTCACCTCGTCCGCCGTCGCCATTGCGAAGAACTCGCCTCCCGAGACAACCCCGAACATCGGACGGCCCTCGACGACCCTTTCCTCGCCAAGGTCGACAAGATCATAATAAAGCGCCCGCGTCACTTTTGCCCACAGATCGGCGCGGACATGAAGATAGGGCGTCAATCCGCCGTCGTCACCGGCCTCGAAACGCAGCCGGTGCTCGGCGTCGCACGGCACCCAGTCGTCCACATTGGTCCGGAAGCGCAGCAGGCGGCCGCCGTCCGCCTGCTCCCGCACCATTTCCACCGCCATGAACGGGGCATCGTCCACCTGGATGCCGACCTTCTCCACCGGCGTCACCAGATAGTGCTTGCCGTCCTCGCGCTTGAGAATGGTCGAAAACAGCCGCACCAGGGCCTGCCGTCCGATCGGCGTGCCCTGATAGAACCATGTGCCGTCGCGCGCGATCCGCATATCGAGATCGCCGCAGAACGGCGGATTCCACAGATGCACCGGCGGCAGCCCCTTGCCGGCGCGGCCGGTGGCCGCGGCATCGCGTGCCGCGGTGGTGAGGCCGTCGAGACTGCGGCCCGCGGCCTGCCCTTGGTTCGCCGCCTGCCCTTGGTTCGCCGCCTGCCCTTGGTTCGCCATGGTTTACCTCGATTCTGTTTCGTCCGGCACGCCGCGCCATTCCGCCTCCAGGTTTCGGAAAACGGCAGGTCTCCGCATCGTGATGCGAGCCGGGCCCTGGATTCCCGATAATATGGGGATAGTTCATTTGAGCGAATACGCGGCATTCGCTTGAGTTTAGCATGAGATGACGAGACGCCACACCGTGCGGCGTCCGGTGAAGGAGCGACCGATGGCCAGCGCAGACGGTGTCGAGAAACTGGAAGACGTGATCGTCCGGTCCGCCGAACAGCTCGCGGGCAACATCCGCACCGCCAGGGAGGCGATTTCCAACGTCATCTTCGGCCAGGAGCGGGTGGTCGAGAACACGCTGGTGACCATCCTCTCGGGCGGCCATGCGCTGCTGATCGGCGTTCCCGGCCTGGCCAAGACCAAGCTGGTGGAAACGCTCGGCGTCACGCTCGGCCTCGACGCCAAGCGCATCCAGTTCACGCCCGACCTGATGCCCTCCGACATTCTCGGCGCCGAGGTGCTCGACGAAAGCGGCGGCGGACGCCGCAGCTTCCGTTTCATCGCCGGCCCGGTATTCGCGCAGCTCCTGATGGCCGACGAGATCAACCGCGCCAGCCCGCGCACCCAATCGGCGCTGCTGCAGGCGATGCAGGAGCAGCACATCACGGTCGCCGGCGCGCGCCACGACCTGCCGAAGCCGTTCCACGTGCTGGCGACCCAGAACCCGCTGGAGCAGGAAGGCACCTATCCCCTGCCGGAAGCCCAGCTCGACCGCTTCCTGATGGAGATCGACGTCGACTATCCCGACCACGATGCCGAACGCCGCATCCTGTTCGAAACCACCGGCGCGGAGGAAACGGCGCCCAAGGCCGCGATGTCGGTCGAGGACCTGATGGCGGCGCAGCGGCTGGTGCGCCGCCTGCCGGTCGGCGATTCCGTGGTGGAAGCGATCCTGTCGCTGGTCCGCGCGGCACGGCCCGGGCCGGAGGCGGGCGAGACCGGCAAGCTGATCGCCTGGGGCCCGGGCCCGCGCGCCAGCCAGGCATTGATGCTGGCGGTGCGCGCCCGCGCGCTGCTCGACGGCCGGCTCGCCCCCTCGATCGACGACGTGGTCGACCTCGCCGAGCCCGTGCTCAAGCACCGCATGGCGCTGACCTTTGCGGCGCGCGCGGAGGGCCGCACGCTCACCGACGTCATCGGGCAGTTGAAGACGCGGGTCGGCTGATGGCGACGGCGGCTCCGCAGGCATCTCCCGAAGCGATCGCGGTCCGCCGCGCGGACGGCGAAAGCCGCACGCTTGCCGCGTCGCTGCCGCGCCTGGTGCTGGAAGCCCGCCGCGTCGCCGCCAACGTGATCCACGGCCTGCACGGCCGCCGCCGCGCCGGCCCGGGGGAGAACTTCTGGCAATATCGCCGCTTCGTCTCGGGCGAGCCGGCCTCGCGCGTCGACTGGCGCCGCTCGGCGCGCGACGACCTGCTCTATGTCCGCGAACGCGAATGGGAAGCGGCGCATACGGTGTGGCTGTGGCCCGACCGTTCCGCCTCGATGGCCTTCGCCTCCAGGGGCGTGCGCGACAGCAAGCTGGAGCGCGGATTGATCGTCACCTTCGCGCTGGCCGAATTGCTGGTGGCCGGCGGCGAACGGGTCGGCGTGCCGGGCCTGATGGTGCCGACCTCGAGCCGCAACGTCATCGACCGGATGGCGCGGGCCGTGCTGCACGACACCGCGACGCGCGAAAGCCTGCCGCCCTCGTTCGTGCCGAGCGCGCTGTCGGAGATCGTCGTGCTGTCGGATTTCTGGTCGCCGCTGCACGACATCACCGCGATGCTGGCGGGACTGTCCGCATCCGGTGCGCACGGCACGCTGGTGCAGGTCGTCGATCCGGCCGAGGAAACGTTTCCCTATTCCGGGCGCGTCGAATTCGTCGAACCGGAAGGCGGCGGCGCCATCACCGCCGGCCGCGCCGAGCGATGGGCCGAGGACTATGTCGCGCGGGTGGCCGCGCATCGCGACGAGATCCGCCGCGAGACCGCGGGTCTCGACTGGCTGTTCACCACCCATCGCACCGACCGCTCGGCGGCGGAGCTGCTGCTGTTCCTGCATGGCGGCATGATGGCGAACAGAGGCGGTCCGCGCGCCGCCATGGCGGGACGCCCGGCATGATGGGGCTGCCGCTCAGTTTCGCCCAGCCGCTGCTGCTCACCGGACTGGCGGCGCTGCCGGTGTTGTGGTGGCTGCTCCGGGTGATGCCGCCGCGTCCGCGGCGCATCGATTTTCCGCCGACGCGGCTGTTGTTCGACATCGCGCCCAGGGAGGAGACGCCGTCGCGCACGCCGTGGTGGCTGACCGCGATCCGCCTGCTGGCGGCCGCGCTGGTGATCGTCGCCGCCGCCGGGCCAACATGGAATCCGCACGGCGTCGCGGCGGCAGGCAAGGCGCCGCTCCTGATCCTGATCGACGACGGCTGGAGTTCGGCCGCGAGCTGGGACACCCGCATCAAGGCGGCCGATGAACTGATCGCGGCCGCCGACAGCGATCGCCGCGGCGTCGCGGTGATGCCGCTGTCGGATTC
>JAGRLZ010000197.1 GCA_020441545.1 Xanthobacteraceae bacterium | reverse complement strand
TCGTCGCGCCACCGTCGCCTTAATCCGGGCGAAATGGCTGCGTACCCGATTGGTGAAAGACGGTTTTTCGGCTAAAGAGGCGCGCGGTCGCACCACGGGCCGGCTTGACGTTGCATTTCCGATATCCTGACCGATGCAACTGCGGGCGGGCTTCGCGCGGGCAACAGGTTCTAACTCACGGCGTTCTAACTCATGGCGGCACGGCGTATGGCGCTCCACTTTCCTTTCTCGATATCGCATTCGGCATCGCAGCCGACATCACAGCCGGCATCGCAGCCGACCTGGCGCCGGCTCGGGCGGCAGCTTCTGCTGGCGGGCGGCTTGCTTGCGATGACGACGTCGCTCGGCGGCTGCGGGACGGCCAGCGACCTGTTCGACAAGTTCAAGGCCAAGGACGACACCTTCGTCGATGAGCCGGCGGACAAGCTCTACAACGAGGGCTTGTACCTGATGAACCATGAGAACGACCCGAAGGCGGCGTCGAAGAAGTTCGAGGAAGTGGATCGCCAGCATCCGTATTCGGACTGGGCGCGCAAGTCGCTGCTGATGTCCGCTTACGCCTATTACAATTCCGGCGACTACGACAACTGCATCGGCGCGGCGACGCGCTACGTCACCCTGCATCCCGGCAGTCCCGATGCCGCCTACGCGCAGTATCTCATCGCGGCGTCGCAATACGACCAGATCCCGGACATCTCGCGCGATCAGGGCCGCACCGAAAAGGCGATCGCCGCCCTTGAGGAGGTCATCCGCAAGTATCCGGATTCCGAATATGCGCTGAACGCCAAGAAGAAGCTGCAGGGCGCCCGCGACCAGCTCGCCGCCAAGGAAGTGGCGATCGGCCGTTATTACATGGAGAAACGCGATTTCAGCGGCGCCATCAACCGTTTCAAGACCGTCGTCACCCGCTACCAGACCACCCGGCATGTCGAGGAGGCGCTCGCGCGCCTGACCGAGTGCTACATGTCGATCGGCATCGTCGGCGAGGCGCAGACCGCCGCCGCCATTCTTGGCCACAACTTTCCTGACAGCCGCTGGTACAAGGACGCCTACAATCTTGTAAAATCCGGAGGGGTCGAGCCTCGGGAGAACAAGGGGTCCTGGATGAGCAAGGCCTTCAGGAAGCTTGGCCTCGGATAGGATTCTCGCCAAATGCTGGCTCGTCTTTCGATCCGCGACATCGTCCTGATCGAACGGCTCGATATCGAATTCGCCCGCGGTCTTGCCGTGCTCACCGGCGAGACCGGCGCGGGCAAATCCATTCTGCTCGATGCATTCGCACTGGCGCTCGGCGGCCGCGGCGATGCCGGCCTGGTCCGGCACGGCGCGGAGCAGGGGCAGGTCACCGCGACCTTCGACGTGCCCGCAGGGCACCCGGCCGCGGCGATCCTGCGCGACAACAATCTTGAAGACACCGGCGAGATGATCCTGCGCCGCGTGCAACTGGCGGACGGCCGCAGCCGCGCCTTCGTCAACGACCAGGCCGTCAGCATCCAGACCCTGAAGGCGATCGGCGCCGCGCTGGTCGAGATCCACGGCCAGCACGACGAGCGTGCGCTGGTGGACGCCGCGACCCATCGCCGGCTGCTCGACGCCTTTGCCGGGCTCGACAGGGAGGCATCGGCGCTGGAGACGCTGTGGAGCGCCCGCCGCGCGGCGCAGGCGGCGCTGGATACGCACCGCGCCGACATGGAGCGCGCCGCCCGCGAGGCCGATTACCTGCGTCATGCTTCCGATGAATTGCGCCAGCTCGCTCCGCAGGACGGCGAGGAAACCGAGCTGGCTGAGCGCCGCACCGCCATGATGCAGGGCGAGAAGATCGCCGGCGACCTGCGCGATGCGCAGGAGGCGGTGAGCGGCAACCCGTCGCCGATCGCGGCGCTTGCCGGCGCGGTGCGCCGGCTGGAGCGGCGCGCGGCCAATGCGCCGGCGCTGATCGAGCCGGCGGTGAAGGCGATCGATGCCGCGATCAACGCGCTGGAGGAAGCGGACCAGCATCTGAACGCCGCGCTGGCCGCGGCCGATTTCGATCCCGCCGAGCTGGAGCGCATCGAGGAGCGATTGTTTGCGCTGCGCGCGGCGGCGCGCAAATATGCGACGCCGGTCGACGGGTTGGCGGCGCTGGCGGCGAAATATGCCGACGACGTTGCGCTGATCGATGCCGGCGCCGACCGGCTGGTCGATCTCGAGACGGCCGCGCGCGAGGCCGACGCGCGCTATTACGCGGCGGCGGCCAGGCTGTCGGCAGCGCGCGCGAAGGCGGCCGAGAAGCTCAACAAGGCGGTCAACACCGAGCTGGCGCCGCTCAAGCTGGAGCGCGCGAAGTTCATGACGCAGGTCGATGCCGATCCGGATGCGGCGGGGCCGCAGGGAATCGACCGCGTCGAGTTCTGGGTGCAGACCAATCCCGGCACCCGGCCGGGGCCGATGATGAAGGTGGCGTCGGGCGGCGAACTGTCGCGCTTCCTGCTGGCCTTGAAGGTGGTGCTGTCCGATCGCGGTTCGGCGCCGACGCTGGTGTTCGACGAGATCGATACCGGGGTCGGCGGCGCGGTGGCGGATGCGATCGGCGCGCGGCTGGCGCGGCTCGCCGGGAAGGTGCAGGTGATGGCGGTGACCCATGCGCCGCAGGTGGCGGCGCGCGCCGACCAGCACCTGTTGATCTCGAAGGCCGCGCGCGACAAGGGCAGGCGCGTCGCCACCCGCGTCAATGCGCTGGCCGACGACCACCGCCGCGAGGAGATCGCGCGGATGCTGGCGGGCGCCGAGATTACCGCGGAGGCCCGCGCCGCGGCCGACAGGCTGATCAAGGCGGCGGGGTAACAAGTATGTTCTGTGTGAGTTAGAGCGATTTGCCATCAGTTCGGGTCGTCATTGCGAGGAGCGAAGCGACGAAGCAATCCAATTCTGTATCAAAATGCTGGATTGCTTCGCTACGCTCGCAATGACGGCACCTCGCGTTGATGAGATGCTCTCTGTTGCTTAGCGGGTTGTTCGGCAAAGATGCAGTCGGGGCCAATCGCGTCAGACTGGAAGAGTAAAGAAATGCCCTCTCGCGATTTATCCAGAATCTCTGTTGCGAAATTGACGCCGGAACAAGCAGAACGCGAGCACAATCGTCTTGAAGTTCTGATTAAGCAGGCCAACGAGGAATACTATCAGAAAGACGCTCCGCGTTTGTCTGATGCGCAATATGACATGCTTAGGAGACGTTTTGATGAAATCGAGGCGCGGTTTCCTGGTACTCCGACATTTGAGAGTCTTGTTGTCGGCGCGGCGCCGGCGCGCGGCTTCGCCAAGGTCCGCCATGCGATCCCGATGCTGTCGCTGGACAATGCCTTCAACGAAGAGGACGTGCGCGATTTCGTCGGCCGTATCCGGCGCTTCCTGAAAC
>JAGRLZ010000196.1 GCA_020441545.1 Xanthobacteraceae bacterium | reverse complement strand
CGCCGGTGAGCGCATATTCCATCGCCACGCGGAACGGCATCTGGCGCGGCATCCGGATCAGCCCGCCGGCGGCCGCGGCCAGGCCGCGCTTCACCTCGGGAATGCCGAACTTGGCGCTGCGGCTGGCGACGATCATGTCGCAGGACAGCGCGATCTCCATGCCGCCGGCAAGCGCATAGCCATCTACGGCCGCGATCAGCGGCTTCTTCGGCGGCGCTTCGGTGAGGCCGGCGAAGCCGCGGCCGGGGATCGACGGCCGTTCGCCCTTGAGGAAGCCCTTGAGGTCCATGCCCGAACAGAACGTGCTGCCCGCGCCGGTGATGATGCCGACCGTCAGCGAGTCGTCGGCGTCGAGCTTGTCGATGGCCGCGGCGACGCCCTTGGAGAGCGCGAGGTTGGCCGCGTTCTTCGCTTCCGGGCGGTTCAGCGTGATGATGAGAACCGGGCCGCGGACTTCAGTGAGAACCGGATTTTCGTCGGACATGGGTTTCGCCTCCCTGCAGGTCGTGAATCGTTGGATCGCCGGACGGTTCGGGCGAACGCCCTTTCCGGAACCGCGTCATGCCCGGCGCGTCGCCGGGCATGACGATGATGCTTTCGAACAGCGCGCCTCAGCGCGGCGCCATGCGGATGGCGCCGTCGAGGCGGACGTCCTCGCCGTTGAAGTAGCCGTTGGTAATCATGGTCAGCGCCAGATGGGCATATTCCTCCGGCATGCCGAGCCGCTTCGGGAACGGCACCGAGGCGCTCAGCGCCGCCTTGACGTTGTCCGGCGCACCCTGCAGCAGCGGGGTGTCGAAAATGCCCGGCAGGATGGTGTTGACGCGGATGCCTTCGCTCATCAGATCGCGGGCGATCGGCAGCGTCATGCCGACGACACCGGCCTTCGAAGCCGAATAGGCGGCCTGGCCCATCTGGCCGTCTTCCGCCGCCACCGAGGCGGTGTTGACGATGGCGCCGCGCTCGCCGTGCTCCAGCGGCTCCAGCGACAGCATGCCCTTCGCCGACTTGGCGATGCAGCGGAAGGTGCCGACCAGGTTGATCTGGATGATGCGGTTGAAGGCGTCGAGCGCGAAATGGGTCGGCTCGCCGGTCTTCTTGTCGCGGCCGGCGGTCTTGATCGCGTTGCCGGTGCCGGCGCAGTTCACCAGGATACGCTCCTGGCCGTTCGCGGCGCGGGCCTTGGCGAAGGCTGCATCGACCTGCTCGTCCGACGTCACATCGACCTTGCAGAACACGCCGCCGATCTCCTTGGCGACGGCTTCGCCCTTCTCCTCGTTGAAGTCGAACAGCGCGACCTTGACGCCGAACGAGGCGAGCGCCCGCGCGGTGGCCGCACCGAGCCCCGAGGCGCCGCCGGTGACAACGGCGGCGACCGAAGAATCAAGCTTCATGATTTCATATCCTTTGCGTTCAGAGGCGTTCGATGACGATGGCCGGCGCCATGCCGCCCGCGGCGCACATGGTGACGAGGCCGTAGCGGCCACCGCTGCGCTCCAGTTCGTCGAGCGCGGTGCCGATCAGGATCGAGCCGGTGGCGCCGATCGGATGGCCGAGCGCGATCGCGCCGCCATTGATGTTGACCTTGTTGCGGTCGAGGTCGAGGTCACGGATGAACTTCTCGGCGACCACCGCGAAGGCTTCGTTGATCTCCCAGACGTCGATGTCCCTGGTGGTGAGGCCGGCCTTGGCCAGCACCTTCTTCGCGGCCGGCACCGGCGCGTTGAGCATCAGGGTCGGATCGTCGCCCTGGTTGGCATAGGCGACGATGCGGGCGCGCGGCTTGAGGCCGTGCTTCTCGGCATAATCCTTCGAGGTGATGAGCACCGCGGCGGCGCCATCGACCACGCCGGAGCTGTTGCCGGCGTGATGCACGCCCTTCCAGTCGAGGTCCGGATAGCGGCGCTGGATCTGCTTCTTGAAGGTGATGCCGCCGCCGATGTCGTAGTCGGCAAGCTGCTCGAAGCTCGGCTTCAGCGAGGCAAGCCCCTCGGCGGTGGTCTCGGGGCGCGGAAACTCCTCACGGTCGAGCGCGACGCTGCCGTCCGGATTGATCACCGGCACCACCGACTTGGCGAAGCGGCCTTCGTCCATCGCCTTCTTGGCGCGCTGCTGGCTCACCAGCGCCAGCGCGTCGACGGCTTCGCGGCTGATGCCTTCCCTGGCGGCGATGGCGTCACCGCACACGCCCTGATGCGATTGCGGGTGAACGGCATCGAGTTGCTCGTTGCCCGAACCCATCATGCGCGGCGCCATCTTGGCGGCGGCGCGTTCGGCGGCGAGGATCTGCTGATAGCTCATCATCTCGGTGCCGCCGGCGATGACGCAATCCTCCATGCCCGACATCACCGACGCGGCGGCGAGGTTGACCGAGGTGATGCCGCCGCCGCAGAAGCGGTCGAGCGTGGTGCCGCTGGCCTGGATATCGTAGCCGGCCTGGAGCGCCGACATGCGGCCGAGGTCGCCGCCCTGCTTGCCTTCCTGGGTCGAGGTCGACCAGATGATGTCGTCGACGGTGGCGGTATCGAGCTTGTTGCGCTCCTTGATCGCCTTCAGCACGGTCGCGGCGAGGTGCTGCGGATGCAGATGCGACAACGCACCCTTGCCCGGCTTGCCAATGCCGCGCGGCGTGCGAACGGCGTCGATGATATATGCTTCAGACATGCGCTTCCTTTCATTCATCTTCTCGAACGCTTGCGCGTTGCGTGGGCTCAGTCTCCGGGCTCAATGCCGATTGAATCTGGTCGCAAGGCCATACTATCCGCAGCCGTTCCAAGACAAGCGCAAACGCAAGGCAAGCGCTAGCCGCCGAACCGGATTTGCATAGGGATGCCACATTCCCGCATGGCAACGCGTCAAACGCAAGGACGGCGCGTCATCGGCTCCGTCACCGGCGTCGATCGTACCGGCATGGCAGTCCGATGTCATGCCAACCGGATATCATGCCAGTCCGATGTTAGGACCAAAAGGACCGCCGGCAAACACCGGATGCCGACGGCATTCCTGGATTTCACGTCCCGAGATTTCGCACCGCCGCCCGGTAGCCACTCAACGCAAGGTAGCCACTCAACGCAAGTCCGCGCCGGCGGCGATGTCGCATATGGCGGCATCACCCGCGCAGGCCGCGCACAAACGGTTGGGCGATCCGGTGCAGTCCGTCCAGATGGACGACGGCCTGCGCGCGACCCAGGTTTTCGCGCCTCAATCGCCGCACGCCACCCAGACCATCACCGAGCAGGCGAAGGTGCAGACGCCCTCGTCGCCCAGCCGCCAGGTCTGGAAACCGCCGGCCTTCTTCCTGACTTCGAAATCGACCGCCCCGCTGTAGCCCTGGTCGCGGCAGAATGCGTTGGCCTGTCTCCGCGAACGGCACGGGCCCGGCCACGAATAGCAGCCGTCCAGCAGGTTCGCGCCGATCCGGGGGTGTTGGAAAACCCTTGCCGGCTGGGCCTGAACGGTAGCGGTCGAGGCCGCTACGACACCAAGCGCGACGATTGCGCCTAAACAGGATCGGAATGCCATTGCAAATCTTCCTTTTCGAAATCGGGCGCGTGACTCCATGACTAAACGTATCACGCCGGTGCTCCTGCCCGGATGCCGTGAAAAGCCGACGCAACGTCCATGCCCCCCATGCGGGTGAGGGGCCGCCCATCGTCGTGATCTGACGGGAACTGTCAACGACGATCCGCTCTTTACCGGGATCGCGTTACCGGGATCGCGCCGGGCCTGCCACGATCGTCGCCCGGCAAAAAATACCTTCGAGAGCCGCAGCGATCGCCGGACAGGGCTGCGGACGGGTTCGAGGACAAACCGGCGGATCAATCGGCACGAGCGGGCCGGCATCCCCGGCTTCCAGCGAGATTCCTGAACGATAGCAAGGCAAGCAACGGCAACGCGGTCATCGCGCCCATGCCAGATCCTCGATCCGAACGGGACTCAGCAGGCGCACCCCCCTCGGCACGTTGGCAATGATCTTTTTCCGCTCAAGCCGCCTCAACGTGCGGCTGACCGTTTCAATCGTCATGCCGAGGAAGTCCGCGATGTCCCGCCGCCGCATCGGCAGCGGCAATATCTCCGGAACTTCACCAAACCGCACGAGCCGATCACGCCAGCCAATGAGGAACATCGCAATTTTCTGTTCGGCCGAATGGCTCGCCAGCAAAAGCATATGGTTCCGGGCGAGATCGAGTTCCCGCACTTCGAACGCGTTCATCCGGCGCAGGATGCCGGGCCTGGCGTCGACAAACCGCTGGAAACTTTCCCTGGAGAACCGGCAGGCCATCATCGGCGTAACGGCATCGGCCGAGAGGCCATAGCGATCGGAGCATGTCGCGCCCAGGAAATCACCCGGCAGACCGAACCCGACGATCTGGCGCCGCCCATCCGGCAAGAGCTTGTACAGGCGCGCGACGCCTTGCGTCAGGTTGAAGACATGGCGCGCCCTGTCGTCCTCCGAGAACAGGGTATCCTTCCTTGCAAAATGCGTCTCCGGACCGAGCTTCTCCAGCGCGGAAAGCTCCGGCGCATCGAGCCCCGCACAGATGCCGAGCGGGCGCGCCTCGCACTCCAGGCATCGGCGCGGATAATCGCCGGCGGGCTCCGACGGGAGTAACCGTGGCGTCGGCTGCCGCCACGATGGATGCATGATCCGCATGCCGGCCCTCGCGGTCACCCGCCGCCTTCGCGTATCGCCGTCCACGGCATCGCCCCGGGCGCCCCGCGCCAGGCGGCGCCTAATCCGAGCCTCGCGAGCCAATCCGCGATCCGATCGGTGTCCTCCGGCAATTCGGTCGAGAACCCGTCGGCGAAATTCCGCCAGGATTTCAGGTTGCGCGCGGGAACGCCGATCACGACGGGAATGCCGCGTTCGAGCGCCTTCGCCATCACCCCGCACATGCCCCCTCCCTCGGCCTCGACCTTGCCGAACTTGTTCAGCACGAGAAGCGAGGGGGTGTCGTCGAAACTCCGCTCGATTTCCATCGCGGCTTCCAGCAATGCCGCGGTATCGAGACGGCATCCCCGCGCGCCCTTGCCGCGGTCCTCGAACAGCCGCGTCCGGTGGCCGCTCGCGATATCCTCGAGCACCACATCGCAATCCTGGTCGGCCCCCTCGAATGCCGGGTATTGCAGAACGCCCGACAGCACCAGGCCCCGGGCCCGGCATTCGCCGACGATCCATTTGAAAACCGCATCCGGATAGCGGTCGTTCTGGTAGACGACCGCGCCGATACCCGGTTCGCCCTGCCGGGCCGGCTCAATCGTTCGGACGGAAGGCCATGCAAACATCGGAATTCACCTCGATCCGGCGCGCCCCGATCAGCTCGAGGCAATAAGGGATGGCGGGAAAAACGGCATTCAGGCAGACGTCAATGGCTGCCGGCCGCCCGGGCAGATTGACGATCAGGGAGCGGTTGCGCGTTCCGGCGAGTTGCCGCGACAGGATCGCCGTCGGGACGTGATCGAGGCTGGCCCGCCGCATCAGTTCACCGAAGCCGGCGAGTTCGCGGCCGATCACCATCCGCGTTCCCTCGGGCGTGAGGTCGCGGGGCGCAGGCCCCGTTCCACCCGTGGTCAGGACCAGATCGCAGCCCTCATGGTCCGAAAGGTCGATCAGTGCGCCGGCCACGCTTTCCGCGCCGTCGGGCACGATCCTGGAGATGACGGTCCAGTCGGAACGGATGGCCTTCTTCAGGAAATCGCCGATCGCCGTCCCGCTCCGGTCTTCATAGATGCCTGCGCTGGCGCGATCGGAAACGACGAGAACGCCGATCCGCGCCAGCGATTCCGGACCGGCGGCGCCTTCCAGCCGGCCGCCATCGGGGCTCATGTGCAGGCTCCATTGCCGCCGCATGTGCATCCGGCGTGGGGCTCGCCCGCTTCGCCCCGCGGCGCCGCAATGGCTTCGTCCTGCCTGAGCGACCAGTCGACCATGAAGGTCAGGCATCCCGCTCCCGGATCGTCGGCGCGTTCCAGAATATTCATCAGGCCGAGCCAGTCCTCGCTGCCCGCAAGGTTGGCAAACCGCCGCACCGCGCCGGACGCATACTCGCCGACGGTTTCACCGAACCAGCTCGTCATGGCATCCACGCGGGCCAGCAGGGCAATGTCGCCGCACGCGATCAATGCTTCGGCGGCATTGGCTTCGTCGTCGAAGCCGCGGATCACCTCGCCAAGCTGCATGGCACGCTTCCTCTATTGCACCAGGGGGGTGTCCGTGGCGGCAAGCGAGATGCCGGCAATTTCGGCCCGGCCCGCCAGGATGGAAACATATTGCGCGAGCGCGCGGCGCTCGACACTGGCGGCGAGATAGCCCGCGATCCGCTCCTTCGCCAGTTCGAAGGGCAAGGTCTGCCCCTCGGCGCGCCGATCCATCCGCACCACGTGAAAGCCGTAACGGGTTTCCGCGATAGCCATGTCGCCCGGCTGCATCCGCTCCAGCGCCGCCTCGAATTCCGGCACGGTCTGGCCGCGCGTGATCTGGCCAAGGCGGCCGCCGTCCGCCGCCGAGGTCGAGCAGGCGGAGTGGTTCGACGCCATGTCGGCGAAGATGGTCGGGTCGGCCTTCACCGCCGCAAGGATGGCTTCGGCGTTGCCGCGCACCGCCATCCGCGCCGCCCGGTCGTCGCGCGGCGCGGCGATCAGGATGTGCGCCACCTCGTAGAGATCGCCCATCCGGAAACGTTTCAGGTTCTGCGCGTAGAACCGCCGGCACGCCGCCTCATCCGGCTCCGGCGTCTTCACCTCGCGTTCGATCAGCGCCCGCATCGCCGCTTCTTCCGCGGTCTCGCGCCGGCCGTCGGGATCGCACAGCGCCTCGGCTTCGATACCGAACCGCGCGGCTTCCTGCAGCAGCAGCTCGCGCACCACGAGCGCGCGCGCGGCGGCCTGCCAGGCATGGATCGGCTTGTCGGCCGGATGATTCTGCACCTCCTGCGCGATCGCCTCGCGAGGAATCACCACACCATTGACGCTGACCGCCTTCGGCTTCGGCAGGGCATTGGAGATCGAGCAATCCATGTTCCCTACTCCGCGGACTGCATCGGCCGGGTGGACATCCCGCTCGCCGCCGCCGGAACGCGGCCCGGGCGGCTGCGCACGACCTGATAGCCGCGGCGGCCGAGATACCAGACCGGCGCGCTCCAGATGTGGACCAGGCGCGTGAACGGGAAGATGAGGAAAATCGTCATCCCGAGCACCAGGTGCGCCTTGAAGATCGGATTCACGTCGAGCACGTAGTTCGCGGCACCGGGCTGCAGCGTGACGATGGCCTGCGCCCAGTTCATGAACTTCACCATCTCATGGCCGTCGAGATGACCGGCCGACACCGGAATGGTGGCAAGGCCGAGCAGAAGCTGCGCGAACAGGATCAAAAGGATCGCGGTGTCGCCGAACGAGGAGGTGGCGCGAATCCGCGGATCGAACAGGCGGCGGTGGGTCAGAAGCGAGATGCCGACCAGGCACATCAGGCCGGCAACGCCGCCGGCGACCATCGCCAGCACCTGCTTGAAGCCGTGCGAGATGCCGAGCATGTCGAACACCCAGATCGGCGTCAGCAGCCCGACGAAATGACCGACGAAGATCACGAGGATTCCGACGTGGAACAGGTTGGAGCCCCACATCAGCTGGCGCCGACGCAGGAGCTGGCTCGATCCGCTGCGCCAGGTGTACTGCTCGCGGTCGAAGCGCACGAGGCTGCCGAACAGGCAGACGATCGCGCACAGATACGGATACCAGCCGAAGACGATGGAATTGACCGTCGGATACATCTGCTCCTCCTTCTCAGGCTGCCGGTGTCTTGATGGAGCGCGACGCATGGCGCAGCCGCGACTGCAATCCGTCGCGGCCGCATGACGACTGGCTCTGCGCCGCCGGGCCGAACCTGACCTCCTCCTCCTCCCACGCCGCATCCAGCGCGGCGAAATCCATCGGATCGGGATCCGGTCCCTTCAGGAGGCCCGCGACCGCCTCGCGCTCCGGCGTTGTTTCCGCGATGGCGACCAGCGCATCAAACACCGCCTTGTAGGCCGACGTGCGGCGCTCCAGCCGCTCGGCAAGGGCGGCAAGGATGTGCGCGGGCTGGGCCAGGAAATCGCGCGCGGCCTCGACCGGCTGGGTCGAGAGGAATTCGAGGAACAGCGGAATGAAATCCGGCAGGTCGTTGGCCGCGATGAAGAAGCCGGCATTCTCATAGACCGAGCGGAGATCGACCATCGCCTGGCCACGGTCGCGGCTCTCACCATGAACGTGCTCGAACAGATGCAGGGCCAGCGAACGGCTGCGGTCGAACAGCAGGCCATAGCGCTCCTGCAGATCGTAGAGGTCGCCGACTGCAAGCTCGTCGATCAGGGCGTCGAGATTCTGACGCATGGCGGGCGGCACCAGCTGCTCCTCATCGAGCACGCGGCCGAACAGCGGCGCAGCCGCGACAAGCTCCTCGGACGGATAGGTCAGAAGCGCGGACAGAACCTTGAACGTCTTCATCACACAACCTCCACCGGGTTCCTGGCCTTGCGCGGCGTGCCGAACAGGTTGGTCTCGGTCTCGCCGCCGCCGCAGCCATTGCCGAACGAGAAGCCGCAGGAGCCGCGCATGTCGTAGGCGTCGGCGCCGAGTTCGCGATGCGCCGTCGGAATCACAAAGCGGTCCTCGTAATTGGCGAGCGCCATGATCTTGTACATCTCGTCGATCTGCGCGCCCTTGAGGCCGACACGGGCGGCGATGGAATCATCGATCACACCGTCGATGGTCTTGGCGCGCATATAGGCGCGCATCGCCAGCATGCGCTCGAGCGCAAGCGCCACCGGCTCCTCATGGCCCGCGGTCAGGAGGTTGGCGAGATAGCGCATCGGAATCCGCAGCGAGCGAACATCCGGCATCTCGCCGTCGAGACCGATCTTGCCGGCGGACGCCGCCGAGGTGATCGGCGACAGCGGCGGCACATACCAGACCATCGGCAGCGTGCGGTATTCCGGATGCAGTGGAAACGCGACCTTCCACTCCATCGCCATCTTCCAGATCGGCGACGCCTTGGCCGCTTCCAGCCACGCATGCGGAATACCCTGGCGCTCCGCCTCGGCGATCACCGAGGGATCGTTGGGATCGAGGAAAACGTCGAGCTGGGCCTGATAGAGATCGCGCTCGTCGGGCTTGCTGGCGGCCTCCGCGATGCGGTCGGCGTCATACAGCACCACGCCGAGATAGCGGATACGGCCGACGCAGGTTTCCGAACACACCGTCGGCTGGCCGGCCTCGATGCGCGGATAGCAGAAGATGCATTTCTCGGACTTGCCCGACGACCAGTTGTAATAGATTTTTTTGTAGGGGCAGCCGGAGACGCACATGCGCCAGCCACGGCACTTGTCCTGGTCAATCAGGACGATGCCGTCCTCCTCGCGCTTGTAGATCGCGCCGGAGGGGCACGACGCGACGCAGGTCGGGTTGAGGCAGTGCTCGCACAGCCGCGGCAGGTACATCATGAAGGTGTTTTCGAACTGGCCGTAGATGTCTTTCTGCACGCCCTCGAAATTGTAGTCCTGCGAGCGCTTGGCGAATTCGCCGCCGAGGATTTCCTCCCAGTTCGGCCCCCACTGGATCTTCTCCAGCCGCTCGCCGGAGATCAGCGAGCGCGGCCGCGCGGTCGGCGTGGCCTTCATGTCCGGCGCGGTCTGCAGGTGCTCGTAATCGTAGGTGAAGGGCTCGTAGTAGTCGTCAATCTCCGGCAGGTCTGGATTGGCGAAGATATTCGCCAGCACCCGCCACTTGCCGCCGATGCGCGGCGCGATCGAGCCGTCGCGCCGGCGCACCCAGCCGCCCTTCCATCGCGCCTGGTTTTCCCAGTCCTTCGGATAGCCGATGCCGGGCTTGGTCTCGACGTTGTTGAACCAGGCGTATTCCATGCCTTCGCGGCTGGTCCAGACGTTCTTGCAGGTCACGCTGCAGGTATGGCACCCGATGCATTTGTCGAGGTTGAGCACCATCGCGATCTGAGCACGGATCTTCATTCTGCAGCCTCCAGGCTTGTGCTGGGCGCGGCAACCGGCTCGTCCAGCCAGTCCACGTTTGTCATTTTACGGACGATGACGAATTCATCCCGGTTGGAGCCGACGGTGCCGTAATAGTTGAAACCGTAAGCCTGCTGCGCATAGCCGCCGATCATATGGGTCGGCTTGAGCACGACGCGGGTCACCGAGTTATGGATGCCGCCGCGCTGGCCGGTCTGCTCGGAGCCCGGCACGTTCACGATCTTCTCCTGGGCGTGATACATCATGCACATACCCTGGCGGACGCGCTGCGACACCACCGCGCGCGCGACCAGCGCGCCGTTGGTGTTGAACACCTCGATCCAGTCGTTGTCGACGATGCCGGCGCTTCTCGCGTCGGTCTCGCTCATCCACACGATCGGCCCGCCGCGCGACAGCGTCAGCATCAGGAGGTTGTCGGTATAGGTCGAGTGGATGCCCCACTTCTGGTGCGGCGTGAGGAAGTTCAGCACGACCGTCTTGTTGCCGTTCGGCTTGCGGTCGATCACCGGCCGCACCGACCTCGTATCGATCGGCGGACGGTAGACACAGAAGCCCTCGCCGAACGCCCGCATCCAGAGGTGATCCTGATAGAGCTGCTGGCGGCCGGTCAGCGTGCGCCACGGGATCAGCTCATGGACGTTGGTATAGCAGGCGTTGTAGCAGACGCTTTCGGACTCGAGCCCCGACCAGATCGGCGATGAGATGATCTTGCGCGGCTGCGCGACCACATCGCGGAAACGTATCTTCTCGTCCTCCTTGGGGACCGCGAGATGGGTGTGGTCGCGGCCGGTGAAGGTGCCGAGCGAGCTCCATGCCTTCACCGCCACCTCGCCATTGGTCTCCGGCGCGAGCGAGAGCAGCGCCTCGCAGGCATCGATGTCGGTCTCGATGCGCGGCAGGCCCTGGCTCGGCCCCTCCTCGGTGACGACGCCATTGAGGCGCTTGAGCAACTCGACCTCGTGCCCGGTATCCCAGCTCATGCCCTTGCCGCCATTGCCGAGCTTGCCCATCAGCGGGCCGAGCGAGGTGAACCTCTTGTAGAGGTTCGGATAGTCGCGCTCCACCACGGCGACCGACGGCATGGTCTTGCCGGGGATCGGGTCGATCTCGCCCTTCTTCCAGTCCTTGACGTCGAGCGGCTGCGCGATCTCGCCGGCCGAGTCGTGCATGATCGGCGTGAGCACCACGTCCTGCTCGACGCCCAGCACCTCCGGCGCGACCGCCGAGAACGACTTCGCGATGCCCTTGTAGATATCCCAGTCGCTGCGCGACTCCCACACCGGATCGACCGCCGCGGTCAGCGGATGGATGAAGGGATGCATGTCCGAGGTGTTGAGATCGTTCTTCTCGTACCAGGTCGCGGTCGGCAGCACGATGTCCGAATACATGCAGGTGGTGGACATGCGGAAGTCGAGCGTGACGAGAAGGTCGAGCTTTCCTTCGGGCGCCTCCTCGTGCCAGGCCACCTCGGACGGCTTGCGGCCGCCGACATGGCCGAGATCCTTGCCGATCACGCCGTGACTGGTGCCGAGCAGGTGCTTGAGGAAATATTCATGCCCCTTGCCCGACGCCCCAAGCAGATTGGAGCGCCAGACGAACAGGTTGCGCGGCCAGTTCTTCGGATTGTCCGGGTCCTCGCAAGCCATCTTCAGCTCGCCGGACTTCAGCGCCCGGGCGACATAATCCCTGGCCTCCAGCCCCGAGGACGCCGCCTGCTTCGATAGGTCCAGCGGGTTGGCCTGAAGCTGCGGCGCCGACGGCAGCCAGCCCATCCGCTCGGCGCGCACGTTGTAGTCGATCAGCGCGCCGTCCCACGGCCCGACCGGCGCGGTCGGTGACAGCACGTCGTTGACGTCGAGCGTCTCATAGCGCCACTGGTCGGTGTGGGCGTAGAACGCCGAGGTCGAATTCATCTGCCGCGGCGGCCTGCTCCAGTCGAGGCCGAAGGCCACCGGCACCCAGCCCGATTGCGGCCGCAGTTTCTCCTGGCCGACATAATGCGACCAGCCGCCGCCCGACTGGCCAACGCAACCGCACATCACCAGCATGTTGATGATGCCGCGGTAGTTCATGTCCATGTGGTACCAGTGATTGAGGCCGGCGCCGACGATCACCATCGAGCGGCCGTTCGTCTTCTCGGCATTGCGCGCGAATTCACGCGCGACCGTGATGATCTGGTCCCGCGGCACGCCGCTGATCTGCTCCGCCCAGGCCGGCGTATAGGGTTCGATCTCGTCATAGCCTCCAGCGATGTTCTCGCCGCCGAGGCCGCGATCGATGCCATAATTGGCCACGAACAGATCGAACACCGAGGCGACCAGCGTCTCGCCGTCGGACAGCTGCAGCACCTTCACCGGAATGTTGCGCGTCAGCACGCCCGGATGATCGGTGCCGCGGAAATGGTCGTGCTCGCGATTGCCGAAATACGGGAAGCCGACCTTGGCGACATCGTCCTGGATGTCCATCAGCGACATGCGCAGGCGGGTGTCGCGGCCGCCGGCCGCCTTCTCCTCCAGGTTCCACTTGCCGTTCTCGCCCCAGCGGAAGCCGATCGAGCCATTCGGCACCACGAGTTCGCCGCTCGCCTCGTCATAGGCGACGGTTTTCCACTCCGGGTTGTTGGCCTCGTTGAGGCCGTCGGCGAAATCCGAGGCGCGCACAAAGCGGTCCGGCACGTAGCCGTCGCCCTGCTTCACCAGGCGCACCAGCATCGGCATGTCGGTGTAGCGCCGCATGTAGTCGTCGAAGTAGTCGGTCTTTTTATCGATATGGAATTCGCGCAGGATGACGTGGCCCATCGCCATCGCCACCGCGGAGTCGGTGCCCTGCTTCGGCGACATCCACATGTCGGCGAATTTCGACGCTTCCGAATAGTCCGGGCAGATCACCACGCTCTTGGCGCCCTTGTAGCGCGCCTCGGTGTAGAAATGCGCGTCCGGCGTGCGCGTCTGCGGCACGTTGGAGCCCCACAGGATCAGGAAGCCGGCATTGTACCAGTCGGCGCTTTCCGGCACGTCGGTCTGCTCGCCCCAGGTCTGCGGCGAGGCCGGCGGCAGGTCGCAATACCAATCGTAGAATGACATGCAGACGCCGCCGAGAAGCGACAGGTAGCGCGCGCCCGCGGCATAGCTGACCATCGACATCGCCGGGATCGGCGAGAAGCCGAACACCCGGTCGGGACCATGGGCCTTCACCGTATAGGCGTTGGCCGCGCCGATGATCTCGTTGACCTCGTCCCAGCTGGCGCGGACGAAACCGCCGAGGCCGCGACGTTTGGTATAGGCGGCCCGCTTCTCGGGATTCTCGACGATCGACTTCCACGCCGCGACCGGCGTCAGCGTCGCGCGTGCCGCGCGCCACAGCCGGAGCAGCCGCGAGCGCACCAGCGGATATTTCACGCGGTTGCCGGAATACAGGTACCAGCTGAAGCTCGCGCCGCGCGGACAGCCGCGCGGCTCGTGGTTCGGCAGGTCGGGCCGGGTGCGCGGATAATCGGTCTGCTGGGTTTCCCAGGTGACGATGCCGCCCTTGACATAGATCTTCCACGAGCACGAGCCGGTGCAGTTCACGCCGTGGGTGGAGCGCACGATCTTGTCGTGCTGCCAGCGCCTGCGATAGCCCTCCTCCCAGCTTCTGTCCTCGGTGGTGGTGATGCCGTGACCACCGGCGAATTCGGGCCTGGTTCTCGTGAAGAACGAAAGCCGGTCGAGAAAATGGCTCATCAGTTTCTCCCTATTGGGCGGGCTGGGCAACCGCCGTCGCACCACGCCGTTCGACGTCGTGAAGCAGGCCGCCCTTGCGGGTGTAGACAGCCCAGGTGATGACGACGCAGGTGACGTAGAAGATGAAGAATCCCCACAGCGCCGCCTCGACGCCGCCGGTGAGATCGATGGAGGAGCCGAACGACTTCGGGATGAAGAACGCGCCGAACGCGGCGATCGCCGAGGTGAATCCGGTGATCGCGGCCGACTCCTTCTCGGTCTGGCGCGCCCGCGCGGCGGTGTCGGCGTCCGGCATCAGGCGATCCAGTTCCTTGCGCATGATGTTCGGGATCATCTGGAAGGTCGACGCATTGCCGACGCCGGTGGCGAAGAACATCAGCAGGAACATCGCGAAGAATCCCCAGAACGCGCCCGGCTGCTCCCTGATGCCGATGAAGTAGAGGATGCCGATCACGCCGGCCATCATCAGCAGGAACACCCACAGCGTGACGCGGCCGCCGCCCCATCTGTCGGCGATCCAGCCGGTCGCCGAGCGCGACAGCGCGCCGACCAGCGGCCCGAGGAAGACGAACGGCAGCACGTTCACGTTGGGGAACAGGATCTTCGCCAGCAGCGGAAAGCCCGCCGAATAGCCGATGAAGGAGCCGAAGGTGCCGGTGTAGAGCCAGCACATCACCCAGTTGTGCTTGCGCTGGAAGATCACCGCCTGATCGGCGAACGACGCCTTGGCGGAAGCGATATCATTCATGCCGAACCATGCGGCGAATGCGCTCGCGGCGATGAACGGCACCCAGACGAAGCCGGCGTTCTGCAGCCACAGCGGCACCTGGCGCGGACCGTCCGTCACCATCACCGGATCGCCGCCGAACCAGCCGAGCACGCCGGCGGTGATGACGAGGGGCACGACGAACTGCACCACGCTGACGCCGAGATTGCCGAGACCGGCATTCAGCGCGAGCGCGTTGCCCTTCTCCGCGCGCGGGAAGAAGAAGGAGATATTGGCCATCGAGGAGGCGAAGTTGCCGCCGCCGAAGCCGCAGAGCAGCGCCAGCACCAGGAACACCGCGTAAGGCGTCGATGGCGTCTGCACCGCGTAGCCGATGCCGACCGCCGGGATCATTAGCGACCAGGTGGCGAGCGT
This sequence comes from Xanthobacteraceae bacterium, assembly GCA_020441545.1. GTDB lineage: Bacteria > Pseudomonadota > Alphaproteobacteria > Rhizobiales > Xanthobacteraceae > 62-47. Next base: position 12,427 of record JAGRLZ010000196.1, on the reverse strand, counting down.
GGTCCACAACCGGCCGCCGAAGATCGGCACCATGAAGGAATAGAACACCCGCAGCACCGCGCCGGAGATGCCCGGCAACGCCGCCAGCCAGAACAGTTCATCGGTGGTGAACTTGAAGCCGACCGAGGGCAGCTTCGCCACCACCACCGACCAGACCTGCCAGATGGCGAAGGACAACAGCAATGCCGGGATCGAGATCCACAGGTTGCGCCGCGCGACCGCCCGCCCCCGGCTCTCCCAGAACGTCTTGTCCTCCGGGCGCCAGTCCGTCAGCACCGCGCCGGACAGCGCACCGATGTGCTCGGGCTTGTGGATCTCCTCCATTTCGGGAAGCTGCGGCAGCTTCTTCAGCTCTTCGCCGACGACGCCCCGCTCCATCTGCCGGATCGCGAGATGCATCCAGATCAGCGACCCGGTGACGATGAGGAACAGCAGCATGAAGCAGCTGGTCCACAGCCCGGTGAGATCGTTGAGCGCGCCGAAGGCGATCGGCAGCACGAAACCACCGAGGCCGCCGATCATGCCCACCAGGCCGCCCACCGCGCCGACATGGTTCGGGTAATAGACCGGGATGTGCCGGAACACCGCCGCCTTGCCTAGCGCCATGAAGAAGCCGAGGACGAACACCGCCACCGTGAACGGCACCACGCCCATCTCGAGATGGAAGCTGACCGAGCCGGTCACCGTCCGCACGACGTAGTCGGTCGGCGGATAGGACAGGATGAAAGTGCAGGCGACGGCGACCAGGAAGGTCCAGTACATCACCCGGCGCGCGCCGTAGCGGTCGGCCAGATGACCGCCATAGGCACGGAACACCGATGCCGGCAGCGAGAACATCGCCGCGATCATGCCGGCGGACTTGAGGTCGATGCCGTAGACCTTGATGAGATATTGCGGCAGCCACAATGCCAGCGCCACAAACGCGCCGAACACGAAGAAGTAGTAGAGCGAGAACCGCCAGACCTGGATGTTTTTCAGCGGCGCGAATTCGAGCCACGCGCTTTTCGGCTTCTCGCCGCGTTCGCGCCTGGCCTTCACCACCGGGTCTTCCTCCGAGAAGAACCAGAAGATCACCGCCATGACGGCGAGCGCGGCCGCCCAGACCTGCGCCACCGCCTGCCAGCCGAACGCCACCATGACGAAGGGGGCGAGGAACTTGGTGACCGCGGCGCCGACATTGCCCGCGCCGAAAATGCCCAGCGCGGTGCCCTGCTTGCCCATCGGATAGAACCGCGAGACATAGGCGACGCCGACCGCGAAGGAGCCGCCCGCGATGCCGACGAAGAACGCGGCGATCAGGAATTGCGGATAGGTCTGCGCCCAGGTCAGGAAATAGGTTGCGATCGCGCCGGCGAGCATCACCACGGTATTGACGCGCCGGCCGCCATACTGATCGGCCCAGACACCGAGGACGAGACGGACCAGCGAGCCGCTCAGAATCGGCGTGCCGACCAGAAGGCCGAACTCCGTCTCGTTGAGGCCGAGCTTGTCCTTGATGGCGATGCCGATGATGGAAAAGATCGTCCAGACGGCAAAGCAGACCGTGAACGAAACCGTCGAAAGCCAGAGCGCCCGCTCCCGCTCCCGCTTCGCACTGCCTTGATTGAGGTCACTCACGGCGCATCTCCAAATCATTCACGATCTGGAGATTGCGTTTTATATCCGAGCCTTATTTGCGCTGGATCAAGCTAGCGCGACCAATCCCGACTTATATGAAATCATACAGTTTCACTTGATCCTGCACATGCGATGAAGTGACGCTTGCGGTGCCTGGATTTAACAAATATCACGCCCGTCCATCGGCTGCCATGAAGCGGAGCGCTGGCCTTGCGTCCACATGAGATCGAGGAACTCCGAAAACTTTCACTGTTTTCCGAAATGGGTGCGGAGAACATGGAGCGTCTGCTGGATGCCGCGTTGCTGCAGCAGTTTCCGGCAGGCGTCGTCCTGATCCACGAAAGCTCCCAGGCTGACTTCCTGCATGTGCTGGTCGAGGGCCTTGCCGAGATCTATACCGAGCAGGACGGCGGGGAATGGGGCATCTCGCTGGTCTATCCGGTCTCCACCTTCATTCCCGCCGCCATCATCTGCGACCAGCCCTATCTGAGTTCGGCAAGAACGCTGGTCAAATCGCGCGTGCTGCTGATTCCGGCCGAGCGGGTCCGCGAGATATGCAATCAGGACATCGTCTTCACCAGCATGATCGCGAAAGAACTCGCACGCGCCTATCGCGGCTCGGTCAAGAAGCTCAAGGGACACCTGGCAAGGTCGACCGTCGAACGGCTGGCCAACTGGATCCTGGCCGAATCCAAGAAGGATGCGCATCAGGAATGCGTCGTCATTCCGTTCGATCGCGGCACGCTGGCATCGCATATCGGCACCACGCGGGAAAACCTGTCGCGGAGCCTTGGATATCTGACGGACCACGGCGTGCGGATTCGCGGGCGTGAAATCGCCATCGACGACAAGGATCAGCTCATCCTGTTCGCACGCCCCCAGCGGTTCATCGACGACCCGATGTCCTGAAACCGCAATGTCCTGAAACAGCGAAGTCCTGAAACAACGATGTTCCGAAACATCGAACGGCTTCCTCAGAGGGCCGGCGCCATGCCGTCGCCGCCCGGTGCGGAAAGAGCATCCGCTATTGCGCCAACGCAAGGTCGGGGGGGCGCAGAATCTGCTAGAGCATGATCCTGAAAAGTCACCAGCAACCACAGGTTTCCGGCGGGGTTTCGGATTTGACATTCGCCTGCCGGGATTGCCGCACGGGGGGCAGCGAATGTCGGACCCACGCCACTGGCCGCCATTTGTGATGTGCCCCTGCAAAGACCGGCATCGCTCTCTTGCAGGACACGGGGCACGCAACGGAGCCCGTAGATGACATCTCCTCGCGGCCTTCCGAAACGATCGTCAGCCCCGGCGCGCGCCCCCGGCCCGTGCGAGCGACCAACCCTTCCGGATCAGAAGGGCGGTGCGCCGGTTCCGGTCGATCTCGCGATCGAGAAGGGCATGGGACTGAGGCATCCGGTCTCCTCGGAAACTATCGCCATCGAGAATGCGTCGGGACGGATTCTGGCCCGGGATCTGATGGCATCGGCGCCACTGCCCGGCTTCGATTCCAGTGCGATGGACGGCTACGCGGTCAATGTCGAAGACCTCGCCGGTCCCCTGCCGGCAACGTTGAGGCTGATCGGGCGGATCGCGGCTGGCCCGACGAAGGAGGAAACGAGGCTGGAAGCCGGCACCGCGATCCGGATATTGACCGGCGCGCCGATTCCGCCCGGCGCGAATGCCGTCGTCGCCCAGGAAGACGCCGAACCTGGCGACGGCAATGTCGTGTTCTCGCATCCGCCGCGACGCGGCGCCAATATCAGGCTGCGCGGCGAAGACGTTCAGGCCGGCACCATCCTGATCGAGCATGGCAGCCAGATGGATTCCCGGATGATGGGCCTTGCCGCATCGACGGGACTGGCGCAGGTCGAGGTGTTCCGCAAACTCCGTGTCGCGACCTTCTCGACCGGGTCCGAGCTGCGCCAGCCCGGCGAGGCCATCGCGCCCGGCGAAATCTACAATTCCAATCGCTACATCCTGCGGGGCCTGCTGGACCAGCCCTGGATCGACCTTATCGATCTCGGTGCCTGCCATGACGCGCCGGACGCCCTGTGCGCCCGCATGCGCGAGGCCGCCGCGCAGGCCGATGCGGTCATCACCACCGGCGGCGTTTCGGTCGGCGATGAGGACCACATGGCCGAGGTCGTCCGCCGGTGCGACGGGACGATCACGGTGGCCGGCGTTGCGATCAAGCCCGGGAAGCCGCTTACCCTCGGCCGGGTCGGCGAGGCCGCTTATCTCGGGCTGCCGGGCAATCCGGGAGCGGTCTTCACGACATTTCGCGTCGTGGTGGCGGGCCTGTTGCGGGCCTGGGGCGGTGTGAAACGGCCGATGGAGCCCGTCCGCCCCGCCATCGCGGATTTTCCATGGGCATCGCCGAGCGGGCGGTCGACCTATCTGCCGGCCATTCTCAAAGGCTACACCGCCAACGGCGCGCCACTTGTGGATCTGCTGCCGAAAGCGAATTCCGGAAAACTCTTTCTCCTGAGCCAGGCCGACGGCTTCGTCGTGCTCGGCTCCGACTGCGGAAGCGTCATGCCCGGCAACACCGTCGGGTGGCTCCCTTTATAGGATCATCGGCTTTCCCATGCATGGTGCGATTTTGCGCGTGACCCCTGACAGCTCCATCCGCCCGCCATCCGACCTCAATGTCCGCTATGGCGAAGAACGCCTGCCGCGCTACACGAGCTATCCGACGGCGCCGCATTTCTCGAACGCGATCACCCCGCACACCTATCGCCAATGGCTGGCGGCGATCCCGCAACAGCGCACCGTCTCGCTCTATCTGCACATCCCCTTCTGCCAGTCGATGTGCTGGTATTGCGGCTGCAATACCACCATCGTCCGGCGCAACGAGCCCGTCGCCGAATATCTCGCCGCGATGCGGCACGAAATCGATATGGTGACGGACCATATCGCGCACGTCCCCCGGGTCGACCGGGTCCACTTCGGCGGCGGAACGCCGACAATCGTGACGCCGGCGCAATTCGCCGATCTCATGACCTTTCTGAGACGGAAGTTCACGCTGCTTCCGGATGTCGAGGTCGCGGTCGAGATCGACCCGCGCACGCTGACCCCCGAGATGCTGGCCGAGCTTGGCGCGAGCGGCGTCACCCGCGCGAGCCTCGGCGTGCAGAGCTTCGATCCCGTCGTGCAGCGGGCCATCCATCGCATTCAGAGTTTCGAGGACACCGCCGCCGCGACCGAGGGATTGCGGGCCGCGGGCGTGCGCAGCATCAACTTCGATCTGATCTACGGCCTGCCCCATCAGACGGTGGCGTCGTGCGTCGACACCGTCCAGAAATGCCTGCAGCTTCGCCCCGATCGCCTTTCGGTTTTCGGCTATGCTCACGTTCCGACGTTCAAGACGCATCAGCGCAAGATCGATGAGGCGGCGCTGCCGGACGGAGCCGGCCGTCACCTTCAGGCCAACATGATCGCCTGCCAGCTGACCCAAGGCGGCTATCGGCAGATCGGACTCGACCATTTCGCCCTTCCGGACGACAGCCTGGCAACGGCGCAGGCCGCAGGATGCCTGCACCGGAACTTTCAGGGCTACACCACCGACGCCAGCGATGTCCTGATCGGCTTCGGCGCGAGCGCCATCGGACGGCTCGACCAGGGCTACGTCCAGAACGATGCCGCGCCACGGTCGTATCGCCAGCGGATCGACCGGGGCCACCTGGCGATCCGGAAAGGCTACGCGCTGACGGCCGACGACCGGCTGCGCGCCGACATCATCGAACGGATCATGTGCGACTTCCGTGTCGACCTGGCGCAGGTCTGCGCGCGGCACCGCACAAGCCCGGAGGCCGTGCTTCGGTCGGCCGACCGGCTGAACATGCTGATCGCCGATGGCGTGGTCCGGCTCGAAGGGGCGATACTCGCGGTCGAGGATGACGCGCGGCACCTGGTGCGCAGCGTCGCCGCCGCGTTCGACGCCTATCTCGGCACGCCCGGCCCGGTTTATAGCCGCGCGGTCTGAGCCCCTATCGGCGGATCACGCTGACGGTGGCCGGCGGCGCGTTGCGCGGGCTCTTCAGGACCGGCGGATCGATATCCCGCAGGGCCGCCGCGCCCGCCGCGGCCGATTGCCGGATCTCGTCGAACAGCAGCGCCATTTCCACGAACACCGTGCGATCCTTTTCGTTCTCGCTCAGATTGTCGAGTTCGGAGAGAAGCATGAGAATCGCGTCGATGCGATCCTTGTGATCCCGCGCATGCAGCAGAGATCGCCTCGAAAGACGCTGCGCCTCGAGATTCGAGAATCGCTCCAGAGCGCCGTCCAGCAGCGCGCGGCAACCGCAGTCGAGATCCATGTGCGTCAGCACGACCTGCAAGCGGCCGATCAAATCCAGCGCTTCACGGGTTTGTCCGGTCTCGGCCATGACCGCCTCCTTTCCAGATCGCGCCTGTCGCCGCGCGTCATCGCATAGCGCCGCCTGCCTGCGGCCGGCGGGCCCGCAAGCTCGCGCCCGCCTTGTCCGCGATGAACGCCGCCCCGGGCTCGCCATGGACGAAGCCATTCGCGAACGGCACGTCGGGATAGACGCGCGACAATTGCCGCATGCCATCCTCATATGTCCGGCTGCCGTCGATCACGTCCCGGAAAATCCGGGCCACCGCGACCATGTCGCATTGTTGCGGCGACAGCCGAAGCGCACGGACACCGGCCGCCGCGAGAGCGCCCGCCTCTCCCAGCAGATTCGCACAGGCATGCGACATGGTCTGCACCCCGTTCATGGCGAGGAACGGCTCGCCGTCCAGCGTGGCGACCGGCAACCCATCCGGGTCCTGCTCGCAGATGAAGCGGCAATTGTCCTTCGAGAGCTTGTGAAGGCGGGCATGATAGCAGCGCGCGGAGATCGCGAGAGGCAGGCGGCCGAACGCAAAGACCTCCGTGGTCACGTCACACAGGGCGGTCGCGATGGTCCTGATCGAATCGAGCGGCAATTCAGGCGGAAGGCAGATCCGCCGCGCGCCCCGGCCGGCGAAATAGGCCGCGGCCGCCTCGTTGTAGACATTCACGAACGGACCGATCGCATGAGGACGATCCGCAAGTGCCCCCAGACAGGAGAGGTCGTTCGCCTCCACCATGAAGTCAGTGTTCGCGGCCAGTTCCGCCATCTGCCGTCGCTCCCGTTGCAGCGACACCAGGATCAGGGACCCGAGAACGACCTGTTTCCCGCAGGCCGCGAGCCGTTCGATCACCGCAGGCATGTGCCCGGCGAAAAACGGGGACCGTTTCGAACACACGACTTCGCCGATGGCGACCACATCCACGGGCGCTTCCTCCGCGATGCGGAAATAGAAGTCCCGCCACTGCCCGGGTTGCCAGTTGTAGAGCACGGGTCCGAGGGTCAATTGCATCGGCGCGGCCTTTCCCGGATCACGCCGCCGGCGGCGGCAAACAGGCATGACATCAGCGCCAACTCTTTCGGTAGGCTCCCGCCGTCGTCGACTGCCCCTCGGTGAGAGCCACCAGGTCGTCGAGCGGGGCGGGAACGCCATCGTCCAGCTCCGCAAGCCTGGTGCGGAAATTGCGGACCACGCGCTCGATATAGGCGCGGCCGCGCTGCCGGCCCTCGATCTTCAGCGCCGTGACGCCGGCCTTCCGCAACGCCGGCAGCATGGCGGTCGCATCGAGGCTCACCGGATCCTCGAACAGATAGCCGGTTGCATGCGCCGTCTGGAAACGGCCCTTGCAGAGCGTCGGATAGCCCGCAGGCTCTCCGGCGGAAAATTTGTTGACCGTGAATGCGCCGAGGCGCGAGATCAGTTCGCCGTCCTGCTCACGATAATGAACATGACTCGCGGGCGAGCAGACGCCGTTCATGTTCGGGGACTGCCCCGTGGCATAGGACGAAAGCGAACAGCGCCCCTCCTCCATGACGCACAGGCCGCCGAAGACGAAGACCTCGGTCTCGCAACCGACCTCCCGCACGATCGCCGCGATTTCGGCCACGCTCAGCACCCGCGGCAGGACAACCCGGCGCACCCCGAATGCCTTGACGTAAAAATCGATCGCATCCGGATTGGCGGCCGCCGCCTGGACCGAAACGTGAAGGCGCTGATCCGGATGACGCCGCGCCGCATAATCGAGAACCCCGACATCGGCGACGATCAGCGCATCGGCGCCGGCCCCGACGGCGGCATCCACCGCCCGCCTCCACAGATCCAGCGCCCCCGCCCGCGCGAACGTATTGATGGCGACGAGAACCTTGACGCCGTGGGCGTGGGCATGGGCGATCCCGGATCGCAATTCCTCATGACTGAAGTTCAGGCCGGGGAAGTTGCGCGCATTGGTTTCGTCGCGAAAGCCGCAATACACCGCATCCGCGCCCGCGCCGACGGCAGCCCTGAGCGCGGCAGGCGTGCCCGCGGGGCAGATCAGTTCCATGATCCGGTCTCCGATATCGGGTCGCTTCGGTGCTGGCCCGGAGGAGCGCCGATCACGCTTTGCAGAATCGGCCCGGCAACGGCCGCCAACGGCCCCAGCCAGGCAACGGATTCGGCGACGAGGTCGATCCCGGCTTCATCGATCGCATTGCGCAACGCGACCGCAGCTTCCATATCGCCCTCGACCTGGATATCCCGCGAAAAGAAGAGCGCGTCGCCGTCGCAGGAGCCATCCACCAGGCCGATGAACGCCGCAAGCGTCCCGGTAATCCGGATGTCGAGCTGCCGCGGCAGGGATCGAACCGCGGTGACCGTCGGATTCACGCGCCGCGGCTCAAGCAGGAAAGCGAAAGGCAGGTCGGTCGGATCGAGCCCGTATCGCTTCGTGGCATGGCAGCCAAGGCGATCGAAGATCTGCGGATGGCGCCTTTGAATCCCGTGAATGCAGGCGCCCAGCATCGGCTGCAACGGCAGAAGCGGCAAGACCTGCCCCGCGAGGGCGAACACCCGCGGCACTCTCGACGTCGACGAACCGGACGCTGGCATGAAGGCTCCTTGTGGAACGTTCATACCATTCACCCGCCGCGGTTTCCTTGTTCGAGAACAATGAAATTGCCAAGGATCCATGCTGATTGTGGCAGCCTTGCAGAACGCCGGCCGTATCGCATTCATCGCTATCGCGACATCCGGACCGGCAGGTTTGTTCGCGGCACATCATTCAGGCCCACAGCCTCCGGAGCCCCCGTTGCACCGCGACCAGCCCCATTTCAGAAACCTGCGCAGCTTCCTCTCCCATCTCGAGAACAAGGGCCGGCTTGTCCGGGTCCGCGAGCCGGTATCGGTGGTTCACGAGATCACCGAAATTCACAAGCGCGTTGTTCAGGACAACGGTCCGGCGCTGTTGTTCGAATCGCCCGTCAAAGCCGATGGCGCGGCGGCCGACATGCCCGTCGTGGTCAACCTGTTCGGCACGCGGGAGCGCGTCGCCTGGGGACTGGGCGTCGACCCCGACCATTTGCCCGACCTCGGACAGGCGCTCGCCGAGCTGAGCGAGCCGCAACCGCCGCGCAATCTGGCGGACGCATTGGCAAAGCTGCCACTGGCGCGCGGGGTCATGGCGATGCGCCCCAAGCACATCGATGCGCCGCACGGACACGACATCGTGTGGCAAGCGGATTCGGTCGATCTCACCCGGCTGCCGATCCAGGTCTGCTGGCCAGGCGAACCGGCTCCACTCATCACCTGGCCGATGGTCGTCACCAGGCCGCCTGACGACGAAACGGACATCAACGTCAATGTCGGCGTCTACCGAATGCAGGTACTGGACCGCAACCGCCTGATCCTGCGCTGGCTTGCCCATCGCGGCGGCGCCCGCCACCATCACCTGTGGAAGATGCGCGGCCTCGACATGCCGGTCGCGGTCGCGATCGGCGCCGATCCGGCGACCATGCTCGCGGCGGCGCTCCCGCTGCCGGAGACGCTGTCGGAATTCCGCTTCGCCGGCCTGCTGCGCGGCGCGCGCCTGCCGCTCGCACGCTGCATCAGCGTTCCGTTGATGGTGCCCGCGGAAGCCGAGATCGTCATCGAGGGCACGGTCGCGCCCGACGAAACCGCTCCCGAAGGACCGTTTGGCGATCACACCGGCTATTATAACGCGGTGGAGAATTTTCCCGTGATGCGCGTATCCGCCATCACCATGCGCCGGCAACCGATCTATCTTTCCACCTTCACCGGACGGCCGCCGGACGAACCCTCCCGCATCGGCGAGGTCTTCAACGAACTCCTCGTCCCGCTGGTCAGGAAACGGATTCCGGAAATCGTGGATCTGTGGCTTCCGCCCGAAGCGTGTTCGTACCGGGTCGCCGTCGCATCGATCGCAAAGCGCTATCCGGGACAGGCGCGACGGGTCATGCTGGCATTGTGGTCGATGCTGCCGCAGCTCACCTATACGAAATTCCAGATCCTGGTCGATCCGGACATCGACGTGCGCAACTGGTCCGACGTCATGTGGGCCGTTGCCACGCGGTCCGATCCCTCGCGCGATCTCGTCATGCTCGCCGATACGCCGATCGACTATCTGGACTTCGCATCGCCGAAGCCCGGGCTCGGCGGCAAGGTCGGCATCGACGCAACCACGAAATTGCAACCGGAAACGGACCGCGAATGGGGACACTGCCTCGCCATGGACGAAGCCGTCATCGCGCGCGTGGACCAGCTCTGGCAGCGGCTCGGCCTTTCGCCGGCCCCCGCATCGGCGGGCCGCACACCATGAGCCGCCCACGCGTGGTGGTCGGCATCAGCGGCGCGTCGGGCGCGGCGATCGGCGTCCGGATCGTCGAACTGCTGGCGGACGCCGGCCGATGCGACATTCACCTGGTGGTGACGCCAAGCGGTGAACGCACGCTCATGCATGAGGCCGGGCCGGACGCCCTGTCCACGCTGACCGCGACGGCCTCGCGCCATTATCCGAATGACGACATCGGCGCGCACATCGCCAGCGGCTCCTTTCGCACGGCGGGAATGATCGTGGCGCCCTGCTCGATTCACACCCTGTCCGCGATTGCAGCAAGCGCCGCCGACAATCTTCTGGTCCGCGCGGCGGATGTTCAGCTCAAGGAACGGCGCAAGCTGGTGCTCCTGGTCCGGGAAACGCCGCTGCATCTCGGCCATCTGCGGGCGATGGCGGCGGCCACGGAAATCGGTGCCATCATCGCGCCTCCGGTTCCAGCCTTCTATCACAGGCCGTGTTCGATGAGCGAGGCGATCGACCATATCGCGCGCCGCGCAATCGGACTTCTCGACCATGACCTCGGCCTTCCATCCCGCGAATGGGACGGCCAGGATTGATCCTGTATGCACGGTCCACGGTCCCGCCGCGGCATCATCCCGATTGCGGCAACCATCGTTTCCGATCGAGCCTCGCATGACCGACGCAGGCGCGCATCGGCTTCCACGTCATCGTACCTGGCGCGGCCGGATCAGCCAGCCCGCGGGTTGCGGCGCGCTTTTCGCTCTGACAATTCCCTGTGAGCCCGGTCGATCAGTTCGCGAGGATCGGGGTGACCATCATACTCGATGACGCCAATGCTCAGGGAACACTCCAGCACGGCCTTGCCATTCACCGTGAAGTGAGTCGATGCATATCGTTCCGCAAGTTGACCGGCAAAGCGGTTCGCGGCCGCAAGCACCGTTTCGACCTTGACGATCAGAAATCGTTCCCGCCCCATGCTGAAGACGCTATCGCTGGAGCGGACGGCATCAAAAATCATCTGCGCGGTTCTCAGCGCGACAATGTCGGCGCCTTCGTCACCCAGGCGGACCTGCAGATCGTCGAACCGATCGATCTCGATCAATAATATCGAGAACGGATGGTGCGACATCTTCTGCGTCTCGATTTCCGCCGAAATGACCGTATCGACAAATTTGCGATTGAGAAGCTGCGTCGACGGATCACGCGCGCCTTGAACGTCCAGCGAGCGATCGAACAACAGGCCCACAAGCGAGTTCATTTCCTCGATGGCCCGCCTGATGCGCCTCAAATGATCGATGCGCTCCCGGCGTCCGGAGGATCGCAACGCCTCTGCGCTCCCGTCGATATCAACGATGATATTCAGCAGGCGATTGTATTCCGACGAGCGATCGAACAGGAGGGGCGCGCGGTGCAACATCCAAAGCCCGAAATCCGACTGTGCGACAGGTCGAATGGAGACAGGATCGGAGCCGATCTGAAGATCGAACAGGAGCGTCTGCGCCCACTCCGAAAGCGCCGCCCGCTGGCGCTCCCGCTCGGCTGCAAGGTTCCGATTAAGGGAAAACAAACGAAATGCCTCGCCCGAACGGACGTTTCGCTCGGAACGGTTGATGTAGGCACGTGTCATCACATCGAGCGCAAGGTCGAACATGGTCGACACGAACTGGACCGCCGAGGCCAGGTCTTCCCGTGACAATCTGGTTGCCCGAAGATTGCCATTGATCGTCTGCTTCAGTTCACGCGCGCCGCGCAGAATCAGCTTCTCCGGAATCCTTATGCGCGCATGAGCCCAGCCGACCTGCATCTGCCGGCGCGTGAATAATTCGACATCTTTAATGTCGCGCTGGAACACATCGGCAAGCCAATGTTTCAGCGACTGACGCAGCTTCTTGCTGACGGCCTCGTGATCGAGATAGAAATGAGCGCCGGGCTGAACGATCATGACGCGGTAGAACTGATCGGCGAATTCAGAGCCCGTGCGCTTGACGATCTCACTGACGACGTCGCGGACATGCGATGGCGTGTTGCGGTAAATCTCTCTCAGCTCGGCTTCAACCGTCCTCATATCTTCTGAATTGAGCTGCTCTTCTCTACCGCCTTCCATAACGACCCCCGGCGAAAACGGGCAGGATGTTTGGAACTCGTTGTGCATACGCTAATCGATGT
>JAGRLZ010000033.1 GCA_020441545.1 Xanthobacteraceae bacterium | reverse complement strand
CTCAGCTCGGCTTCAACCGTCCTCATATCTTCTGAATTGAGCTGCTCTTCTCTACCGCCTTCCATAACGACCCCCGGCGAAAACGGGCAGGATGTTTGGAACTCGTTGTGCATACGCTAATCGATGTAATCTTTCAGGCTAACGCTTTATTTACATTGATAAACGCCGTTAAGAGCATGCCGCGACCCCACGTCGCACATGGCCGAGCAACTTCACGTTCTCCGCTTCTTTTCTGAAAGCCGCCCGACACTGTCCGTTAACGCTCTTAATCATTCTTAACGAATGATTAAAACCTCGCGAAAATCCGCTTTTCGCCGGGTTAATACTGACGTCGCTTACTACGCATCTACCTCGATCCAAGTTGTTTGTGATCTGATTTGTAGACGGAAGAAATCCGGAGGCGGCCTGTTATCATGACCGATAATGTCATTACGTTCGTGACCAAGAAGATCGAGATGCTGAACAGCGAGATAGCTGCCACAACATCGAACCCGAATGATCTGATACTTGGTCGATTGGCCGAATTACTCGCGATCCTGGTCCAGGAGCTCCAGCGATTCTGCGAAGGCGTGGATCGTTCCAAAACGCACGGCGCAACGGCCGACCGCGAGCAGATCCTGCTGATTCAGCACCGCGTATTGGCCGACATTCTGAGCATGGACCAGGCTCTCGGCGCGCTTTTGCCGCAAGGCGCGCAGACCGCCACCGCCAGCACAACGTCCCCAGCCAACGCCTGATCGTTCCGGGCGACCTCCAGGAGAGTTCCCAGGACAGCTCCCAAGGCCGCCTCCGGAACGACCGGGCTCACCGCATGCACGCCTGCGAATGACCAGCAACCCGGGACGCGGCCATCCGTCGCGCCACGGCTTTCGCCAAGCACCCGTCGCCCCGATACCGCACCTCACTCTTTACCGATGACCCAAACCATTAGAGGCTTCATGATGTTCCAACGCGCTTCTCGCCGAAACGATACCGTGACGTTGATGGCAACCCATGCGGTGACAGCCAACCTGATGGTTGCTGACGAAAATCACAACATCGTCTACATGAACAATGCCGTCACCTCCCTGCTTCAGGAAGCCGAAACGGACATCAGGAACGACCTCCCGCAATTCAGCGTCGCAAACCTGATCGGCAGCAACATCGACATATTTCACAAGAATCCCGCCCACCAGCGGAAGCTGCTCGACAACCTGTCCACAACCTACCGGGCGACGATCCGCGTCGGAGGCCGCACGTTCGACCTCATTGCCACCCCGCTGAAGGGGGATGACGGCAAGCGCATGGGGACCGTCGTCGAATGGGCCGACGCGACCCTGCGGCTCCAGAATCTGTCCTTCGCATCGCAGTCGAATGCGATCAGCCGCGCTCAGGCCGTGATCGAGTTCGACATGGACGGCACCGTTCTGACCGCCAACGACAACTTCCTGAAGACGCTCGGCTACTCGCTCGACGAAATTCGAGGCAAGCACCACAGCATGTTCGTCGAGCCGGGCGAGCGCGACAGCGCGGCGTATCAGGAGTTCTGGGCCAAGCTCAACCGGGGCGACTTCGATACCGGGGAATACAAGCGCATCGGCAAGGGCGGCAAGGAGGTCTGGATCATGGCCTCCTATAATCCCGTTCTTGACGAGCGGGGCAAACCCTTCAAGGTCGTCAAGTTCGCCACCGATGTCACCGAACAGAAGCTGAAGACTGCCGACCTCGCGGGCCAGATCGCCGCGATCGGCAAGTCGCAGGCGGTGATCGAATTTCGAATGGACGGCACCATCATCGGCGCCAACGAGAATTTCCTGGGCACCCTCGGCTATACGCTCGGGGAGATTCAGGGGCGGCATCACAGCATTTTCGTGGAGCCGGCCGAGCGCGACAGCAGCACCTACCGCGAGTTCTGGGCCAATCTCAATCGCGGCGACTATCAGGCCGGGGAATTCAAACGGATCGGTCGAGGCGGCAAGGAGGTGTGGATTCAGGCGTCCTACAACCCCATTCTCGACCTCAACGGAAAGCCGTTCAAGGTCGTCAAATACGCCAGCGATACGACCAAGCAGGTGCTGAACCGGATGGCCAACGAACGGGTCCGCGGCATGATGGAGTCGGTCGCGGCCGGCGCGGAGGAGCTGAACGCATCCGTTCGGGAAATTTCCGAGGCCATGGTCAAATCGAAAGACACCGCGATGTCCGCCGTGGGGCATGTCGAGGCTGCCGACGGTCAGGCACAGCGCCTCAGCGATGCATCCAAGTCGATGGAGAACATCGTCGAACTCATCAACAACATTACCGGGCAGATCAACCTGCTGGCGCTCAATGCCACGATCGAATCCGCGCGCGCGGGCGAGGCGGGACGCGGCTTCGCCGTCGTTGCCGCCGAGGTCAAGAATCTCGCCAACCAGGCCAAGCAGGCAACCGACAAGATCGGCCAGGAGATCGGCAGCCTGAATGCCGTGTCGGGCGACGTCGTCGGAGCCCTCGGGGTCATCAAGCAGGCCATTCAGAATGTGAGCGAATACGTTACGTCAACGGCCGCCGCGATCGAAGAGCAAAGCACGGTGACGTCGGAAATGTCTTCCAGCATGCAGCGCGCCGCGGCGGAAGCCGCCGCGATCGCAGGCTAGGCCTGATCGGACGGGAGCCAAGACCATGGATTTGTCGACACCGGTTCTGGTGGTGGATGATTACGCCACCATGATCCGCATCATCAAGAATCTCCTCAAGCAGATCGGCTTCGACAACGTCGATGGCGCAAGCGACGGATCCGCGGCGTTGGAGAAGATGCGCGGCAAGAAATACGGCCTGGTGATTTCCGATTGGAACATGGAGCCGATGACCGGATATGACCTGCTCAAGGAGGTCCGTTCGGATACCGATCTTGCCCGAACGCCATTCATCATGATCACCGCGGAATCGAAAACCGAGAATGTCATTGCCGCGAAGAAAGCGGGCGTGAACAACTATATCGTCAAGCCGTTCAATGCCGCGGTCCTGAAGATGAAAATCGAGTCCGTGCTTTCGGTGTGACCCACCGCCGGCACGGCTCCGGGCACCGCCATGCCGGCATACCGACCCGCCGGCACGCGCCGCTCCATCCGGGCACCGGAACCTGCTGCTATCCACAGCGAGCGTCACCACGCCCGCCTCGCCCCGGCAAAGCGGCCGTCACCGGGAGGAGGCGAACCGCTCGACCAGCAGGAATTTCTGGACCTTGCCGGTCGGCGTGCGCGGCAGCGGATTGTCGTCGAACAGGATGGTGCGCGGGATCTTGAAGCCGGCCAGCCGCTCGCGGCAATGGGCTTCGACCGCGCCCTCCGTAAGGTCGCCTTGCGCGGAATCCCGCACGATCAGCACCGACACGCGCTCGCCCCACATGTCGTCCGGCAGGCCGAACACGGCGCAATCGGCGACGCCGGGAAGCGCCAGCAGGATTTCCTCGACCTCCGCGGCATGCACATTCTGGCCGCCGGTGACGATCATGTCCTTGAGGCGGCCCCGGATGAAGACGAACCCCTCCTCGTCCATCATGCCAAGGTCGCCGGTATGGACATAGCCGCCCCGGAACGTCTCGGCCGATTTCGCGGGATTGTCGAAATATTGCGTCACCGTGGCGGGCGAGCGCCCGACGATCTCGCCGATTTCGCCAGGCTCCGCGAGGCTGCCGTCCGGCCGCTCGATCCGCACATCGGCGAAGGCCAGCGGGGCACCGATCGAGTCGGGGCGGAATTTGCGGTCCTCGGGCGTCGAGACGGTGAGCGCGCCGGTTTCCTGCATGCCGTAATATTCGTAGATGTGCGGGCAAAGCTGCTCCTGCACCTTCTCGCGCAGCGGCGCGGGCAACATGGAGCCGGCAAAGACGATACCGCGCAGCGAGGACAGATCGCGCGCCTTCACATCCGGCTCAGCCAGCGTCATCGCCGCCATGGTGGCGACGAGATTGAGAATGGTGACGCGCTCCTGCGCGACGAGGCGCAGGAATTCACCCGGCTGGAAGTCCACGATCACATTGCGCGCGCCGAACAGGAGCCCGGCGACGATCCAGGCATAGCCGACGCGGCCGAAAGCCGGAAAGACCGTCATGAGCACGTCGCGGTGCGTGATGTCGAAGGCTTCGAACATCTGGCCGACCGAGGCATTGTTGAGATGGGTCAGCACGTAGGATTTGGGCAGCCCGGTGGTGCCGGATGTCAGGTTGAAATAGAACGGGTCATGTTCTTCGACGACGACGTCGGGCTCGCCGTCCGATGATCCCGCAAGCAGGTCCTCATAGGCGATCGCCCAGTCCGGCCCGTCGTCGCCGATCGCGACGAAGTGCCCGACCTGCGGCAGGCGCGCGCGCACCTGCTCGGCGGCGCCGGCAAAGCGCGTGTCGAAGATCAGGCCGGTCGCGCCCATCGCCTGCATCAGCGCGGCGATTTCGGTCGACGCCAGGCGATAGTTGAGCGGGATTCCGACCAGCCCCAGCTTGGCGAGCGCGAAATAGATCTCGGCCAGTTCGGCGCGGTTGCTGCACAGGAACGCAACCACATCCGGCTTGGCGAAGCCGAGGCCGGACAGGCCGTGCGCCAGGCGATTGCAGCGCTGGTTGATCTGCCGGAAGCTGAAACGGCGGCCGGTGCTGACGCAATGGATCGCCTCGCGGTCGCGAAACCGGCGCGCGGCCGTCGTCAGGATGCCGCCGACGACCATCCTGCCCAGCGCACGATCTCCAACGCTCATCCTGGGTGCAGCCATCGTTTTCTCCTGATTTTCTTGTCGTTCAGCGGCCGGTGAAACTGGCCTTGCGCTTTTCGATGAAGGCGGCGCGGCCTTCCAGGGCGTCCACGCTCTGCCGGATATCGGCCTGCAGTTCGATCTCGCGCCGGAACTGATCCGCATAGGTCGCGTGCTCGCTGTCTTCAAGCAACATGCGGGTCGCGACCAGCGCGCGGGTCGGCCCTTGCGCGAGGCGCCGGGCCAGCGCGACCGCTTCCGGCATCAAGTCGGCGTCATCGACGACTTCACGCACCAGCCCCCATTCCTTCGCACGCTCGGCCGACAGCGGCTCGTTGAAAAGCATCAGTTCGAGCGCGCGCTGGCGGCCGACGAGGCGTGGCAGCAGCCAGGTCGAGCCGAGATCGGGCACCAGGCCGATGCGGCTGAAAACCTGAATGAAACTTGCCGAGCGCGCGGCGACGACCATGTCGCCCGCCATCGCGAGGCTGAAACCGCCGCCGGCCGCGACGCCATTGACGGCGACCACCACCGGCACGCGGCAGGCGCGCAACGCCTCGAACGCCGGCCAGTAGAATTTCATCACACCACCGACGAGATCCTTGCCAAGGGCCTCCGACGCCTTGAGATTCTGCCCCGAGCAGAAGCCGCGGCCGGCGCCGGTCAGAACCAGCGCGCGAACGGCGGGATCGGCCGTCATCGCGCCGATGGCTCTCGCGAGCGCGCCGAGCAGGTCCGGCGTCATTGCGTTCAGGCTCTCGGGTTCGTTCAGTGTGAGGATGCCGACCGCACCATCCCTGTCCTGCGTCACGCCTGCCACGTTGCTCTCCCCGGATATTGTTTCACCACAGACGCTATTTCTTGCCGGCCGCGGCAAGCCGGGCCGCCATCGCCTTTCTGGTCGCCTCGGGCAGTCCGCTCGGATCGAGCAGCATGTCGAAGACCTTCAGGTTGTGCGTATGCGCCAGCTGATGCAGGTGGAAGGCGTTGCGCAACGCCACCTGCCTCCCCTGCGCATCCTGCACGCCGTTGGCCGCGAGCTTGGTCAGCTTCAGCGCGAAGCGCGATTTGGCGGCGATCCTGCGCGCCATCGCCAGCGTCGCATCCATCAGCTCGGTGCGCGGCACCACCTGATTGACCATGCCGAGCCGCAGCGCGTCGTCGGCCTTGATCTCGTCGGAGGTGAACAGCATCTCTTTCGCCTTGCGGATGCCGACCTCCCAGACATGGGTGAAATATTCGTGGCCGCAGACCCCGAAGCTCACGGTCGGATCGGCGAAGGCCGCATCGTCCGCGGCAATGATGATGTCGCACGGCCATGCCAGCATCAGTCCGCCGGCGATGCACTTGCCCTGTACCGCGGCGATCGTCGGCTTCGGAATGTTGCGCCAGCGGTCGGAGAAGCCGAGATAGATTTCCTCCTCGCGCGCCATCTGCGCCTCGGCGCCCGCGCAGCCGAAGCCGCACACCGGCGCGACCGTTTGATGCGTCCGCATCGCGCCGTGCCCGTCGGTCTCCGACAGATCGTGCCCGGCCGAGAAGTGCTTGCCGTTGGCGGCGAGGATGATGACACGGATATCGTCGTCATGGGCGGCGTGATCGAACGCATCGTTCAACTCGTAGAGCAGCGCGGTGTCCTGCGCATTGGCCATGTTCGGCTTGTTGAGCGTGATGCGGGCGATGCCGGCCTCGGGAACGTCGTAGATCAGGGCTTTGAATTCGGGCATGTTTCCTCTTCGATCCGCCTTGCTTGCGCGGGTTGCGTCAGTTCTTGTCTTCCGGTTTGTATTCCGGGGCCGGCTTCGGCCGCAACCGTGGCCGGTGACATCCCGGGATATCGTCCCCGTTGCACCTGTCAGCCGACCTGGCGCGCCTGCGCCTCCCAGAACGGCCGGCGCAGTTCCCGCTTGAGGATTTTCCCGGCGCCCGACAGCGGCAGCGGGTTCTCGCTGATGTCGGCACTGCGCGGGCACTTGTAGCCGGCGATCAGCGTCTTGCAGAACGCGATCAACTCGTCCTCGGTCAATGCCGCACCGCTCTTGGTGACGACCACGGCATGGACCTGCTCGCCCCACTGGGCGCTGGGAATGCCGATCACCGCGCATTGCGCGACCGCCGGATGCTTGGCGATCGCATTCTCGACCTCGACCGAATAAACGTTCTCGCCGCCGGAGATAATCATGTCCTTGACGCGATCGACGACATAGACGAATCCGTCGTCATCCATGTAGCCGCCGTCGCCGGTATGCATCCAGCCGTCGATCACGGCCTTGCGCGTTTCCTCGGGGCGCTCCCAATAGCCCATCATGACGACGTCGCCGCGCACCACGATTTCCCCAACGGCGCCCCGGGCGACCGGCTTGTCGTCGGCATCGACGATGCGCACCTCGCAGCCCAGCGTCGCCCGGCCGGCGCCGCGATGGCGGCCCTTGGCGCGACCGTCGCCGATATGTTCGTTCCAGTGCAGGACCGTGGCGATCGGCGACAGTTCGGTCATGCCGTAGGCTTGCGTCAGCCGCACATTCGGAAATACCGCATGGGTCCGGTCGAGCATCGCCTCGCTGATCGGCGACGCGCCATAGGTGATATTGCGCAGCGTCGACAGATCGTAGGACGGCACGGCGGGATGATCGACCAGCATCTGGATCATCGTCGGCACCAGAAGGATATCGGTGATCCGCTCGTTCTGGATCGCGGCCATCACGCCTTCGGGGGTGAAATTCTGGATGATGACGTTGGAGCCGCCGCTGAGCAGCAGCGAATACATCGCGCCGCCGTTGGCAAGATGGAACATCGGCGCGGCGTGAAGATAGATCGACGACGCCGGGAACAGTCCCTCGCCGAGCGCATTCAGCGCATTCGCCATCAGGTTGCGGTGGCTGAGCATCACGCCCTTGGAGCGCCCGGTGGTGCCGCCGGTGTAGAAGATTCCCGCAAGCTCCTCCCCCTTGCTCATCGCGTCCGGCACCGGCGAACTGCGTGCGATCAGCGCCTCGTAATTCTCCATGCCGGCGGGCGTGTCGGTGTCGTCGGCAAAGATCGGCGTCAGGTTGCCGATCGCCCCGGCAAGCGTGGCGCCGACCGCGGCGAAGGCGCTGTCGACGACCAGAAGCCTGGCGCGGCAATCGCGCAGCGCGTCCTCGTTTTCAAGCGCGCTCCAGCGGATGTTGAGCGGCACGATCACGGCGCCGGCCCATGCCGTCGCCAGATAAAGTTCGAGATAGCGGTCGGAATTCAGCATCAGCACCGCGACGCGGTCCCCGCGTTCGACGCCGAGCGCCCGGAACGCCGCCGCCAGCCGCGCCACGCGATCGCCGATCTGCTCCCAGGTCCGGCGGCGATCGCCGAAGACGGTCGCTGGTCCATGCCGGTTGATCTGCAACGCGCGCCGCAAACCGTGAGTCACGTTCATGTCGTCCTCCCTGAGATCGCTGATTGCATTCCTCGCGTTTCAAGCGGGCTTTCGAGCCTTCTTCTTTTGAGGCCGCTTCGCAAGACCGGCCGTCAGCCGGACTGAAAAGTCCTCCGCGATCTGATCGGGCGTCAGATCGCCATCCGGTTTGTACCAGTGCCCGATCCAGTTTAGCGCGCCGAGGATGGCGAATGCCGTGAGCTTGATGTCGCAGGGCTCGATCGAGCCGTCGGCGATGCCTTGCCTGATATAGCCGCGGAAGGCGCGATCGATGCGGCGCTTGCCGGCGAGCGTCACTTTCCGGTTGGGCTCGGACAGGTCCGAGACGTTGAAACGCACCAGACTGGCACCGAAGGCGCTCGCCATGATCCCGGCATAGGTGCCGACGATGTTGCGCAGCTTGAGCAGCCCCGATCCCGGCATGGCGTCGGTCTCGCTGATGCGATCCTCGACCCGCTCCTGCCCGATGCTCCAGCATTCGAACAGGATGTCTTCCTTGCTGCGGAAATAGTTGTAGAGCGCCGGCTTGGTGATGTTCAGCCGCTCCGCGACCCCGTTGAGCGTGGCACGGTGATAGCCCTGTTCGAGGAACAGTTGCACGGCCGTCCGCAGCACCGCCTCGCGCTTCTCGTCGCGGGCGCGGCGGCGGCTTTCGAACGGCAGCCATGGCGACGGCTCGGGGGATATCGCTCGCGTGTCCATCCAAACATCCTGTGGCGGGCGTTGACTCGCGCGCGCCCTGAATATATTACCTAAGGGTAAGAAAAAGTCCATGGGGTCATTTGCGGAGGTCGAGACGATGTCTTCACAGGCTCACGTTGCCGGGGTCGGCATGATTCCCTTCACCAAGCCGGGTGCAAACGAGCCCTATCATGTGATGGGCAGCGAGGCGCTGCGGCGGGCCTTGAGCGATGCCGGCATCGACTATGCCGCCGTGCAGCAGGCATATGTCGGCTACGTCTACGGCGATTCGACCTGCGGCCAGCGCGCGCTCTATCCGGTCGGCATGACCGGCATTCCCATCGTCAACGTCAACAACAACTGCTCGACCGGATCGACCGCGCTGTTTCTGGCGCGGCAGGCGATCGAATCGGGCGCGGCCGATTGCGTGCTGGCGCTGGGCTTCGAGCAGATGAAGCCGGGCGCTTTGGGCTCCGTGTATACCGACCGCCCGAGCGCGTTCGAGGATTTCGATGCCGCCGCCGACAAGCTGGTCGACGCGCCCGGCATTCCGCTGGCGCTGCGCTATTTCGGCGGCGCCGGCCTCAGCCACATGAAGAAGTACGGTACGCCGCTGAGCGCCTTCGCGAAGATCCGCGCCAAGGCCAGCCGCCACGCCAGGAACAACCCGCTGGCGCTGTTCCGCAAGGAAGTCACCACCGACGACGTCATGCACGATCAGGTGATCTGGCCCGGCGTGATGACCCGGCTGATGGCCTGTCCGCCGACCTGCGGCGCGGCGGCCGCGATCCTGGTGTCGGAGAAGTTCGCCAGGCAGCACGGCCTGCGCGCCGACATTCGCATTCGCGCGCAGGCGATGACGACCGACACGCCTTCGACCTTCGGCGCCGGCGACATGATGCAGGTCGTTGGTTCCGACATGGCCAAGGCCGCGGCGAACCGGGTTTACGAAGCCGCGGGCGTCGGTCCCGGCGACCTGGACGTGGTCGAACTGCACGATTGCTTCGCGCACAATGAGCTCATCACCTACGAGGCGCTGGGGCTCTGCCCCGAGGGCGAGGCCGCGCGTTTCATCGACGACGGTGACAATACCTATGGCGGCAGGATCGTGACCAATCCGTCCGGCGGCCTGTTGTCCAAGGGACACCCGCTCGGCGCGACCGGACTGGCGCAGTGCTACGAGCTGACGCGCCAGTTGCGCGGGACCGCGGAAGCCACCCAGGTCGA
The DNA here is from genome assembly GCA_020441545.1 of Xanthobacteraceae bacterium. Taxonomy (GTDB): domain Bacteria; phylum Pseudomonadota; class Alphaproteobacteria; order Rhizobiales; family Xanthobacteraceae; genus 62-47. The sequence continues at coordinate 1,024 of JAGRLZ010000033.1, read as the reverse complement.
CGGCGCGCGCCTGGCGCTCCAGCACAATCTCGGCCTTGGCGGCGCCTGCGTCGTCTCGCTGTACGAGCGGGTGTGAGACAGGGCAAAAGCGCAGCATTCGCGGTTGTCGGAATAGTTGTGGTCCTGCGCCTGGTCCTGCTGTTCCCGGCCATTGCGGTCGATGCGCACGGCGCGAGCGCAGCGAATGCACTCGCGGACAGTAGCGGCCACTTCTGGTTCATTGCCCGAACATCGCACGGGCGTCGCGCCGGCGGTCGTTCGCGGCATAGGCGTTGGCACTTTCTGCGGCAAAAGGCGGTGCGCCCGGTCCCGGGACCGCACCGTGGCCACGTCCGCCGATGAAGGGATCGGTCAATAGCCCCATGAACTGGCTCATGGCGTTGAACGTGGTCTGCTGGGTGCCGGTTGCAGCCTCGCCGGACACCTGCGTCAGCCCCTGCGCATTCAGCGCCCCGAATGTCCCCGCAACCCCGCCGTCGGCACTCAGGATGGTGTACTTCTTGTTGACGTAGCTGCCCGCCGCATAGATCGCAGACACTGTCGCGCCGCCAGGCGTCGCGCTGCCGGTGATGTGGGTGCGATCGGAAGTGGCAGGATCAATCTCGACCAGGTAGCTCGAGGCAGCCGTAAAGACCAGATTGCCGCTGCGGCGACCAGGCCGCATCACGCCATCGCGGGCGGGCACAGCCTCGAAGGGCCGCCTCATCCCGCCTTGCAATCGTCACCACGCGACTCGCACTCGGACAACATCAGGGAACAGATATCGCCCGCGTCGACACGAGCTATCGCATATGCCCGAGCCCGATACCGAGCTTGATTGCCTTTTGCCGCAGCGAGCCTTCGGTTCGCTTCATCTGCTTCGCAATCTTGGCGACTGGCGTCCTGGCCTTCGAGTGCGCTTTCAGCGCTTTGACATCATCTTTCGTAAATGGCCTGCGCACCGGCTTCTTCGTCGCCCTGGACTTCTTCGTCGCCTTGGACTTCTTCGCTGTCTTGGACTTCTTCGCTGTCTTGGACTTCTTCG
>JAGRLZ010000195.1 GCA_020441545.1 Xanthobacteraceae bacterium | reverse complement strand
TGCGCGGCTGGGCGTGGCTGCTGTTGATTCCGGTCGCGATCCTCGCGCTCGGAATCGCCATCGAAATGACGATGCCGCATCAGCGGCCGTGGCTGGCGCGGCTGATCGGCAGCAATGCGCGGGTCTGTGTGCCGTCGATCATCCTGTTTTCGCTGCCGCTGCTTGTCGGGGCGCTGCTCGCGCTGCGCGGCGGCGCGCCGTCACGCCCGGCAACGGCGGGCGCGGTTGCCGGTCTTGCCGCCGGCGGGCTGGGCGCGACGCTGTATGCCTCGCATTGCATTGACGATTCGCCGCTGTTCGTGGCGACCTGGTACCCGATGGCGATCGCCATGCTGGCGGGCGTCGGGGCGCTGCTGGGCCGCCGGATGCTGCGCTACTGACCCGGGCGCGGCGGCGAGGTCAGGCCGCCGGCGGCGGCGCGGTTTCCTGCATCTTGTGGAAGCGAAGAACCTGCTGCGCGGTCGAGGGCCGCAGGCGCTCGTAGGTGAGCCGGTTCTCCTCCATGTCGCCGGAGCTTTCGCCGGTCACGCTGGCGCGCATGCTGATAACCGTCTGCACCGTGGACCACGACAGGCCGGACACCTTGGCGAGGATCAGAAGTCCCTCGGTACGGGATTTGATCATCATGTTTTCCGCCATGCCGACCGGAACCTTGGCCATGCAGGCGAGTGCCGCGTTGGTCTCGTCGAATTTGCCGGCGGCAGCGAATTTGGTGACCTCGTGCTCGTCCAGGCGGCCGTCGTCGTAGAGCGACTGCACCAGGCCGCGCGCCATGCGGGTCGCTTCGGTGATGGTGGCGGGCGCGCTGCGCGCCATGCGCGTCGCCTCGTTGACCGCCGCCGAGATGTCGCCCGCCATCTGCGGATGCGCCGCCTCCAGCCGCGCCCGCACCGAAGCGGACGCCCTGGCGATCAGCTTGAGATAATGGGGGCGGGGGATCGAGGGGCGCAGGCCGAAACATACGGCGATGTCCTCGTTCTGTTCGGCGCGCGCCAGCAGGCTGGAATATCCCTTCTCGGAGAACTCGGCGCCGGGGTTGGCGGCGGTGTGCCTGACCACTTCGTTGTTGCCGCGCTCCACGAGGATTTCCGTCACCGCGCCGCTCAGCGTGGGGCGCCTGGTGATCGCCAGCATGTGGGCCTGGCTCTTGCTGCGCACGTTCTCGATCAGCATCTCGTCGGTCAGGCGCGCCGATTGCGACAGCACCGGCGCCGCGACCTCGATGAGATCGTCGAATGCCAGGCTGCGAACCGTCTGCGGCGGCGCCTTGGCGATCGGCGCGAGCCGCTTCGACAGCAGGATTTTCGCCGAGGTTTCGATGTGCCTGAGCAGGCATTCGAAGACGTCGTCGAAGACCTCGATCTGCTCGTCGGAATAGTCGTTGGCGGCGTTGAGGAACAGGTCGGTGACCCGGCGCAGCGTCTCGACCCGCCGTGCCACGGTGCCGTGTGTCAAGGCCGACTGCAATTCGTCGAGAAGGTTCGATGAGATGGCGTGTGTCGTGGTCATGCGCGACTCTGTCCTGGAGCCAGTCTGGTGGTGGAGGCCCTGTTCTCTGGTCCCCCGGTCATGATTGCGTCAGCCGGTTGCGATCCGGTTGCGGCCTGCCTCCTTCGCCGAATAAAGGGCCTGATCGGCGCGCGCCAGCAGGCCGTCCGGCGTTTCGTCGGGAGCCAGCGTGGCGATGCCGGCCGAGATCGTCACGGCCATGCCGGGCGACAACGCGCTCCAGTCGAGTTCGGCGACGATCATGCGCAGCCGATCGAGGATCCGCGCGGCCGCATCGTCCTCGGTTTCGGGCAGGATCAGCAGGAATTCCTCGCCGCCGTAGCGGCCGAAACGATCGATGCCGCGAATATTGGCGAATACGGTGATGGCGAAGGTGCGCAACACCTCGTCGCCGATCGGGTGGCCGTGGGCGTCGTTGATGCGCTTGAACCAGTCGAGGTCGATCAGCGCCACCGAGCACGGCTGCCTGATGCGGCTGGAGCGCGCGATCTCGTCGTCGAGCATCCGCATGATGCAGCGGCGGTTGAACGAGCCGGTCAGTTCGTCCAGCTCGGCCAGCTCCTCGATCCGCCGATAGGCTTCCTTCAGCTTGACGCTCTTCCGGTAGAGCGTCTGGCGCAAGGACGCGGCGAAGATGCCGATGAACATGCAGCGCCCGATGGTGAGCGCGAGGTCGAGCATGGTCGCGACCCGCTCGACATGGGTGTCATGGGGAACCGTGATGGGCTGGCTGGTCCCCAGGAACAGGATGGCGAGGCCGACCGACATCGCGGTCCAGATGGCGGCGGTCTCGCGCGCCGAGGCCCGCAGCGAGCTGAAGCTGAAGACGACGAAGAGGTTGCTCAGAAACAGGATACCGGCCGTCGGCGCCAGCCAGGCGAACGCCAGCATGATGGTCAGGCCGACCGCGGCCTGGGGAATGACCATGTAGGGGTCGCGGAAACGCTCGCTGATGCCGCTTTCGGCCAGCAGGAAGAAGGTGGTCGTCGAACCGATTCCGCAGACCAGGTAACCGAGCGCGATCGCCGGCGAGAGCGTGTTCGCGTGGGCGAGGATCAGCAGGATCGTGGTGTCGATCAGGTAGCTGACGCAGACATAGCCCAGCATCTGCCGCCGGATTCGGGTGCGCTGGCGCAGGGCTCCGGGCGCCGGCCGCTTTTCGCTGATCGAGAGGTCCTGGGCGATCAGATCCGACGTAACGGGCGCGGCGGTCTGCATGACGGGCTGGCAATTCTGTTGATGACAATAGCCAGGACCGTACGGGACAAAGCCTTTAAGAATGGTATCTATGGGCTGCGGCAAATGTTCCGCGCGCCGATCGCGGGACTCGGATTCTCCAGAAAAACCAGCGTGTTGAGAGCTTCCGCCGACGGCCGGGGCCGGCTTCCCGACCGGCCCCGCAACGGCTGGCCCGCCGCCGGCTCAGTGGCCGGGCAGGATGTCCATCTGCATCTTGCCGCCATAGAAGTGGAAGAACGGGATCGGCGCATCGTGGCGAAGCGGGCCGGTGGCCAGCCGCTTGTCCAGCTCGCGCAGCACGTTCTTGGTCATCATATGGGCATCGGCCAGCGGTTCGGAGCCGATCTCGACCCAAACCAGTTCCACCAGTTCCGCGTCGGCATGGACCACGCCTTCGACCCGATGGGCGATCGACGAAGCGTCGGCGGTGAAGAAGCGGGTGTCGAAGCGGCGCACGCGGCCGGGCGGGGTGATGGCGCGGGCGATCAGGAACAGGCCCGACGGATCCGGCAGCAGCCCGGCGTCGGCGAACGGCTGCCACACGCCGCTCAGCTTGTGGGTGCCGTTGTCGCACCTGCAGCCGAGGCAGAGGCCGGTTTCCTCGCAGGCTTCGCGGATCGCGGCGATTGCCAGCGAGCGCGCCCGCGACGGCTCCGTCTTCGGGCTGCCCTTCAGGAGATTGGCTTCGAGCTCCTGCGGGATCGGTGCCGCGACCGGAATGCGATTGTCGGTCTTGTCGACGCTGCCGCCCGGAAACACGTATTTGCCCGGCATGAACACCACGTTGTCGTGGCGGCGGCCGACCAGCACGCGCGGCCTGGCGTGGCTGCGATCGATCAGGATGAGCGTGGCGGCGTCACGCGGCCGGCGATAGGGATGATGGGATTCTTCGTGATCGGGCTTTGCGGCGTCGCTCATTGGATCTCCGGTACTGCCTTTCCGCCGGCGGCATCGCGCACCGGCATCTCTTCGGGGGAAGTGTCGTCAAAGCCGTGCATGCGGAAGGCCCATTGCAGGCCGACCACGGCGCCCTTGACGGGTTGAAGCAGGACAAGCGAAAGCACCAGCGTCAGCGGCAGGTAGATCGCGAGCTGCAGGGGAATCGGCGGCGCGAAGCGGGTCTCGACGGCGAGCGCCAGCGGCACCACGATGTGGCCGACGATGACGATCACGAGATAGGCCGGCAGGTCGTCGGCGCGATGGTGATGCAGGGCCTCGCCGCAGGCCGGGCAGGAATCGCTGACCTTGAGGAAGGCGCGGAAGATCCTGCCTTCGCCGCAGTTCGGACAGCGGCCGTGCAAGCCGCGCTTGATGGCGAGCCACCAGTCGCGCGGCGCGGCCGATGCCGCCGCGGTCTGCCTCCAGGTTCGCATCGTGGCGTCCTTTCGTGGGTCTGCCATGCCGATCATGTCTTTCGCTTGCCGGCCTTGCCGCTTGCCTTGCCGCCCGTCTTGCCGCGGGTCTTGGACTTCGCCGGCCTGGCCGTCTTTGTCGTCCGCGCCTTCCGGGCCTTTGGTTTCCCGGATTTCGCTTTCTTGTCCCTGGCCGCCCTGCCGATGGCCTGCTTGTCGTCGGTTCCGGCGCCGGCGGCAGAGCGCTCGCGCCGGCGGCCGCGCGCGGCGCCCTGCGGCTCCGACAACAGCTCGAACCGCAACGCGCCGGCCACCGGGGCTGCTTCTACCAGACGAACCTCGACCACGTCACCCAGCCGGTGCATGGCACCGCTGCGTGTGCCGACCAGCGCGTGACGCGCCTCGTCATACTGAAAATATTCGGTGCCGAGGGTGCGGATCGGCACCAGTCCGTCGGCGCCGGTCTCGCTCAGCTTCACGAACAGGCCGGCGCGGGTGACGCCGGAAATCCGCCCCTGAAAGGTCGCGCCGATGCGGTCGGCGAGGTGATGGGCGATCAGGCGGTCGACCGTTTCGCGCTCGGCCTTCATGGCGCGGCGTTCGGTCGCGGAGATTTGCGCGGCGACCTCGGCGAGCGTTTCCGGCGTCTCGCTGTCGGGCAGGGCGCCGTCGCCGAGCGCGAGCGCCCGAATCAGCGCGCGGTGCACCACGAGGTCGGCATAGCGGCGGATCGGCGAGGTGAAATGCGCGTAGCGCCGCAGGTTGAGCCCGAAGTGGCCGTAGTTCTCGGCGGCGTATTCGGCCTGGGCCTGCGAGCGCAGCACCACCTCGTTGACGAGTTGTTCGGACTCGTGGCCCTTCACCTGCGCCAGCACGCGGTTGAACACGGCCGGCCGCAGCGCGCCGCTCTTTGCGAACGGCATGTCGAGCGTGCGCAGGAATTCCTGGAGGTTGTGGACCTTCTCCACGGTCGGCTCGTCATGCACGCGATAGATCAGCGGCAGCGCCTTCTTCTCCAGCATCTCGGCGGCGGCGACATTGGCGAGGATCATGAACTCCTCGATCAGCCGGTGCGCGTCGAGCCGCGGCGGAATCACGACGCGATCGACGGTGCCGTCCGCCTTCAGGACGATCTTGCGTTCAGGCAGATCGAGATCGAGCGGATCGCGCGCGTCGCGGGCGCGCTTCACCAGCGTATAAGCGTCGTAGAGCGGCCGCAGGATCGGCGCCAGCAACGGGCCGGTGGTGTCGTCGGGTTTGCCGTCGATCGCGGCCTGAGCTTGCGCGTAATGCAGCTTCGCCGCCGAGCGCATCAGCACGCGGTGGAACGTGTGTGATCGCTTGCGGCCATCGGCGCCGATGACCAGGCGCACCGCGAGCGCGCCGCGCGCCTCGGCCGGCTTCAGCGAGCAGAGATCGTTGGAAATCCGCTCCGGCAGCATCGGCACCACGCGGTCCGGGAAGTAGACCGAATTGCCGCGCTGGAGCGCGTCGCGGTCGAGCGCCGAACCGGGACGCACGTAACAGGCGACGTCGGCGATGGCGACATGGACGATGAAGCCGCCCGTGTTGGCGGGATCGTCGTCCGGCGCGGCGTGGACGGCGTCGTCGTGATCCTTGGCGTCGGGTGGATCGATGGTGACGAGCGGGATGTCGCGCCAGTCCTCGCGGCCTTGCAGGGTCGCGGGCTTCGCGGCTTCGGCTTCGCGCAGCGCGGCCGGCGAGAACACCTGCGGGATGTCGTGGGCGTGGATCGCGATCAGGCTGATGGCCTTTTCGCTGGCCAGCGAGCCGAGCCGCTCCCTGACCTTGCCGGCAGGCAGGCCGTAGCCGCGCGCGCGCACCAGTTCGACGCTGATGAGGTCGCCGTCCTCGGCGCCGCCGCTGTCGGCCCTGGCGATGTTGAGTTCGCGGCCCGCCTGCTTCTTGTCCACTGGCACCATGCGCCCGCCGCCGTGCGGCAGTGCGCGATAGATGCCGAGGATGCGCGAGCGGGTGTGGTCGATGATCTTGATGACGCGGCCGACATAGGCGGCCGTGCCGTCGTCCCCGTCGGCCTGTTCGATGCGCAGCAACGCGCGGTCGCCGACGCCGGCTGCGGTGCCGGGCTTTGGATAGCGCGGCAGGCGGATGCGGATCTTCGGCGCATCGCCCTGCTGCTCGTCCCATTCGGTCGGGGTGGCGAGAAGTTCGCCGTCGCCATCGCGGCCGGTGACGTCGGCGAGCAACGTCGGCGGCAGCATATCGGCCTGATGAATCCGGCGGCCCTTCTTGACGATCCGGCCCTCGTCGGCGAGTTCGCGCAAGATTCGTTTCAGTTCGGCGCGGTCGGCGTTCTTCAGGCCGAAGGCGCGCGCGACGTCGCGCGTGCCGGTCTCGCCGGGATGCGCGCGAATGAAGGCGACGATGGCATCGCGGTCCGGAAATCTATCGTCGCGCGCTTTGCTCAAAAGTTACCCGCTTGCCTTGCCCGCGCTCGTCCTCGTGGGCGCTGTCTTCTTCGCCGCCGCTGTCTTGGTGGCCGCAGTCTTGGTCGCTTTGGTCTTGGCCTTCGCCGCCTTCCTGGCAGGCGCTTTCTTGGCGGAAGCCTTTTTCGCCGCCGCTTTCTTCGGTGCGGCGCGCCTGGCCTTGCCGCCGCCTTTCGCGGCGCGCGCATCGAGCAATGCGTTCGCTTCCTCGATGGTGATGGTGTCCGGCGTCTTGTCGTCGGGAATAGTGGCATTGATGCCGCCGGCCGTGACGTAGGCGCCATAGCGGCCGTTCTTCACCGCGACCGCGCCGAGCGAGGGATGCGCGCCGAGCGGCTTGCCGGGATCGGCGCCGCGGCGCCGGCCCGGGCCCTTGGCGATCTTTTCGGCGATCAGCGTCACCGCGCGGTTGAGGCCGATGTTGAAGACGTCGTCGCCGGCCTCCAGGCTGGCATAGGTCTTGAGGTGCTGCACGTATGGACCGAAGCGGCCGATGCCGGCCTTGATCGGTTCGCCGTCCTCGGGATGCGGGCCGACTTCGCGCGGCAGCGACAACAGTTTCACCGCCAGGTCGAGTTCGACGTCGCCCGGCGAGGTGCCCTTCGGAATACCGGCGCGGCGCGGCTTCTCGCCTTCCTCGTAATCCTTCGGCTCGCCGAGCTGGATATAGGGGCCGAAGCGTCCGGCCTTCACCGCGACCTCGAGCCCGGACTGCGGATCCTTGCCGAGCACGCGGTCGCCGCCCGCATCGCCGTCGGCGGCCAGCGGCCGCGTGTAGCGGCAGTCGGGATAGTTGCTGCAGCCGACGAAGGCGCCGAACTTGCCGGCCTTCAGGTGCAGCCGGCCGGTGCCGCAGGTCGGGCACTGGCGCGGGTCGCCGCCGTCCTCGCGGGCGGGGTAGATGTGCGGCCCGAGCATCTCGTCGAGCACGTCGAGCACCTCGGCGACGCGCAGATCCTTGATGTCGTCGACCGCGCCGATGAATCCGGTCCAGAAATCCTTCAGCACCTGCTGCCAGGAAATCTCGTTGTTGGAGATGCGGTCGAGCTGCTCCTCCAGCGATGCGGTGAAGTCGTATTCGACATAGCGGGCGAAGAAGTTCTCCAGGAACGCGACCACCACGCGGCCCTTGTCCTCGCCGTAGAGCCGTTTCTTGTCGAGCCGCACATAGCCGCGATCCTTCAGCACCTGCAGGATCGAGGCATAGGTCGAGGGGCGGCCGATGCCGAGTTCTTCCATGCGCTTCACCAGCGAGGCTTCGGTGAAGCGCGGCGGCGGCTCGGTGAAATGCTGGGTGACGTTGAGCTTCTCGCGCGTCAGCGGCTCGCCCTCGCTCATCGCGGGCAGGCGGCCGTCATCGTCGTCGGCCGCGTCGTCGATGCCTTCCTGATAGAGTCTCAGGAAGCCGTCGAACTTGATGACCTGGCCGGTGGCGCGCAGGTCCAGCGTGCGCGCGCCGGCCTTGGCGACGATATCGACGGTGGTGCGTTCCAGTTCGGCGGATTCCATCTGGCTGGCGATAGTGCGGATCCAGATCAGTTCGTACAGCCGCGCCTGATCGGGATCGAGATGCTTGCGCAAGCCGGCCGGGCGGCGCGACAGGTCGGTCGGGCGGATCGCCTCGTGGGCTTCCTGGGCGTTCTTGGCCTTGGTCTGGTACTGGCGCGGCGTGCCGGGCACGTAGTCGCGGCCGTAGTCCTCGCCGATCACCTTGCGCGCCTGGGTGATCGCCTCGTTCGCGATCTGCACGCCGTCGGTTCGCATATAAGTAATGAGTCCGGTGGTCTCGCCGCCGATATTGATCCCTTCATAAAGGCGCTGGGCGACGCGCATGGTGTGCGCCGGCGCGAAGCCGAGCTTGCGGCTGGCTTCCTGCTGCAGCGTCGAAGTGGTGAAGGGGGCCTGCGGGTTGCGCCGCGCCGGCTTGGCTTCCACCGACGCCACGGTGAAGTCGGCGGCCTCGATCGCTTTCCTGAAATCCTCGGCCTCGGCGCCGGAGCCGATATCGAGCCGCTGGATCTTTTTGCCATCGGCGCCGACCAGGCGCGCCTCGAAGGTCTCGCGGCGCGGGGTCGCCAGCGTCGCCACCAGCGACCAGTATTCGCGCGACACGAACTGCTCGATCTCGAATTCGCGGTCGCAGACCAGCCGCAGCGCCACCGATTGCACGCGGCCGGCGGAGCGCGCGCCGGGCAGCTTGCGCCACAGCACCGGCGAGAGCGTGAAGCCGACCAGGTAGTCGAGGGCGCGGCGCGCCATGTAGGCGTCGACCAGCGCGCCGTCGATCTGGCGCGGATGTTTCATGGCGTCGGTGACGGCCTGCTTGGTGATGGCGTTGAACACCACGCGCTCGATGGTCTGGTCCTTCAGCGCGCGCTTCTGCTTCAGCACCTCGAGGACGTGCCAGGAGATCGCTTCGCCTTCGCGATCGGGGTCGGTGGCGAGGATCAGCTTGTCGGCGGTCTTGACCGAGCGGGCAATGTCGTTGAGTCGCGTGGACGCCTTGGGATCGATCTCCCAGATCATCTTGAAATTGGCTTCGGGGTCGACCGAGCCGTTCTTGGCCGGCAGGTCGCGGATATGGCCGAACGAGGCGACCACCTCATAGCCGCCGCCGAGATATTTGTTGATCGTCTTGGCCTTGGCAGGCGACTCGACAATAACGATATTCATGTGATTCCAATGGCTTGGGAAAAGTCGAGCCCAGGTTCCGCGAGAGTCGCGACCGGCCCGTTTCGGCCGGAACATGGGTCCGGCAGCCCCGCCTGTCAAATCGCGGGTGTCCGGACAGCCCCGATCACCTCGTCCGGATGATGGAAAAATCACCCCGAATACAACCATAGATTGATAAATATGAAAAATGCGCGTATATCCTATTTGTGATTTGGCGTGGAGACTGTATGGCGGCGAACACCCCACGGCAGGCGCGGCCGGGCAGGCAAGGCGCGCAAGACGCACCCGGAGACGGCGGGCCGCTGGAGGCGGCCGCGTTCATTGCCGAAATGGCCACTGAGCTGGCCGGGGTAGCGCACCGGCACCAGCTCGGCATGCTCGCCTATCTGCTCGATATGGTTTGCATGGAGGCCGAGGAGATGGTGCGCACGGAGGCCGAGGAGCATGCCCGCTCCCGGCTATCCTGAGCCCGGCCGTTCAGCGTAGCGAGACCCATCCGCCGCCGTGGCGTTCGAGCCGGCCGGCGAGTTCGAGTTCGAGCAGCACGGTGCGCACCGTCGCCGGCGAGGTCTCCGACAGCCGGATGAGATCGTCGAGGCCGATCGGGCTCGGCCCCAGCAATTCGACGATCCGGTTGCGGTCGTCCACGGCCGGCTCGTCGGGCGGCAGGGCATCGTCGGTTTCCGCGATCGGCAGTTCGACCGGCCGTCCCATGATGGGGTGGATCGCGTTGATGATGTCGGACGCCTCCGTCACCAGCGTGGCGCCCTGCTTGATGAGGCCGTTGGTGCCGGCGGCGCGCGGATCGAGCGGCGAGCCCGGCACGGCGAAGACTTCGCGTCCCTGTTCGGCGGCGACGCGCGCGGTAATCAGCGAGCCGGAACGATGCGCCGCCTCCACCACGACGACGCCGAGGGCCGCGCCGGAGATCAGCCGGTTGCGGCGCGGGAAATCGCGCCCGCGCGGCGCATGGCCCAGCGGCATTTCCGAGATCGCCGCGCCCGCCTGCAGCAGGTCGATCAGCAATTCGCCATGCTCCGGCGGATAGATGCGATCGTGGCCGCCAGCGAGCGCCGCCAGCGTTCCGCTGTCGAGGCTTGCGCGATGGGCGGCGTGATCGATGCCGCGGGCAAGGCCGGATGCGATCACGAAGCCGGCCCCGGCGAGGTCGCGGGCAAGCACCTGCGCGAATTTCAGGCCGGCGCCCGATGCATTGCGCGAGCCGACGATGGCGACCATCGGCCGGGCCATCGCGGCAATGTTGCCGCGCACGCCGAGCAGCGGCGGGGCATCGTCGATCGCGGCGAGGCGCGGCGGATAGCCCGGTTCGCCGGGCGCCACCAGCGCGATACCGATCTTGCGGCCCGCTTCGCGTTCGCGCAACGCCTCGTCGTGACCGCAGATGCGGCCCGGACGGACCGCGCCGCCGCGGCGGGCAAGCTCCGGCAGGCGGTCGAGCGCGGCGCGGGCGCTGCCGAAGTGATTGACCAGCGAACGGAAGGTGCGCGGGCCGACATTGTCGCTGCGGATCAGGCGAAGCCAGTCGATGCGCTGGTCGTCGCTCAGCCTGACGATGCTCGAAGTCTGCGTCTGCACGTTGCTCGCCCCCGATGCGCAGCATTGCGCAACTCGGGCGAGGGGACAACCGGAAGTTGCTATCCCTTCTGTCCGATCTTGCCTTCGGTGCCGGCGCGCAGCCGGGCGATGTTGCCGCGATGCATGATCCAGAGCAGCGCCGACAGGATCAGGAACAGTGCCGCGAGATCGCGATGGCCGTCGAGCAGGAGCAGCGCCGGCGTCAGCGCGCTTGCCACCAGCGCCGCGCCCGACGAGTAGCGGGTCCACCACGCCACCACCAGCCAGATCAGGCAGAAGGCGATCGCGCCCGGCCAGAACAGGCCGAGCAGCACGCCGATATAGGTCGCGACGCCCTTGCCGCCCTTGAAGCCGAGCCAGACCGGAAACAGGTGGCCGAGAAACGCGCCGAGTGCGGCGAGCATCGCAGCGTTCGGTCCGCCGAAGTGGCCGGCGATGATAACGGCCACGGTGCCTTTCAGCATGTCGCCGAGCAGCGTCGCGGCGGCCAGGCCCTTGCGGCCGGTGCGCAGCACGTTGGTCGCGCCGATATTGCCGGAGCCGACCGAGCGCAGATCCTGCGTGCCGGCGATCTTCGTCAGGATCATGCCGAACGGGATCGAGCCGAACAGGTAGCCGACGACAAGGGCAAGAACGGCCATGACGTAAGGAGATGTCAGCATCAGCATTCCTGTAGGGTATCGTATGGCACGGCGGCTAATCCAGTCACGACGTCATCGTCCGGCTTGACCGGGCGATCCAGTCTTCACTGACGTCATTATCTTATCGCGAACGCGGTGGTTACTGGATGCCCGCCTTCGCGGGCATGACGGAGAAGGTCGTATCTCGAAGATTTCCAGAGTCTCACGTCAATTGAAATACCGTGTGCCCGCTCACGATGGTGCGCATCACCCGGCCCGAGAAGCGCGCCTCGTCGAACGGCGTGTTCTTGCTCTGCGATTTCAGTTCCGTCGGATCGAGCACCCACGGCATGTCGGGATCGATCACGATGACGTCGGCGGCGGCGCCGGCGCGCAGGGTTCCGCCCGGCAGGCCGAGCAGTTCGGCCGGGCGCGTGGACATCGCGCGGATCAGCGTCCCGAAATCGATCCCGCCGCTGTGCACCAGGCGCAAGCCGGCGGGCAGCATGGTTTCGAGGCCGATGGCGCCGGCGGCGGCTTCGGAGAACGGCAGCCGCTTGGTCTCGACGTCCTGCGGGTTGTGGTCCGACATCGCGACGTCGATCAGCCCCGATGCCAGCGCCTCCACCAGCGCCCGGCGGTCGTCCTCGGTGCGCAGCGGCGGCGACACTTTCAGGAAGGTGCGGTAGGGGCCGATGTCGTTTTCGTTCAGCGTCAGGTGGTTGATCGATGCCGAGGCGCTGACGGCAAGGCCGGCCTCGCGCGCGCGCCGCAAGATCTCAAGCGAGTCGCGGCAGGTGACGGATGCGGCGTGATAGCGCCCGCCGGTCAGCGCCACCAGCCGCATGTCGCGCTCCAGCACCACGGCTTCGGCGGCGGCCGGCGCGCCGACCAGGCCAAGGCGCGTGGCGAACTCGCCCTCGTTCATCACGCCTTCGCCGGCGAGGTTGGGGTCTTCGGTGTGATGCACGATCAGCGCACCGAAGTCGCGGGCATAAGTGAGCGCGCGGCGCATCATTTGCGCATCCATCACGCTGCGGTCGCCATCGGTGAAGGCCACCGCGCCGGCTGCGAGCAGCAGGCCGAACTCGGTCATCTCGCGGCCTTCCATGCCCTTGGTCAGCGCCGCCATCGGGTGGATGTTGACGATGGCGTTGTCGCGGGCGCGGCGGCGGACGAAATCCACCGTTGCGGAGTTGTCGATCGCCGGCGAGGTATCGGGCTGGCAGATGATGGTGGTGATGCCGCCGGCCGCGGCCGCCTGGCTGGCGGAGGCGAAGGTCTCGCGGTGGCCGGCGCCGGGTTCGCCGACGAAGGCGCGCATGTCGATCAGGCCGGGCGCCACCACCATGCCGGCGCAGTCGACGATCTCGGTGCCGTCCGGCACGCCCGCGGCGGCCAGCCCCTTGCGCGTATCGCGGATGACGCCGCCGGCGATCAGCAGGTCGCCGCGTGCGTCGAGATCGCGCGAGGGATCGACCAGGCGGGCGTTGGCGAGCAGGATCGGGCGGTGATCGTTCGGCATGGCGTCACGCATTCGGCAGGTTGCGGGCCAGCGCCTCGAGCACCGCCATGCGCACGGCGACGCCCATCTCGACCTGTTCGCGGATCAGGGAGCGGGTGCCGTCGGCAACGATGGAGTCGATCTCGACGCCGCGATTCATCGGGCCCGGATGCATCACCAGCGCATCCGGCCTGGCATAAGCCAGCTTCTGCTGGTCGAGGCCGAAGAACTGGAAGTATTCCTCGCTCGACGGCACGAACGAGCCGTTCATGCGTTCGCGCTGCAGGCGCAGCATCATCACGATATCCGCGTCCGCGAGTCCGTCGCGCATGTTGCGCGCGACCTCGACGCCGAGCCGCTCGATGCCGCTCGGCAGCAGCGTGGAGGGCCCGACCACCCGCACCCGCGCGCCCATCGCGTTCAGCAGGATGATGTTGGAGCGCGCCACGCGCGAATGCATCACGTCGCCGCAGATCGCGACCAGCAGCCCTTCGAGGCGGCCCTTGTTGCGGCGGATGGTGAGCGCGTCGAGCAGCGCCTGGGTCGGATGCTCGTGGGAGCCGTCGCCGGCATTGACCACCGAGCCGTCGACCTTGCGCGCCAGCAGTTCCACCGCGCCGGAAGCGTGATGGCGCACCACGAGGATGTCCGGATGCATGGCGTTGAGCGTCACCGCGGTGTCGAGCAGCGTCTCGCCCTTGCGGATCGAGGACGACGACACCGACATGTTCATGACGTCGGCGCCGAGCCGCTTGCCGGCCAGTTCGAACGACGACTGCGTGCGCGTCGAGGCTTCGAAGAACAGGTTGACCTGGGTGCGGCCGCGCAGGCTGGTGCGCTTCTTGTCGACCTGCCGGTTCAGTTCGACATATTCCTCGGCCAGGTCCAGCAGGCCGGTGATGTCGGATGCCGAAAGTCCCTCGATCCCCAGCAGATGCCGGTGATTGAGGACAAAGGTCGATTTTGTCGCGCTGGTCATTAAAGCAAGAGCTATATGCGCTGGGCCTGGGGCGGGCAAGGCCGATTTCCGGCATTTCGGGTTATCCCCGACAACTGTGCGGAATGCGTGAGGCGCCGCCGTTTTCGCGCGCGCGCGAATTCGGATAAGGTCGCTTGCCTTTCCAAGGGATGTAATACGCGATGCTGCTGCGATGCCTGTTGTTGTTGGTTGCGGTTGCCGCCGGGCTTGCCGTTCCGGGCGGGGCGGCCCGCGCCGAGCGCCGCCTGGCGCTGGTGATCGGTAACGACCTGTACGTCAATATGCCGGCGAGCCGGCAGTTGCGGAAGGCGGCCAATGACGCCCGGACCATCGGCGCGGCGCTGTCCTCGCTCGGCTTCGAGGTGGTGCTCGGCACCAACCTCGGCCGGCAGGGGATCATCGACAAGCTCGCACAGGTGACGGCGAAGATCGCGCCGGGCGACACGGTAGCCTTCTTCTATGCCGGCCACGGCGTCGCGATCGGCGGCGTCAATTACCTGGTGCCGAGCGACGTGCCGGCGGTGTCGGAAGGAGCGGAAGCGCGCATTCGCGGCGCGTCGATCGCCGAGCCGGATCTGATCGCCGAAATTCAGGCGAAGTCGCCGCGGGTCGCGCTGCTGGTGATCGACGCCTGCCGGGACAATCCGTTTCCGCGGGCCGCCGGGCGCTCGATCGGCAATGCGCGCGGCCTCGCCGATGCGCGGCCCGCGCGCGGCATCTTCATGATCTATTCGGCCGGGATCGGCCAGTCGGCGCTCGATCGCCTCAACAACAGCGATCCCTCGCCGAACTCGGTGTTCACCCGCATCTTCGCGCGCGAGATCGTCAAGCCGGGCCTGCATCTCGGCGATGTCGCGGTGGAAACGCGCGAGCGGGTCGCCGCACTGGCGCTGACGGCGACGGATACCTTCGGCCAGCCGTCGCCGCACGAGCAGACACCGGCCTATTACGACCAGACGCTCGGCGGCCGGATATTCCTCGCCGGCGCGGGCAGTGCGGTGCCGGCTGCCGCATCGCCGGCCGAGAACTCGACCAAGACGGTGGTTGCGAATGTCGGCCCCAATGACGGTAGCTCCAAGAATGCCGGCTCCAAGAATGCCGGCTCCGGGGTTGCGCCAAACCTCCTGCGGGCGGCGCGGCCGCCGCGTCCCGGCTCGCCGCATGAGCGCTGCGCGCGCAACGGCGGCGAAAACTACTGCGTCAGTTCGGTGCTGTCGTCGCAGTTCGGCAATTCCTACGGTCCCGAGCATTTGTTCGAGGCGGGCCACGACACCGCCTGGGTGGAAGGGCGCGCGGGCGAGGGCGTCGGGGAGTGGGTCACGGTGGAGTTCGACGGTTTGCGCCGGATCGATGCCATCCGATTGCGCAACGGCTATCAGAAGAACCGCGACATCTTCCGCAAGAACGGCCGGGTGCGGCGCCTGCGGGTGGAGTTCTCGCAAGGCGAGACGCGGACATTCACGCTCGCCGATCGGTTGGGCGCGGAGACCCTGCATCTCGGCCGGCCGGTCGATGCCTATTGGGTGAAGTTCGTGGTCGATGAGGTCTGGCCCGGCAGCAAGTATACCGACACGGCGATCTCGCGCCTCGTCGTCAATGCCGAGCCGGTGCGTTGACGCGGCTCGCGCAACTGGCCGCGATCGCCGCCGCTGTTGCGGGTCTGGCGGCGCCGGCCGCCGCGCAGACCATGCCGGGAAGCTTCGTCCACCTGCGCAGCATCGACCCGAGCATCATCCAGGACATCCGCTATGCGACCACCAACAACTTCGCCGGTCATGTCCTCAAAGGCTACGAGGCGGCGGAATGCATCGTCACCCGCGCGGTCGGCCATGCGCTGAAGCGCGTGCAGGCCGAGTTGAAACCGCAAGGCCTGTCGCTGAAGGTCTACGATTGCTATCGCCCGCAGCGCGCGGTCGATGACATGTATGCCTGGGCGCAGGACGGCAGGGAAACGGCGGCGCAACGCCGCTACAACCCGAAGATGAACAAGGCTGACCTGTTCCGTCTCGGCTATATCGCGCGGCGCTCCGGCCACTCCACCGGCAAGGCCGTGGACCTCACCCTGGTGAAACTGCCCGCCGCTTCCGTGCCGCCGTTCGATCCTCGCGCCGACTATGGCGATTGCACCGCCGACGCCGGCCGCCGCGCGCCGGACAACAGCGTCGACATGGGGACCGGCTATGACTGCTCCGATGCCCGTGCGCACACCGCTTCGCGCGCGCTGACGCTGGAGCAGCGGCAATGGCGCGACCGGCTGGTGGCGGTGATGGCGCGGCATGGCTTCGTCAATTACCGCCTCGAATGGTGGCACTATTCGCTGCCCGGAAAAGGCGGCAGGCCTTACAATTTTCCTGTCGCGCCGCCGCCCGCCGCCACGCAGACAAGGTAGCAGCCAAAGTAGCAGCCAAGGTTGCAGGCATGCCGGCCGTTCCGGCCATCGATGCATCGAAGCCTGAAGGGCGGCGGGGGCGTTTTTCATGCGGTGGGCGGAGTGTCGTGTCAGACATGTCGGGAAGGGCCCATCGGCGGCGGCTCGAGAGCCGTCACGGCTGCCGCAAAACCCGTTTGACAGTTTGTTTGTATGACATACAATAATTGCCGGGTCAGTCGATTTCAAAAGGGATAGTCGGGATTATGACGCAGGTTTCGCTTGCCGCCGCGCAGGACGTCTTCAACCAGTCGCCGCCGTTCGAGGACGTCAACCTGTTCGCGCAGGATCGTCCGCTGGCGGATGCGGTCGCGGCCAATGGCGGCGCGGATGCGGCGGGTGACCTCACCGCGTTCGGCAAGCACTGGGGATCGGCGGCGATGATCGAGCGCGGCCGTCTCGCCAACGAGAACACGCCGAAGCTGAAGACCTTCGACGCGCGCGGCTTCCGGCGCGATCAGGTCGAATTCCATCCAGCCTATCACGAATTGATGGCGCACAGCGCCCATGCCGGCATCCACAATTCGACATGGACGGCGACCGGCGAGGCGGCCGGCGGCGCCTCCGAGGTGGAGCGCGGCGCGCGGCTGTTCATCGTCGCGCAGGTGGAATCCGGGCATCTGTGCCCGATCACCATGACGCGCGCGGCGGTCGGCGCGCTCGGCGTCGATCCCGCACTCAAGGCCAGGCTGATGCCGGTCATCAGCACCCGCAGCTACGATCCGGACTTCGTGCCGTGGTGGACCAAGCGCGGCATGACCATCGGCATGGGCATGACCGAACGGCAGGGCGGCACCGACGTGCGCGCCAACATCACCCGCGCGGTGCGCGACGGCGACGCCTATCGCATCACCGGCCACAAGTGGTTCATGTCGGCGCCGATGTGCGACGCCTTCCTGGTGCTGGCGCAGGCGGAGGGCGGGCTGACCTGTTTCTTCATGCCGCGCTTCGCGCCGGACGGCTCGGTCAACGGCATCCGTTTCCAGCGCCTCAAGGAAAAGCTCGGCAACCGCTCCAACGCATCGTCGGAAGTCGAATTCCACAATGCCTATGCGTTGCGGCTCGGCGAGGAGGGGCGCGGCGTGCGCACCATCATCGAGATGGTGTCGCTGACGCGGCAGGATTGCGCGCTGTCGTCGGCGGGCCTGATGCGCTCGGGGCTGGCGCACGCCATCAACCACACCCGTCATCGCAGCGTGTTCCAGAAGCATCTCGCCGACCAGCCGCTGATGAAGGCCGTACTTGCCGACATGGCGCTGCATGTGGAGGCTTCCACCGCGCTGGTGATGCGGCTGTGCCGCGCCTTCGATCGCACCCCCCTGGACAGGACCGAGGCCGCCTATATGCGGCTGCTGACGCCGGTCATCAAATACTGGATCTGCAAGAGCGCGCCGGGCTTCCTCTATGAGGCGATGGAGTGCCTTGGCGGCAATGGCTACATCGAGGAAGGCATCCTGGCGCGGCATTATCGCGAGGCGCCGGTGAATGCGATCTGGGAAGGTTCGGGCAATGTGATGTGCCTCGACGTGCTGCGTGCGCTGTCGCGCGAGCCCGACGGCACCGAGATCGTGCTGAAGCATCTCAACGAGACGACGGACGGCCTGCCTGGCGCGGCCGAGGCCATCGCCGGCGTCGTCAAGGCGCTGCGGCAGCCGGACGCCGAGCGCACCGCGCGCATCGCGGTGGAGAAGCTGGCGCAGATCGCGGCGGCGGCCGCCTTGCAGGAGGTGCATCCGAAGCACGCCGACCTGTTCGCCGCGACCCGGCTGCAGCACGAGCACGCGCCGCTCTACGGCTCCGCCAACCTGAGCGACGCCGACGCGCGCGGCCTTTTGGAGCGGGCGCTGGTCTGACAGCGAAGGCGAACCGCAACATATCCGCCGTCATTCCGGGCTCGCGCGCGGTTGCTCGCGTCCTGGAATGACGGTGATAGCTGGCGCCACGGTTTGGTAAGGTTTCCTCGCCACGGTGTGCCGATGAGCGTCCTCGATCCCACCGACAATCCGGCTCCGCCGACCCTGCCTGCGAAACGCCCGCCGCGCGCGTGGAAATTCATCGGCACCAGCCTGTGGGGCCTGCTGATCTTCGCCGCGATGTTCCTCGGCCAGCTCACGGTGGTGATCTGGCTGGCGCTGCGCCAGCCGGGGCCGTTCGAACTGTCCGCTCTGCCGCAACTGATCGGCGGCGGCGTCGCCATCTCCGCGTCGGTCGTTGCCGGCCTGCCGGCGGTGCTGCTGGCGATCTGGGTCGCGACGCGCATGTCCGGCGTGCCGTTTGCCGATTACCTCGGCCTGCGCCGGACCGCATGGAAAAACGCGGCGATCGGGCTCGTCGCCCTGATCGTGCTGGTGACGGGTTGGGACCTGGTGTCGCGCGCGCTCGGGCGCGAGGTGACGTCGAGCTTCATGGTCGAGGTGCTGAAATCGGCGCAGGCCGACAACGCGCTGTGGCTGCTGGTGGTCGCTTTCTGCATTGCCGCCCCGGTCAGCGAGGAATTCCTCGCGCGCGGCTTTCTCTATCGCGGCTGGTCCGAGTCGTTCCTGCGCCCCGCCGGCGCGATCGTGCTGTCGTCGCTGGTGTGGACGGCGATGCACCTGCAATACGACTGGTTCTTCTTCGCCGAGATCATGAGCATCGGCCTGCTGTTCGGCTATCTGCGCTACCGCACCGGATCGACCTGGCTGACGGTGGCGCTGCACGCGCTGAACAACCTGGCGGCGACGATCCAGACCATGTGGCTCGCCACCCATCCCTGAATTTCGGCGCAGGTCATCCCGCGAAGGTGATGAACGCCGGCATGGTGATGACGGCGAGGATGGTCTGCCACGTCAGGATCTGCGCCAGCAGCGATGCGTCGCCGCCCATCTGCCGCGCCAGCACGTAGCCGTTGGAGGCGCTCGGCACCGAGGCGCAGCACGCGACCACGGCGAGGTTCGAGCCCGACAGCCCGAAGGCGAGGCCGAGCGAGATCGCCAGCACCGGCATCGCGACCAGTTTGAGGACGACCGTCAGCATCGCGGCCGGGCGCGGCCGCAACAGGCCCTCGACATGGAGGCCGGCGCCGACCACCAGCAGCCCGATCGCCAGCGAGCAGCGCCCGAGCGAGGCGGCGAAATCGTAGAGCGGGCGCGGCACCGGCAGGTGGGTCAGGTTGATCGCGAGGCCGATGACGCAGCCCCAGATGATCGGGTTGCGCGCGATCGCCATCAGCGTGGAGGCCCACGACATCCGTTGCGGCGAAGCGAAATGCGCCAGCACCGAGACGCTCAGCACGTTTATCATCGGGATCATCGCCACCATCGCGACCGAGGCGAGCGCCAGTCCACGGTCGCCGAACAGCGTGTTGGCGACCGAGAGCGCCACGAAGGTCTGCCACCGCACCGTGCCCTGGAACACCGAGGTGAAGGCGGGACCGTCGACATTCATGGTGCGAGCCAGGAACGGGCGGATCGCAAGGCACAGCCCCGACATCAGCAGCACCGACAGCAGCAGGGCGCCGCCGACGCCGCCGACCGGCACCGAGGCGAGATTGGCGCGGCCGAGCGTCTCGATCAGCAGCGCGGGAAACAGCACGTAGTAGACGAGCTGTTCGAGCCCCATCCAGTGCGCGTCCTGCGGCAGCAGGATGCGGCGCAGGACGTAGCCCAGCACGATCAGCAGGAACACCGGGACCAGGGCGGCAAACACCGTCAGCATGGGACGTGCGTATCCTTGTCAGCGGCGCAGCGCGGCGAGCCGGTCGAGCGCGCCCTGCAGGATGAAGATGGCGGCGTGCTCGTCGATCACCCTGGCCCGCCTGGCGCGGCTGACGTCGGCGGCGATCAGTTCGCGCTCGACCGCCGCGGTCGAGAGCCGTTCGTCCCAGAGCCCGATCGGCAAATCCGTGAGGCGGGCGAAATTGCGGGCGAAGGCACGGGTCGATTGCGCGCGCGGCCCCTCGCTGCCGTCCATGTTGATCGGCAGGCCGAGCACGAAGCCGGCCGCATTGCGCGTGGCCGCAATCGCGACAAGCCTGGCCGCGTCCGCCGTGAACGCCTTGCGGCGCAGGGTTTCCACGCCGGTCGCGAGCCGGCGGTCGGGATCGGACACGGCGACGCCGACGGTCTTGGTGCCGAGATCGAGCCCGATCAGGGCGCCGCGCGCAGGCCAGACGTTTGCGGCTTCGATCAGTGGAAGGACGGGAGCGGACATGCGTTCCCGCATATCATGGCCGTCGCGATCTGGCACCTGCTGCCTGCTCCGGGGCACGAAGGGTCGCCATGCGGGCGGGGGCGTCGGGACGGATCGAACTCCCGGCCAACGTCGCATTGCCTCATGGCGCGGGATTTGCGAGACCGGGGACATCACGCAAGGACATCCGCCATGTGGCCCGACCGCCGACTTCTCGACCTCTTCAAGATCGACCTTCCCATCGTGCAGGCGCCGATGGCCGGTGCCATGGACCATGAACTGGCGATCGCCGCCGCGAGAGCCGGCGCGCTGGGCGCATTGCCCTGCGCGATGCTGTCGCCGGACAAGGCGCGCGACGAGGTCAATATCTTCCGCCAGCAGGTTTCCGCGCCGGTGTCGATGAACTTCTTCGCCCACACGCCGGTCGCGCCCGATCCGGCGCGCGTGGCGGCATGGCGCGAACGCCTTGCACCTTATTATAGGGAGCACGGCCTCGATCCCGCGATGGCCCTGCCGGCGGCCGCCCGGGCGCCGTTCGATGCGGCGATGTGCGAGGTGGTCGAGGCCGTCAGGCCCGAGGTCGTCAGCTTCCATTTCGGCCTGCCGGAGGAGAAGCTGCTGGCGCGGGTGAAGGCCGCCGGCTGCGTCGTCATCGCCTCCGCCACCATCGTGAAGGAGGCGGTGTGGCTGGAGGAGCGCGGCGTCGACGCGATCATCGCCCAGGGCGCCGAGGCCGGCGGCCACCGCAGCATGTTCATGACCGGCGACATCGCCACCCAGCCCGGAACCTTTGCGCTGGTGCCGCAGGTGGTGGACGCGGTGCGGGTGCCGGTGATCGCGGCCGGCGGCATCGCCGACGGGCGCGGCATCGCCGCCGCCTTCGCGCTCGGCGCCGCCGGCGTGCAGATCGGCACCGCTTACCTGCGTTGTCCGGAATCGAAGGTCAGCGCCATCATCCGGCGGAACCTGGCGCAGGCGCAGGACGGCATGACTGCCATCACCAACGTGATGACGGGGCGGGCGGCCCGCGGCCTCGTCAACCGGGCGATGCGGGAGCTGGGGCCGGTGACCGCCGATACGCCCGGCTTCCCCCATGCCTCGGCGGCGTTCGGCCCGCTCAAGGCGGAAGCCGAGAAGCAGGGCAAGGCCGACTTCACCAATCTGTGGGCCGGGCAGGCGGTGGCGCTGGGCCACGACATGCCGGCCGCCGACCTGACCCGCGCGCTGGCGGGGGCGGCGCTGAACCGCTTGAGCCGGATCGCCGGCTGACGCGCGGTTGCGGCGCAAAAGCTCCGTCTGCTATAGGCGAGGGGCAATGCCGGCCGGATCGCGCCGGCCTGTTTTTCCGCGCCCGAGAGGCTTTATCATGTCAGTCGACGCCGCCACCGTCCGCCGCATCGCGCATCTCGCGCGCATCGCGGTCACCGATGACGAGGTTCCTCACTTGCAGGGCGAGCTGAACGCGATCCTGGCGTTCGTCGAGCAACTGTCGGAGGTGGATGTCGAGGGCGTCGAGCCGATGACCTCGGTGACGCCGATGGACATGAAGAAGCGCGCCGACGCGGTCAATGACGGCGAGATCGCCGACCAGATCGTGGCCAATGCGCCGGCGCCGGAGAACCATTTCTTCCTGGTGCCCAAGGTCGTCGAGTGACGGCGTTGCGGGAGTGATGTCCGATGTGCCTCTTGTGCGATGACGAGACCGCCTATCAGGCTTACATGGCGTATGTCGACGCGGTCCGCCGCCAGGGTAAGGATGCCGATCCCGACAAGGCGATGGATGCCGCGCTCGACGCGCTGGAGGCCGCCGACAAGGCGCGGGGCGCGCGTGCCGCCGTGCGCGACGATCCCGCCGACGACAAGACGTTGTCGCCCTTCTTCTGCAGCCCGGTTGTGAAATGACGGACCTCACCACGCTGACGCTCGCGCAGGCTCGAGACGGCCTCGCGGACAAATCCTTCACCTCGCTCGAACTCACCGAGGCGCATCTCGCCGCCATGGCGCAGGCGCGCGCGCTCAACACCTATGTGCTGGAGACGCCGGACGAGGCGCGTGCCATGGCCCGCGCCGCCGACGAGAAGATCGCGAAAGGCGAGGTCGGCCCGCTCGCCGGCATTCCGCTCGGCGTCAAGGATCTGTTCGCGACCAGGGGCGTGCGCACCACCGCCTGCTCGAAGATTCTCGACGATTTCACGCCGACCTACGAGTCCACCGTCACCACCCAGCTCTGGCGCGACGGCGCGGTGATGCTCGGCAAGCTCAACAACGACGAATTCGCCATGGGTTCGTCCAACGAGACCTCGTGCTTCGGTCCCGCCGTCAATCCGTGGCGGCGCGAAGGGTCGGACGCGAAGCTGGTGCCGGGCGGCTCGTCCGGCGGCTCGGCGGCGGCGGTCGCGGCGGGCCTGTGCCTCGGCGCCACCGGCACCGACACCGGCGGCTCGATCCGCCAGCCGGCGGCCTTCGCCGGCATTGTCGGCATCAAGCCGACCTATGGCCGCTGCTCGCGCTGGGGCATCGTGGCGTTCGCGTCCTCGCTCGACCAGGCCGGGCCGTTCGCGCGCACCGTGCGCGACAGCGCCATCCTGCTGCGCTCGATGGCGGGCCACGACCCCAAGGACACCACCTCGGTCGACCGCGACGTGCCGGACTACGAGGCCGCGGTCGGCAGGTCGGTCAAGGGCCTCAGGATCGGTATTCCGAAGGAATACCGCCTCGACGGCATGCCGCAGGAGATCGAGAAGCTATGGACCCAGGGGGCCGACTGGCTGAAGGCCGCCGGCGCCGAACTGGTCGAGGTCTCGCTGCCGCACACCAGATACGCGCTGCCGGCCTATTACATCGTCGCGCCGGCCGAAGCCTCGTCCAATCTCGCCCGCTACGACGGCGTGCGCTACGGCGCGCGCGCGCCCGGCGGCAACATCGTCGAGATGTACGAGAACACCCGCGCGGCGGGGTTCGGCGCCGAGGTCAAGCGGCGGGTGATGATCGGCACCTATGTGCTGTCCGCCGGCTACTACGACGCATACTACCTACGCGCCCAGAAGGTGCGCACGCTCATCAAGAAGGACTTCGAGGATTGCTTCGCGCAAGGCGTCCACGCGATCCTGACGCCGGCGACGCCGTCGGCGGCGTTCGCCATCGGCGAGAAGGCGGGCGCCGATCCGGTCGAGATGTATCTCAACGACATCTTCACGGTGACCGTGAACATGGCCGGCTTGCCGGGCATCGCGGTGCCGGCCGGCAGCGACGCGCAAGGACTGCCGCTCGGGCTGCAACTGATCGGCCGGCCGTTCGACGAGGAAACGCTGTTCTCGGTCGGCGAGGTGATCGAGCAGGCCGCAGGCCGTTTCGCGCCGCCGCGGTGGTGGTAGATCTTGGCGCCCTGGGGGAAATATTTTGCGGCACTGGTCGCAAGCGCGTGGCTGAGCGCTTGCGCCTCGGTCCACAATACGCCGGTCAACGAACCGGCGCATGGCAGCGTCGTCGATCAGCTCCACCTCGGCTTCAAGGAGGTCGCCGACGAGGACGACATGCTGATCGGCCTTGCCTTCTCCGGCGGCGGAACGCGGGCGGCGGCGTTTTCGTTCGGCGTGCTGTCGGCCTTCGATGACATTCCGGTGCCGCGCGCCAAAGACAAGCTGCTCGACCGGCTCGATTTCATTTCCGGCGTGTCCGGCGGCTCGGTCACCGCGGCCTATTACGGCCTGAAGAAGCGCGCGGCGCTGTCGGATTTCCGCGAGCGCTTCCTGTTGCAGAACGCCGAGGAGGGCCTTCAGACCACCTTGTCGCTCGCCACCATGGGGCGCGCGCTCGGCGGTGGTATCAACGACCAGCAGGGCCTGACGCGCTGGCTCGACGCGCATCTGTTCCATGGCGCGACCTACGGCCAGTTCCGCGCGGTCGGGCCGCCGCGGGTCTGGATCAATGCCTCCGACATCTACAACCGCGTGCCGTTCGTGTTCGGCGCCACCGCCTTCACCGCGATCTGCAGCGACCTGACCAAATTCCCGCTGTCGAATGCGGTGGCGGCCTCGGCGGCGGTGCCGGTCGCCTTCGCGCCGATCGTGGTGAAAGCCTATCCCGGCACCTGCACCGACCCGCTGCCGCAATGGATCACGCGATCGGCGGCGAACCGCAACGCCTCGCCGATGCTGCGCTCGTTCGCCAGCGCGATCCTGCGCTATCGCGAGGGCAAGGTGCCCTACATCAAGCTGCTCGACGGTGGCCTGGTGGACAATTACGGCCTTGCCGGCTTCACGATCTCGCGGGAATCGTCGGATACGCCGTACGGACCGCTGACGCCGCAGCAGGCGGTGAGGTTGCGGCGGTCGATGTTCCTGGTGGTCGATGCCAAGGCCGGGCTGTCCGGCAACTGGGTGCGGACGCCCGAAGGTCCGAGCGGCGCCGAACTGATGCAGGCGGTGGCCGATACCGCGATCGATGCCAGCGTCGGCGCCAGCTACATCGCGTTCGAGCGCACCATGACGGACTGGCGGAACGCGCTGGTGCGCTGGCGCTGCGGATTGTCGGCGGCGGACCGCAAGCGGTATGGCGCGCCCGCCGGCTGGAACTGCCGCGACCTGAAATTCTTCATCGGCCGGGTCGGCTTCGACCAGCTCGAGCCGGCGCGCGCCGCCGAGCTTGGCAAGGTGCCGACCCGCTTCCACCTGCCGCAGCGGCAGGTGGACGAGGTGATCGCCGCCGGCCGCGACGCCCTGCGCGTCAACCCGGCGATGCGGGATTTCCTGAAGAGTCTGTAGGGCGGTCCTGCATTCTGACAGAACCGTTGCTTTCGCCATGGCCGGGACGAGCACGACCGTGGCGAAATCCGACTTTGAGCATGCCGCAAGTCCCGGATGACGCCGTCCGCGCCGGCATGCCGTCCGGCGGGCTTTGCGGGAACGGCGGTTCATTGTAGAACTCGCCCCATGAACGCACCCGTCAAATCCGCAAAGCTCATCAAGGGCGCCACCGGCGACTGGGAAATGGTGATCGGCCTCGAGGTCCACGCCCAGGTGACCTCGAACGCCAAGCTGTTTTCCGGCGCCTCGACGCAGTTCGGTGGCGAGCCGAACTCGCACGTCTCGCTGGTCGATGCCGCGATGCCCGGCATGCTGCCGGTCATCAACGAGGAGTGCGTCAAGCAGGCGGTGCGGACCGGGCTCGGGCTGAACGCGCAGATCAACCTGCGCTCGGTGTTCGACCGCAAGAACTATTTCTATCCGGATTCGCCGCAGGGCTATCAGATCAGCCAGTACAAATCGCCGGTCGTCGGCGAGGGCGAGATCGCAGTCGATCTCGACGACGGCGGCAGCATCTCCGTCGGCATCGAGCGGCTGCATCTGGAGCAGGACGCCGGCAAGCTGCTGCACGACCAGAACCCGACGATGACGCTGGTCGATCTCAACCGCTGCGGCGTCGCGCTGATGGAGATCGTGTCGAAGCCGGACATCCGCTCCTCGGAGCAGGCGAAGGCTTACGTCGCCAAGCTGCGCACCATCCTCCGCTACCTTGGCACCTGCGACGGCGACATGGAGAAGGGCAACCTGCGCGCCGACGTCAACGTTTCGGTGCGGCGGCCGGGCGAGCCGTTCGGCACCCGCTGCGAGATCAAGAACGTCAATTCGATCCGCTTCATCGGGCAGGCGATCGAGTACGAGGCGCGCCGCCAGGTCGGCATCCTCGAGGACGGCGGCGCCATCGAGCAGGAGACGCGGCTCTACGACCCGGCGAAGGGCGAGACGCGCTCGATGCGCTCCAAGGAAGAGGCGCACGACTACCGTTACTTCCCCGATCCCGACCTGCTGCCGCTGGAGTTCACGCAGGACTATGTCGATGCGCTCAAGGCGGACCTGCCGGAGCTGCCCGACCAGAAGAAGGCGCGCTTCGTCGGCGAGTTCGGCCTGACGCCCTATGACGCGAGCGTGCTGGTCGGCGAGCGCGAGAGCGCGGACTTCTACGAAGCCGTGCTGGCGGGGCTTGCGAACCGCGCGCGCGACGGCAAGCTCGCCGCCAACTGGGTCATCAACGAACTGTTCGGCCGCCTCAACAAGGAAGGCAAGGACATCGCCGCGTCGCCGGTGTCGTCGGCACAGCTCGCCGCGGTCGTCGATCTGATCGGTGAGGGCACCATCTCCGGCAAGATCGCCAAGGATCTGTTCGAGATCGTCTGGCAGGAGGGTGGCGATCCGCGCGAACTGGTCGAGGCGCGCGGCATGAAGCAGGTCACCGACATGGGCGCGATCGAGACCATCGTCGACGGCATCATCGCCGCCAATCCCGACAAGGTCGCGCAGGCGCAGGCGAAGCCGGCGCTCGCCGGCTGGTTCGTTGGGCAGGTGATGAAGGCTTCGGGTGGCAAGGCCAACCCGCAGGCCGTCAACGAACTGCTCAAGAGCAAGCTCGGTCTTTGACGTCGGCGCGAACGCGCCGCCGTGATGCCGGCCGATGTCGTTTCGCGCGAGCGCCTGTT
>JAGRLZ010000194.1 GCA_020441545.1 Xanthobacteraceae bacterium | reverse complement strand
GCAACCAGACCGTTATGAGCGGCCGGCTCTAACCATTGAGCTACAGGCCCTCGCCGACCTCGCCGACGACGGTAGGTCCACCCCATACAATGGCGATGGCAGCAGCGCAATCGACGACACTGTGCCGAGACGCGCCCGTGCAAGACGGCTGTTCAGGCCGGCTTGCTCAGGTCGGCTGGGGCGCCAGCGCGATGCGGCTGCGGGCGCGCAGCAGAAGCGTCACGGCGATGGTGATGTTCAGGGCATTCCAGCCCAGGCCGTTCAGGAACGCGGCACCGTAGGAGCCGGTGTGATCGAAGATGACGCCGGATATCCAGCCGCCGAGCGACATCCCGAACACCGAGGCGAAGATCACCATGCCGACGCGGGTCGCGGCCTCATGGGCCGGCATCGATTCACGCACGATGATCGCGTAGCTCGGCACGATGCCGCCCTGGAACAGGCCGAACAGCGCCGAGATGACGTAAAGCGACGTCAGGCCGTCGAAGAACAGGAACAGCAGCAGCGCCGTTCCTTGCGCGATCGATCCGATCAGCAGCGTTCGCAGGCCGCCCACCCTGTCCGCCAGAACTCCGGAGCCGATGCGGCTGATGATGCCGAAGCCGAGCATCAGGGACAGCATCTCCGCGCCGCGCGCCGCGCCATAGCCGAGGTCGCCGCAATAGGCGACGATATGCACCTGCGGCATCGACATCGCGACACAGCACGCGATGCTGGCGAGGCAGAGGATCGCCGTCAGCGCGTTGTTTCCCATCCGCAGGTCGATGCGCGGCGGCGGCGCATCCAGATGGCTTCGCCGCGCCGCGCCGCCAACCAGACGACGCAGGACCAGGACCGCGATGGTCATCGCGACGCCGATGAACAGGCCGACCGCGATATGGGTCGTCCGCCAGCCCCAGGTCTGGATGCCCCAGTTGAAGATCGGCGGCCAGATCGCCCCTCCGACATAGTTGCCGCTCGCCGCGATGGTGACGGCAAGGCCGCGATAGCGGTCGAACCAGTGCGAGGCTTCGGTCATCAGCGGGCCGAACGTCGCCGACGCGGCGAACCCGATGGCGAAGTGCAGGAGGATGAACTGCACCAGCGAGCCCGAATAGCCGACACTGACATAGCCGAGCATCATGATCGCGATGCCGGCGGCGATGGCGGTCACGATGCCGAACCGATCGGTGATCTTGCCGGTCAGCACGCCGCCCAGCCCGAAGCCCAGCATCACCATGGTGAAGGCAAGCGACGCCGCCCCCCGCGAGGCGCTGAACTCCGCCTGCACCACCGGCAGCGCCACCACCACCGACCACATGCCGACGCTGCCGATCGAGCCGATAATGACGGCCACGAAAAGTTGCGCCCACGCCCGTCTTGAATCGGGGGCGAAATGGCTCGAATCGACGCGAGTTTGAGAAAAATCTGCCACGCCGCACCATTCCCGCCGGCCTGCGCGAAATCAAGCCCCGCCTTTGAGGGACGGGCCATGCGGATTCCGCCGGACACAACAGCAGCGCGGCGCGGTCCATGAGGCCGCAATTAACCTTTTGCTAACCATACACCGGGCAAATTTTGCCCAGTGTGGAATGAGTGTCGTCGGCTGCGAAATACGGGAGCCTGCCCGTGGACGCCAGTGCGGTACCTCAGTTTCGGAACGGCGGCCCGGCGGCCGCCGCACAGACCTTTGGCGCCCGCGCGCGGCAGGGTCGGAGGAGCGCGGCGGACATGACGGATGCGACCATCGGGCAAGGTGCCGGCAAGCCGGCCGGCGGCATTCCGGGCGTTGCCGACATCGTCGGCCTGCTGAAGCGCGGCGACCTCACCCTCGCCATCGGCGTCCTCACCATCCTGGTGGTGCTGATCCTGCCGCTGCCGGCGGTGGTGCTGGACCTGTTCCTGGCGATCTCGATCACGCTGTCGATCCTGATCCTGATGACCGCCCTGTTCATCCAGGCGCCGCTGGAATTCTCCGCCTTCCCGACCGTGCTGCTGATCTCGACGATGCTGCGGCTGTCGCTGAACCTGGCCTCGACCCGGCTGATCCTGTCGCACGGCCACGAGGGCACCGCCGCCGCCGGTCACGTGATCGAAGCCTTCGGCGGCTTCGTCATGGGCGGCAACTTCATCATCGGCATCATCGTTTTCTGCATCCTCATCATCGTCAACTTCGTCGTCATCACCAAGGGCTCCGGGCGCATCGCCGAAGTCGCCGCGCGCTTCCACCTCGACGCCATGCCCGGCAAGCAGATGGCGATCGATGCCGACCTGTCCGCGGGGCTGATCGACGAGAAGGCCGCGAAGGAGCGGCGCAAGGCGCTCGAAGATGAAAGCGGCTTCTTCGGCGCCATGGACGGCGCCTCGAAGTTCGTGCGCGGCGACGCGATCGCCGGCCTGCTCGTGGTCTTCATCAACGTGATCGGCGGCATCGTGATCGGCGTCGCCCAGCAGGGTCTCGGCTTCGGCGAGGCGGCCCACACCTACACCCTGCTCACCGTCGGCGACGGCCTGGTGACGCAGGTGCCGGCGCTGATCGTTTCCACCGCGGCGGGCCTGCTGGTGTCGAAGGCCGGCGTCAGCGGCGCCGCCGACAAGGCGCTGATGAAGCAATTGTCCGGATATCCGCAGGCGCTCGGCATGTCGGCGGCGGTGATGCTGGTGCTGGCCGCCCTGCCCGGCATTCCGATGATCCCGTTCCTTGCGCTCGGCAGCGGCGCCGCGGCGCTCGCCTGGCACTCGCGCAAACGCAGCCGCGAGGCGGTCGCCGCCGAGGCCGCCGCCGCCGACGCGCCGCCGGACGCCGCGGCCACCGACGCGGCGGAAGAGCCGATCTCGGCAGCGCTCAAGATCGACGATCTCAAGATCGAACTGGGCTATGCGCTGCTGCCGCTGGTCAACGGCCCCGACGGCCACGATCGCCTCACCGAGCAGATCAAGGCACTGCGCCGCTCGATGGCGATCGAAATGGGCTTCGTCATGCCGGCGGTGCGCATTCTCGACAACGTGCAGCTCGAGGCGAATTCCTACGTCATCAAGATCAAGGAGGTCGATGCCGGCGACGGCCGCGTCTGGCCCAACCAGTACATGGTGATGGACCCGGCCGGCAATCAGGTCGCGGTGCCGGGCATCCACACCACCGAGCCGACCTTCGGCCTGCCCGCGACCTGGGTGGATGCCGCGCTGAAGGAAGAAGCCACGCTCAAGGGCTACACGGTGGTCGATGCGGCGACCGTGATGTCGACCCATCTCACCGAGCTGCTCAAGAACAACATGTCCGATCTATTGTCCTACGGCGAGGTGCAGAAGCTCCTGAAGGAACTGCCGAAGGAGCAAGGCGAACTGGTCAAGGACATCGTGCCGGGCCAGATCAACGTGTCCGGCATCCAGCGCGTGCTGCAACTGCTGCTCGCCGAACGCATCTCGATCCGCGACCTTTCCACCATTCTCGAAGGCATCGCCGACGCGCTGGCGTTCTCGCGCAACCCGGCGACCATCGTCGAGCACGTCCGCGCCCGGCTCGCCCGGCAGATCTGCGCGCAGAACGCCTCGGCGAACGGCTACCTGCCGCTGATCGCGCTGTCGGCGAAATGGGAGCAGGCTTTCGCGGAGTCCCTGATCGGCGAAGGCGAGGAGCGCAGCCTCGCGATGCAGCCGTCGAAGCTGTCGGAATTCATGGTCGCGGTGCGCGACGCCTTCGAGCAGGCGGCCCGCGAGGGCGAAGCGCCGGTGCTGGTGACCTCCACCGCGATCCGCCCCTTCGTTCGCTCGCTGGTGGAACGCTTCCGCTCCCAGACCAGCGTGCTGTCGCAGGCCGAGATCCATCCCCGCGCACGGCTGAAGACGGTCGGCAGCGTTTAGCCGGCTGTTGGAGAACTCTCTGTCGTCATTCCGGACGCCGCGCAAGCGGCGATCCGGAATCCAACAAAATGCGAAGAAAATCTGCGCGGCGGGATTCCGGGTTCACGCCTTCGGCGCGCCCCGGAATGACCGCCGGGGACTTTCTCAACGGCCTATCGTGGTTCCGCCACCTGCGGGAGGACAGTGAAAAAACAGCCCGAAAGCGCCACCGGGACCTTCCGGTTCCGGCCGGCGGGAGCTCGTTCCCGGCAGGATATTTTTGCCACAGACAACCGTTTTGTCGCAGCCCGCAGCCTCACGCCGGATTTCAGGCCACCTCAGGCATTTCGGTATACATTTGATTTAACAAGATAAATTTGAAAGCTGCGCCGGGCGATCGCGTGACTTCAACTGTTATCACCGGCTTGTGATCCGCCTTACGGAACCGTTCCGGCCCTCCTACGTTCTTTTTTACGAGAAGCGAGGCGAGGAGTTTGAACCTGCCACGGAGACGGCGCGACCTAATCCATGACAGGGAGAACGGCAGGAGGCTTCCATGAACCACTCGATCTACAGTGCCGATCGCATGACCCACCTGAAGATCGTGGTCGTGGCGCTCGTGGCTGGAATCGCGGTGGCCGGGTTCGGCATCTCCGCCCGCATCAACTCCGACGCCAACATGCAGACGGCACGCATCATCAAGGCCGGCGCTCCGGTCACGGTGAGCAGCAGCGGCGCGATGGTGGTGCGCTGAACGAGATTTGAGGAATTCACGAGGCTCTTGAACTTGCCCCCCAAAGTCGCCTTGTGAGTATGTCGGTGGCCAGTCCCCCCAAGCTGGTACATACGACAAAGAGAAACGCCCGTTTCCCCGCGGGCGTTTTTCTTTTTGCGCAGGCGCGATGCGTCACGGCGCAACTCGGATTTCCAGCGCGTGGCCGCTACCGAGCGACCGGCGCTTCAAAACAGTAGCGCACCAAGCAAAAACCCGGGCCGATCAGCCCGGGTTTCCGAAACGGCGACCGCGCGTGGCGGCTGCGGCGGGCTCAGGCCACCGCCCCGTAACGCGACGAGCGCATCAGGCCGATATTGTTGAGCTCGGCCTGTTCGCGCGCGCTTTCTTCGGCGCGTTCGCGCGCCTGGTCACGCTCGTCCAGCAATTCGACCTTCTTGAGTTCCTCGAAAGCGTCCGCCAGCGAGTTCTTGGCCTCGTCGAGCTGCGCCTGCAATTCGTCGATCGACCGGGTCAGGTTCTCGCGGCGCTGGATCGCCGCCTTGGCATAGGTCGGATAGGCGAAGTGAGTCGGATCGTTGATGCCGGCGCGCTCCTGCTCGGTTTCGATCTCGCGTTCAAGCTCCACGGTCATCCGTTGAAACTCGGCGATCATGCCTTCGATCTGCGCGACCCGACGGCGCTTCTCGTCGACCTGGAATTTCTTCAGTCGGATTAGCGTTTCACGTGACTTCATCGACTCCTACTCCCCAGAAGTCCCGGCAATACGGCGGGACGGCACCGGCTCCCCGCTGGTGTCGGGCGTTCCGGAAACCGGACCCCCCTCGCCAGTGCCCCGCCGGCAGGCAAATCTTGCGGAGCGGATGATGGCGCGACAAAGTTAGCGTTCCGTTTCCACAGAACCGAGGATTTGATCGAGTTGCCGATAGCCCTCGGTCAATCCACAGACCTCGTCCTTGGCCTGGCGCAGGAACCCCTCCAGCGGCTCGTGCAACCGGATCGCCTCGTCGACCTCGGGGCTCGACCCGGCGCGATAGGCTCCCAGCCGGATCAGTTCCTCCATGTCGGAATAGGTCGCCATGGTCTGGCGTGCCCGGGTGATGACCGGCAGGAACGCCGGATCGGCCGAGCGCGGCATGGTGCGCGACACCGACTTCAGGACGTTGATCGCCGGATAGCGTCCGCGCTCGGCGATCGCGCGCTCCATCACGATGTGGCCGTCGAGGATGCCGCGCACCGCGTCGGCAACCGGCTCGTTGTGATCGTCGCCGTCCACCAGCACCGTGAAGATGCCGGTGATCGATCCTTCCCCGATGCCCGGCCCGGCCCGCTCCAGCAGCTTCGGCAGTTCGGTGAACACCGTGGGCGTGTAGCCCTTCGCGGTCGGCGGCTCGCCGGCCGACAGCCCGATCTCACGCTGCGCCATGGCGAAGCGCGTGACCGAGTCCATCATGCACATCACGTCCTTGCCTTCATCACGGAAGTATTCCGAGATCGCAAGCGTCAGGTAGGCCGCCTGCTTGCGCATCAGGGCGGGCTCGTCCGAGGTCGCCACCACCACCACCGAACGGGCGAGCCCCTCCTCGCCGAGATCGTCCTGCAGGAATTCCTGCACCTCGCGGCCGCGTTCGCCGATCAGGCCGATGACCGAGATATCCGCATCGACATTGCGCGCCAGCATCGACAGCAGCACCGACTTGCCGACGCCGGAGCCAGCGAAGATGCCCATGCGCTGGCCGCGGCAGCAGGTCAGGAATGTGTTGAGCGCCCGCACCCCGAGATCGAGCGGCGCGCCGACGCGCCGGCGCGCATGGGCCGGCGGCGGGGCATTGCGAAACGGCACCGGCGCGATGCCTTGCGGCAGCGGTCCCTTGCCGTCGATCGGCTCGCCCATCGCATTGAGCACCCGCCCGAGCCAGGCCGGCGACGGCCGCACCTGGTTGGCCGCGTTGGCGATGACGGCGCGGCAGCCGCGGCGCACGCCATCGAGTGCCGCGAACGGCATCACCACCGCGTTGTGCCCGGTGAAGCCGATCACCTCGCAGGGGATGAAGCGATCCGCTCCCGTTTCGATGACGATGCGCGCGCCCACCGACATCGCGTGGATCGGGCCGGCGATCTCCACCATCAGCCCGCGCACGCCCACCACACGGCCATAAATATTGACGGCGTCGATCTCGCCGATCTGCCCGGCGAGTGCCTTCATGTCGAAAACCTTAAGTTTCCGCGTATTTCGCCTTGGCCCTTAACTTCGTGTTTACCCGCATCATTAAACATTGCGTCACTGTCTTTGGTGACTGAGAGCGCTTGCCCAACAGAAAGAAGGGTGAGTCTCGAGAGTCGGTTAGCGCCGGCTCTTGATGCGAAACTTGAACGAGAACGGATTAGAAAAGCCGCCTTTGCGCAACATCTTAATGCGATTCGACAAAATTTGCACGATAGAGCTTGCGCAACGGAATCAGGTTTTGTTAACCATATCTCGTCAGGATCCGAATCAGTTGTTGAAGGCGTTTTCCAGTGCCGCCGGTAGTGCGGACGACCTGACGCCCGCAATGGCGACGATAGGGGACTGGCATGCGCGTATTGCTGATAGAAGATGACAGCGCCGTCGCGCAGTCGATCGAACTGATGCTGAAATCCGAGAGCTTCAACGTCTATACGACGGATCTCGGAGAAGAAGGCGTCGACCTCGGCAAACTGTACGACTACGACATCATCCTTCTCGACCTCAATCTGCCGGACATGTCGGGCTACGACGTGCTCAAGCAGTTGCGCGTATCGAAGATCAAGACACCCATTCTGATCCTCTCCGGCCTCGCCGGCATCGAGGACAAGGTCAAGGGTCTCGGCGTCGGCGCCGACGACTACATGACCAAGCCCTTCCACAAGGACGAGCTGGTTGCCCGCATTCATGCGATCGTGCGCCGCTCCAAGGGCCATGCCCAGTCGGTGATCCAGACCGGCGACCTGGTGGTCAATCTCGACACCAAGACCGTGGAAGTCGGCGGCCAGCGCGTGCATCTGACCGGCAAGGAATACCAGATGCTGGAGCTGCTCTCGCTCCGCAAGGGCACCACCCTCACCAAGGAGATGTTCCTCAACCATCTCTACGGCGGCATGGACGAGCCCGAACTCAAGATCATCGACGTCTTCATCTGCAAGCTGCGCAAGAAGCTGGCCAACGCCTCCGAGGGCCGCAACTTCATCGAGACCGTGTGGGGCCGCGGCTACGTGTTGCGCGAGCCGCACGAGGACGAAGACCGCATTTCGGCCTGATCCCTTTCCGGCGAGCCGCGGGATATCCCCAGGCTCCTCCTCCCGACTGAACCCCGCCGCAAATGGCGGGGTTTTTGTTTGCGCGCTTGAACCGCCACCCCGGTTGGCCCGACAGATCGCAGCCGACCTGCCACGGTTCGACGCGCGGGTCACTTTCGGGGGCGACAGAATGATACTGCAATCGCTGGCGGGGCTGCCGGCCTTCCTGGTCTACTTCTGCACGGCGCTCGTCGCCGTCATCCTCTATCTCTTCGTCTACACCCGCGTGACGCAGCACGATGAATTCGCGCTGATCCGCGCCAACGTGCCGGGCGCCGCGATCTCGCTCGGCCTCAGCCTGCTCGGCTTCACGCTGCCGGTGGTGAGCGCGATGACCCACGCGGCCAACGTGATCGACTGCACGATCTGGAGCCTGATCGCGCTGGTCGTCCAGATCGTCGTCTATTTCATTGTCCGCGTTCCGGTGCCGGACGTGTCGAAACGCATCGCCGCGGGCGAACTGGCGCCGGCGATCTGGCTCGGCCTGTCCTCGCTCGCGGCCGGTGCCCTCAACGCCGCATCGATGATCTACTGACATGGCCAGGAAAGCGGGACGCGAATTCGGAAAGCGCAAGCCGCCCTCGGCGAAGACAGGCGAGACGGCGCCGGCCTCCAAGCGATCCGGCCAGGTCGCGCTGGTGCTGATGGGCGCGCTGGCCATCGGCGGCGGGGCCTATGCCCTGATGCCGAGCGGAAAAAAATGCGATCCCAGCGATCCCAACCTGCCCCCCGAACAGCGGGCCGCATGCCGCTCGGAGCAATCGTCGTCGGGCAGCTCCCATTCGTGGCGGGCCTCGCGCAGCAGCTTCTTCGACCGCCACGCCTATGGCGGCAATGCCGCAGGACATTCCTCCGCAGGGCACGCATCCTCGGGCCTGGCCGTGCCGACGTTCCATGGCAAGACGGGACAGACCAGCCGTGGCGGCTTCGGCGGTTTCGGCCACGCCATCGCCTCGCATTTCTCACGCGGCGGCTGATCCATCATGCGACGCATCCCCTGTCCCGAGCGCGACGACTGGCAGGCGACAGCCGAAGCCGCCGGATTCGACTTCCATACCCCCGACGGCGAGCGCTATTGGGACGAGCGGGCCTATTACGCCTTCTCGCTCGACGAGATCGAGTGCCAGATCGAAGCGCCGACCGGCGAGATCCATGCCATGTGCCTCGAACTGGTCGAGCGCGCCATGGGCGACGAGAACGTGCTTCGCCGCCTCAAGATCCCGCCGGCCTGCTGGCCGATCCTCACCGAGAGCTGGCAGCGCGACGACGCGACCCTGTATGGCCGCTTCGATTTCAGCTTCGACGGCCGCGGCCCGGCGAAGCTGCTGGAATACAACGCCGACACGCCGACCTCGATCTTCGAAGCCGCCGTCTTCCAGTGGACCTGGCTCGAACAGGCGGCCGCGCGCCAGATCATTCCGAAGAACGCCGACCAGTTCAACGCGATCCACGACCGGCTGATCGAACGCTGGCGGCAGATCGCGCCCGGCGCGCACCTGCATCTGACCGGAAGCTACGACAATCCCGAGGACGCGGTGACGCTGAACTACCTCGAGGACACCGCGCACCAGGCGGGGCTTGCCACCACGGCGCTTGCGATCGAAAGCGTCGGCATCGACGGCAAGGGCACCTTCGTCGACCTCGACGACGAGCCCATCGCGCTGGCGTTCAAGCTCTACCCATGGGAATGGATGCTGCGCGATGCGTTCGGCAACAAGGTGCGAACCGCATCGACGCGATGGATCGAACCGCCGTGGAAACTCGTGCTCTCCAACAAGGGCATCCTGCCCCTGCTGTGGGAGATGTTTCCAAATCACCCCAACCTGCTGCCGGCCTATTTCGAGGACGATGCCGGCGCGGCGTCGCTCGGCAATTCCTATGTCCGCAAGCCGATCTTTTCGCGCGAAGGCGCGAACGTGGAACTGGTCAGCGCCGGCGCGGCGCTGGAACAGCAGCCGGGGCCCTATGGCGGCGAAGGGTTCGTCCGCCAGGCTTTCGCGCTGCTGCCGTGTTTCGACGGGCAATACCCGGTGATCGGAAGCTGGATCGTCGGCGATCAGCCGTGCGGCCTGTCGATCCGCGAAGACACCACCCCCGTCACCGGAGACAGTTCGCGCTTCCTGCCGCACGCGATCCTGTGACGGATCACCGCCCCGCCGACACCAGGCTCAACGGCATCGCCGGCCTGTCCGACGGCACGATCGACGGTGCGCCCGGCGTCGGGTTCGGGAAATACAATCCGCGGCGATCCGTATAGGGCCGGAACGCATCGCTCAGTCCGACGACCGTCTCGGCGGCGCCGAGCATCAGGAAGCCGTCGCGCTCGGTCGCTTTCGCAAGCCGCCTGAATATCGCGATCTTGGTTGCCTGATCGAAATAGATCAGCACGTTGCGGCAGAACACGACATCGAACATGCCGAGATGCTCGAACGGCTCCAGCAGGTTCAACTGCCTGAACTGCACCATCGCGCGGATGTCGGAATTGAGCTGCCACATGTCGCCGGTCTGTTTGAAGTACTTCACCAGCAACTGGATCGGCAATCCGCGCTGCACCTCGAACTGGCTGAAAATCCCCGCCTTCGACTTCTCGAGCACGCTCTGCGCCAGATCGGTGGCAACGATCTCGATCCGCCAGCCGCTCAGCTCGGCGCCGTATTCCTTGAGCGCCATGGCGATGGAATAAGGCTCCTGCCCCGTCGAGCAGGCGGCGCTCCATATGCGCAGGCTGCGGCGGCCGGCGCGCGCGCGCAGCAGTTCGGGCAAAATGGTGTCGCGCAAGTGATCGAACGGCACCTTGTCGCGGAAGAAGAACGTCTCGTTGGTCGTCATCGCCTCGACCACGCGCGACATCGTTCCGGTGCATCCGCCCTTCATCTTCTGGACCAGTTCGCCGATTCCGGGCAGCCCCGCCTTTCGCGCGATCGGAGTCAGACGGCTTTCGACGAGGTACTGCTTGTCGGCGGACAGGTCGAGGCCGGAACGTTCCTTCAGGAACTTCCGCAGAAATTCGTAATCGAGCGGAGTCACGTCCTGTCTCCCGAAAACACGCGATGCAGTTTGGCGGCGATCTGGTCCAGCGGCACCACCGCCGAGCAGATGCCGGCATTGACGGCGGCACCGGGCATGCCCCAGACCACGCTGCTGGCTTCGTCCTGGGCGATAATGCTGCCACCCGCGGCCACGATCTCGCGGCCGCCGCAGGTGCCGTCCGAGCCCATGCCGGTCAGCACCACGGCCAGGATGGCGCCCTGCCAGACCTCGACGGCGGAGGAAAACAGCGGATCGACCGCGGGCTTGCAGAAATTGACTGGAGGCCCGTCGTCCAGGGCGATCGACGCACCCGCCCCCTGCCTGACCACCCGCATATGGCGCCCGCCGGGCGCCAGATAGACACGGCCCGGCACCACCGGCTCGCGGTCGACGCCCTCATGGGCCGGCCGGCCGCCGGCGCGGGCGAGATGCTCGGCGAGGATGGTGGTGAAGGTCGGCGGCATGTGCTGGGTAATCAGCACCGGCACGCGATCGATGATCGCGCCGATGCCTGCGATCAGCGTCGTCAGGGCCTGCGGACCGCCGGTCGACGATCCGATCAGCAATGCCCGCGGCGCGGCCAGGCCGAACGGCCGCAGCGCTGGCGGCACCGGCGATCCCGGCATCCGCGACGGGATTTCGGCGCGTGCGGCAGCGGGAGCCAGCAAC
Organism: Xanthobacteraceae bacterium; assembly: GCA_020441545.1. Lineage (GTDB taxonomy): Bacteria > Pseudomonadota > Alphaproteobacteria > Rhizobiales > Xanthobacteraceae > 62-47. The sequence goes on along the minus strand of JAGRLZ010000194.1, from coordinate 8,917 downwards.
GGGCCGGTTGCCGGCTGCGCCTTCCGCCGGCGACCTGCGCCGAGGTGCCTGATTTTCTCGATCAGGTCGCGGCGAAAGGTATCCGCCGCATCCCGCGCGCGGGTGCTTTCCGGCTTGGGCACGTAGTCCGACGCACCGAGCGACAATGCGCGCAGGCTGATTTCCGCGTTGCGGCGCGTCAGCGTCGACGCCATGATGACGATCAGGTCACGCTTTTTCGCGAGCAGCTGCGGAAGCGCCGAAATGCCGTCCAGCTCCGGCATCTCGATATCGAGGACCGCCACGTCGGGATTGACGCGCGCGACCTGATTGACGGCATCGAGCCCGGTACGCAGCGAAGCCGCGACCACCATGTCGGGCTCGGCCTCGATCCACCGCGAGATCAATCCGCGGATCACCACGGAATCGTCGACCACCATGACCCGCAGCGGCTCGGTTCGCACCGCATCAGGGGCCGACGATCGCGCGACAGCAATACTCATGACTCACCAAACGCTACACACAATCGATCGCGCGCGGCGGAATCGAAATTCCAGCCGACCACCGCGAAGACCCGAAATCAGATCAAACCGACTTCCTGGAATTTCGCCGTCACGATATCCTTGTCGAACGGCTTCATGATGTACTCGTTGGCGCCGGCATGCAGCGCCCGCGCGATATGGGCGACGTCGTTCTCGGTGGTGCAGAACACCACCTTGGGCTTGTCGCCCTCCGGCATCTGACGCAGATTGCGCAGGAACTCGTAGCCGTCCATCACCGGCATGTTCCAGTCGAGCAGCACCGCGTCCGGCAAGCCGCGCTTGCAGGCGTCGAGGGCTTTCTCGCCGTCTTCGGCCTCGATGATCTGAAAATCGAGTCCTTCAAGGATGCGCCGGGCCACTTTACGGATGACGCTCGAGTCATCGACAACCAGACATGTTTGCATCTCGACCTCTGTCAGTTGAATTCAGTTTCGTTCCGGTCGCGCTTCCGCGCCCACCGGCACCCCATGCTCAGGCGGCAAGCTTGTCCGACGCGATCTCGAGAACGCGATCGACATCGAGGACCACCATCAACTGCCCGTCCAGGCGATGCACGCCGGAGGCCATGCGCGCCATCCGCGGATCGAGATTGACCGGATTGTCCTCGCGGCCGTCGTCCGGAAGCTTCATCACCTCACCGATGGAATCGATCAGCAGCCCGTAGGATTCGCCGCGCAGATCGACGCCGACCGCCATCGGCGGCTTGTCGGTTTCCGCCTTCGGCAGCCCGAGCCGCGCGCGCATGTCGATCGCGGTGACGATGCGACCGCGCAGGTTCAGGACGCCGGCGACCTCGTCCGGCGCCAGCGGCACCCGCGTCAGCCGCTCCGGCATGAAGACGTCCTGCACGCGCGCGATCGGCAGGCCGAACAACTGGTCGCCAATCATCGCGGTAACGTATTCGGTCATCGCGCCTTCGATGGTTTCGGGTTTCTGGTTCATCATTCAATCCCTCATGCCGCGCGATCGATTCCGCCGGTCTGCTCCTTGAGCGCCGCGATCAATCCAGGCCGGTCGAACTTGGCGACGTAATCATGGAAGCCGGCCTGGCGCCCGCGCTCGATCGCGGCCGGCGACACCATCGACGACAGCGCGATGATCGGCATGGCGTTGAGGCGCTGGTCGGAGCGGATCGTTTCGGCGAATTCGAAGCCATTCATGTCCGGCATCTCGATGTCGGTCAGCACGGCATCGAAGTCCTGCCCCGAGCGCAGCGCATTGAGCCCTTCCTGCGCATTGGTGGCGAGCCGCACGCGATAGCCCGCGGCCTTCAGCACCGGCGCCAGCATGTTGCGGAAGAAGGCGGAGTCGTCCACCAGCAGCACCGACTGCGAACTGGCCGCCGGGTGCATTTCGTGCCGGCTGAACCAGTCGGCGAACGCCATCGGCAGGAAGTGGCCGACATCGATCACCTCGGTGGCCTGCCCCTTGATGACGGCGGAGCCGAGAACGCCGTCGCGGTTGCTCGTCACCTCGATGTGGAGCTTCTCCTCGACGATATCGACGATCTCATCGACCACCAGCCCCATGGCGCGTCCGTCGTCGACGAAGACGAGGATCGGCTGCACGCCGCTGGTCCCGATCGAAACTCCTTCCATCTGCACCAGCGGCATCAGCTTGTCGCGATACTGCACCATATGCCGGCCGTTCGAGAGCTCGATCTTGTCGACGGCGATTTCCTCGAGCCGCGTGATGAGCGCCAGTGGCACCGCCTTCGGCTGCGACGAACCGGCGCGGAACACCAGCAGCGAGGTGAGCTGCTCGGCATTGCCGGCGCGCATCGCGGCGTTCTCGTCGGCGATCTCGTGCTGCGCGGCCACCGAGGTGCCGAGCGCCTGCGCGATGCCGTTCGGATCGATAATCATGATCACCGCGCCGTCGCCCAGGATGGTGTTGCCCGAGAACATGCCGATGTGGCGCAGCTTGGTCGACATCGGCTTGACGACGATTTCCTCGGTATGGAACACGCCGTCGACGACGATGCCGAAGGTCTGGCTGCCGACCTGCGTCACCACGATGAAGCCGTTCTCCGGATCGCTGGAGGTGCCGTCGTCGATCTTGAGCAGCTTGTTCAGATGCATCAGCGGCAGCAGCTTGTTGCGCAGCCGCAGCACCGGCGTATCCTTGATGCGCTCGATGCGATGATCCGAATTGGCGCGGGCACGCACCAGTTCGACCACCGCGAGCTGCGGAATCGCGAAACGCTCGCCGGCGGCCTCGACGATCAGCGCCGATACGATCGCGAGCGTCAGCGGAATCTTCACCGTCACGCTGGAGCCCTCGCCGGCCACCGACTTGACGTCGATGGTGCCGCCGATCTGATCGATATTGGTGCGCACCACGTCCATGCCGACGCCACGGCCGGACACGCTGGTCACGGCGGCGGCGGTCGAGAAACCCGGCGCGAAGATGAACTTGTGGATCTGCGCCTCGGTCATCCGCTCGATGTCGGACTCGGTGGCGAGCCCGTTCGCGATCGCCTTGGCCTTGATCCGCTCGGTGTTGAGCCCGCGGCCGTTGTCGGCGATGCAGATGATGATGTGGCCGCCTTCATGATAGGCCGAAAGCCGGATCGTGCCCTGCTCCGGCTTGCCGCAACGGGCCCGCTCCTCCGGCGTCTCAAGGCCGTGATCGGCGGAGTTGCGGACCATATGGGTCAGCGGATCCTTGATGAGGTCGAGCACCTGGCGGTCGAGTTCGGTATCGGCGCCGTGCATCTCGAGTTCGATCTGCTTGCCGAGTTCGCCCGACAGGTCGCGCACGATGCGCGGCAGCTTCTGCCAGGCATTGCCGATCGGCTGCATCCGCGTCTTCATGACGCCTTCCTGCAGCTCCGCGGTAACGTTCGAGAGCCGCTGCAGCGGCACCTTGAATTCGTTCTCCTCGTGGCGGCGACTGATCTCGAGAAGCTGGTTACGGGTCAGCACCAGTTCGGACACCATCGTCATCAGGTGTTCGAGGGTGTCGACATTCACCCGGATCGACTGGTTGGCGACACGATCGCCCTCGCCGCTTGTACCTTCCGCCGCCGGCTTGCGCTCGCCGCGGCTGTCCTGCGCCTTCGCGGCCGGCTTGGCGGCCGGCTTGGGCTTTTCCAAGACGGCCGGTTGCGGGGCGGGTGGTTGCGGGGCGGGTGGTTGCGCGGCAGCCTCCGGTGGCGCCACGGCCGGTTGCGGGACGTCGGCCGGCGTCTCGCGGAAGGCGCGCTCGAGTTCGTCGAGCGACACCTCGCCCGGGCGCAGCGGCCGTTCGAGCACCTGATAGCCGGCGGTGTCTTCGGCCGCCTCGGAAGGTGCCTGCGGCGCCGCCGCAGCCTGCTCGCCGCGCTCGACCATCAGCTCCAGCTGGCCGATCAGGTCGGCGTCGCTGCCTTCCGGCTCGGCCTCGGTGGCCTCGAGCTGCGCCAGGATGTCCTTGATCCGGTCGATCGTGGTGAGGATCAGCGTGACGGCCTCGCCGGTCACCGGCATTCCGTCGCGGAACTTGCCCATCAGGGTTTCGGCGGCATGCGCCAACGCCTCGAGGCGCGGCAGTCCGAGAAATCCGCACGTCCCCTTGATGGTGTGAACGAGGCGAAAAATATTATCGAGAATTTTGGCGTTGTTCGGCTCCTGTTCGAACCGCACCAGTTGATTGTCCACGACATCGAGACTTTCGTTGGTCTCGGTCAGGAACTCCCTTAACAAGTCATCCATGAAAAACGGCCTTCGAACGCACCGGCGCGAGATACGATCGCGCCCTTCTGGGGTTCGGGCAGTTTCAACGCAAAGCGTTTAAGTTTGGTTGCGCGGGGCAATTTCTGCCCGGTGCGCCGCCGGAGACCGCGGCGGCGCGAGCCGCAACGCGACATATATACCGATATACCGATCGATCGACGCGGGCGGGTTCCGCCGCCTCAAGCGGAGGTCGCAACCACGATGGACTCGCCCTCCGGCAAAAGCGCGACATTCAGCCCACAAGCCTGCGCCAGCAGCCGCGTATAATAAGGCTGCACCGCATGGGCATCCACCGCATTGGTGTGACCGGAGGCCAGCATGGTGGCGATGTTCTGCGGCAGCCGGGCGTTGAGTCCGCTGGCGGTGACGCGGAACCCCATGGCCTCGCCCTCGCCGATCGCGTCCACCGTCAGCGTGCCGCCGCGCGGAATGGTCTGCTGCGCGATCACCAGCATGTTGAGCAGCAGCTTGACCCGGTTCTTCGCCAGAAATATCCGTGGCGGATTCCAGACCAGCTTGGTGCGGTCGTCCTCGAACTGGCCGCGCGCCATGGCCTGGGCATCGCCGAGATCGATCTGGGCGCCGGCCGAACCGGCCGCGCCGAACGCGAGGCGGCAGAACTGAAGGCGGGCCGAGGCCGTCTTCGCGCTCTTGCGGATCAGTTCGAGGGCGAATTCGCGGTCGTCCGGCTTGGGGTCGTCGTCGAGCACCTCGAGTCCGTTGACGATGGCGCCGACCGGGCTGATGAGGTCGTGGCAGACCCGGGAGCACAGCAAGGCTGCCAGTTCGAGGGCGTCGGGTGCGGGCGCGACGACGGGCGGCGAGGTGGTATCGGACATTCAGACCTTCCTGCAGACCTTCCTGCGGACCTTCCTGAAAGGCGCCTGCGCCATGACGCGGCGAATCATGACGCGGCGAATCAAGCCGGATTCATGGCTTGATACACCGTGAGGCGGCATGCTTCCAGCATCGGCGGCGGCAAAGAGTTGTTGCATCGTGATCCCGGATGCCGTCGAATCAGGCGTCGCGGTCGCAGATGAAGTCCCGTCGAATGCCAACAACAACGAAAACCGCCTTAACAACCAAAACCGCCTCGGGCCGAACCGAAGTCAGCCTTTCAGCCATGAAGGACCTGCTGGAGCCGCTGACGGCGCTGGTGGTGGAGGCCGGCGAAGCGATCAACGCCGTCCGGTGCGGAACGCTGTGCATCGACGAGAAATCCGACGGCTCGCCGGTGACGCAGGCCGATCTCGCCGCCGACCGCATCCTGATCGATGGACTGGCGCGCCTGTGCCCCGATATCCCGACGCTGTCGGAAGAACGCACCGGCGCGGTGACGCTGCCGCTCGACGACAGCTTCTTCCTTGTCGATCCGCTGGACGGCACCAAGGAATTCGTCGCCGGCCGCGACGAATTCACCGTCAACCTGGCGCTGGTGGTCGAGGGCGCGCCCGTGCTCGGCATCGTCGGCGCACCGGGGCTCGCACAGGTATGGCGCGGCATCGTCGGCGACGGCGCGGAGCGCCTCAGCCTCGGCCGGGGGCCGGTGCCGGTCGTCGAGCGCATCCATACCCGCCCCGCCCCCCCGGCCGGCACGCCGTGGCGCGTGGCGGTCAGCCGGTCCCACGGCGATCCGCGCACCGAAGCCGTCATCGCGCGGTGGCCAGTGGTCAGCCGCGAAGTACTCGGCTCGGCACTGAAATTCGCCCATGTCGCGGACGGCCGCATCGACGTCTATCCGCGCCTCGGCCCGACCTCCGAATGGGATGTCGGCGCCGGCCTGGCGCTGGTGATGGCCGCCGGCGGCAAGGTGACGGACGCCGACGGCGCGCCGTTGCGTTTCGGCACCGGCCGCACCGGCTTCCTGGTGCCGGGGTTCATCGCCTGGGGCGATCCCGCCGCGGCGCCAGGAGCGGTTGACGCGCAAAATTAAGCTAAAAATAAAAACAACAATTAAATCATATCGTTGTATGATTTTTCTCAAATCCGAGATCCGCGACGGGACGTCCTGCGATATCAGGTGAAGATCGGCTTTCAAAACGCCAGCATATTGCGAAGTTTCCGCCAGTGCGGCTCGGCGCTCCGCAGCACCGCGGCCGGATCGGCGGCGAAGGCGGCGCGGCTGTCGGCGCTGCCGAACAGATAAAGCCGGTCGCCGGTCACCAGCCAGTAGCGCGGATTGCCGGCATAGGCGACGCCGCGGGCGACATCCACAGGGTCGTAGCCCCCGAATTGCGGAGCGTAAATATCTGGATGCGCAAGGAAAAACCGTCGGTTGTCGACGTTCCGGAAGCGCCATACCGCGCCGCCCTGGGACGCCTCGATATCGGCGCGTCCGATCGCCATGCGGCGCTCGGTGAAATAGGCGACGGGATCGGCGCCGCCGATCGCCAGCCCGGTGATCCGGTCCACCACGATCCGCTCGGTGGTGGCGGCCCGCGATCCGCCCGCCATCGCGATGGCCGTGGCAGCAAGAACCGCCATCAGAAGGCATCCGGACAGCCCCCCTCCGCATCGCCGAACGTTTCTTTCCTGCCGCCGTGCCGTCATAGTTGGTGTGAATAAACGTGAGTCGGGGACGATGGACGCAACCTAGAAGCCAGCTTCTCAGCATCCGGTTAAGGGCGCGGCCACGATTTTTATGGTTCAGGGGTTTTACATGACCTTCGCTTCTCGCCTTGCCGCGGTGGCCCTCGCCGCCATGGCATTTTGCTCGCAGCCCGCGTCGGCGCAGACCGCCCAAAGGCGCGGCGGCACCTATGCACCGGAAGAACTGGTGAGCGCCGGCCACAAGTTCTTCGGCAACGTCTCGCGCGGCCTGGCATCGGTGATCGAGCGCGCCGTCAGCCAGTGGGGCCTGCCTAACGGCTACATCCTCGGCGAAGAAGGCTCGGGCGCTTTCGTCGCCGGGCTGCGCTACGGCGAAGGCACGCTCTACACCAAGAACGCCGGCGACCTGAAGGTCTACTGGCAGGGGCCGTCGGTCGGCTTCGACTGGGGCGGCGACGGCGCCCGCACCATGACGCTGGTCTACAACCTGCCCGCCACCAGCGCGATCTACCAGCGCTTCGGCGGCATCGACGGCTCGGCCTATATCATCGGCGGCTTCGGCATGACCGCGCTGACCGCCAACGACATCGTGCTGGTGCCGATCCGTTCCGGCCTCGGATTGCGGCTCGGGGCCAATATCGGCTACCTGAAGTATACGCCGCGTCCCACCTGGAACCCGTTCTGACCGGGCGGCTCCGATCGGGACGCGCGCGGGCTTCCGGCTGAGGCTTTCCGGCCGCGTATCGACCTTAATGTACCATCGGAGGCTGGCGGCCAGCCGGCCGTGCGGTGGTGCCCAACAGACGTCCTGTGCGGAGTTTCGTCCATGGTCGAGCCGATCATGTATATGGCGATCGGTTTTCTGGTCTCGATGCTGATCGGGCTGATGATCTTTCCGCTGGTGCACAACCGTGCGGTGCGGCTGACGACCAAGCGGCTGGAGGCCGCCGCGCCGGTGTCGAGGGCCGAAATCCAGGCCGACAAGGACCAGTTGCGGGCGGAATTCGCGGTCAATGCCCGCCGCCTCGAACTGACCATCGAGCAACTCAAGAGCAAGGCGACGGGCCAGCTTGCCGAACTCGGCAAGAAAACCGACGCCGTCAATCGCCTCAAGATCGAGCTTGGCGAGAAGTCCGCCGCCATCCTTGCGCTGCAGGCGCGCGAGCAGGAACTGCAACACCAGTTGCGGACGACGACCGACGAGGCATCGGCGAAGTCGCAGTCGCTCCTGTCCACCGAGCAGACGCTGGGCGAACGCCAGGATGAGCTGGCGCGGCTGACCGCCGATCTGGCGAACCGGACACAGGACGCGGAGAACCTGGGCACCGAGCTCGGCGCCGCCAAGGTGACCATCGAAACCCTCACCGGCCGCATCGAAGCGCGCGAGCGGGAACTGGCCTCGACAGAGCAGCAACTCGCGCAGCAGCGCATCGAAGCCGCGACGACCACAAGCGAACTGGCCGACGCCCGCGGCCGGGTGGAACAGCTCAGCCAGCGGATCGCCGATCTCGATCGGCAGCTCGTCGAGCAGGTGCGCGAAACCGAGACGCGGATCGCGCGCGCGGACGAATTGCAGAATTCGTTGACCGAGAAGGAAACCCTCATCGCGATGCGCGACGACGAGGCCGCGCGGCTTCACCAGTCGCACGGCGCGGCGCTGCGGTCGGTCCAGGAGCTTCGCAGCCAGATCGCCGGCGGCGAACAGGCGGCGACGGCGGCCGACCTGCAGGCGGAGAACGCCCTGCTCCGCGACCGCATCAATGACATCGCCGCCGACGTGGCGCGGCTGGCCCTGAGCCTGGAGGGGCCGGACTCGCCGATCGAGGCGATCATGGCGGCCTCCGGCAGCGTCAGCAAGGCCGGCAACGGCAGCATGGCGCAAGCCACGCTGGCGGACAGGATCCGCGCCCTGCAAGCCCGGACCGCCGAAAGCCCGCAGCCTCGATCCCGATGACCGCGGGCAAGGCGGCTTGACACCCCGGGCCGCACTCCGTAAATCGCGCATCGATGATCCTGCCGCCTGTCTCGCTCCGGCGGCGCTTCGGGATTTTTCGGGCGCATAGCTCAGCGGGAGAGCGTTCCCTTCACACGGGAGAGGTCCAAGGTTCGATCCCTTGTGCGCCCACCATC
>JAGRLZ010000193.1 GCA_020441545.1 Xanthobacteraceae bacterium | reverse complement strand
AGCGTGTCGCGATACAGCTCCCAGGTCAGCTTGACCGGATCGCCGTTGCACTTCTCCAGCGCCTGATAGATCGGCACCGTGCCGATCGGGATCGGCGCGTTGCGCAAAATCCATTCGCGCGTGGTGTGGATGTTGCGCCCCGTGGATAGGTCCATCACCGTGTCGGCGCCCCAGCGGATCGCCCACACCATCTTGTCGACTTCTTCCTCAACGGAAGATGTCACCGCCGAGTTGCCGATATTGGCGTTGATCTTCACCAGGAAGTTGCGGCCGATAATCATCGGCTCGAGTTCGGCGTGGTTGATGTTGGAGGGAATGATGGCGCGGCCGCGCGCGATCTCCTCGCGCACGAATTCCGGCGTGATGAAGGCCGGCACCGCCGCGCCGAAGCTTTCGCCATCGGCGAGGGCGGCTTCCGCGCGCTCCAGAATCTGCTTGCGGCCGAGGTTCTCGCGCTCGGCGACATAGATCATCTCCTTGGTGATGATCCCGGCGCGGGCGAATTCGAGCTGGGTGATCGGCGCGTCACCGACACCGCGCAGCGGCTTGTGATGCGCCTTGAAGGCGGCGGCGGCGTGCTTGCCGGAGACGTTGCCGTTGTCCTCGGGCTTGATGACGCGGCCGTCATATTCCTCGACGCCGCCGCGCTCCCTCACCCAGGCGAGCCGCGTGCGCGGCAGGCCGGCATTGACGTCGATGACGACGTTCGGGTCGGTATAGGGACCGGAGGTGTCGTAGACCGGCAGGTTCGGTTCGCCGGCGCCTTCGGACAGGATGATCTCGCGCAGCGGCACGCGCAGGTCCGGCGCCGCCTCCGGGGTGACGTGGATCTTGCGCGACGACGGCAGCGGGCCGGTGGTGACAGCGGGAAGCGTGGTGTCCGGATTGGAACGAATGTTCATGGCGTTTCTCCGGTTTGAGGAATTTGGGTCAGTTCAGGTATCCGAAAAAGCAGAAGATGAGGCCCATCGCGGTCCAGAGGCCGCCGGCGATCAGGCCCATCGCCGGATGACGCACGAACGCTCTGCCACCTGCGATCAGGAACGGTGGAGCCACAATGCGGATCGCGCCGGCGATCGTCAGCAGCCAGCCGAACAGCGTGACGATGATGCGCCAGTCCGCCGTCCATATATTGTGGGTCAGCACGATGGAGAGCCCGGCCGGCATCGTGATGAGGCCGCCGAGGAACATCAGCGCGCGGCTGTCCAGGAATTCCTCGCCGATCGCGCGCAGGTCGCGCGATTTCATCAGGACCGCGAGCCCCGTCACCAGCATCACCGGGCCGATGAGCCTTGCAATGAAGATCGATGCCGACATGGCCGCACCTCATGCTGTTTCAGCTACCTGCTCGAGCCATGCCTTCACCCGTGCGTCCGGATCGGCGTTCCGGGTGACGTCGCTGACCACGGCGATGGAATCCGCGCCGGCGGCGAAAATGTCGGCGGCCTGCTCGAGCTTGATGCCGCCGATCGCGACCAGTGGAATGTCGCCGACGCGCTTCTTCCACGCGGCGATCTTCGGCACGCCTTGCGGCGCGAAGCGCATCGCCTTCAGCGTGGTGAAGAAGATCGGGCCCAGCGCGACATAGTCCGGCCGGGCGGCGAGCGCGGTTTCCAGCTCGGTGTCGTCATGGGTGGAGATGCCGAGCGTCAGGCGCGCCTTGCGGATTGCCGCGAGGTCGGCTCCCGCGAGGTCTTCCTGGCCGAGATGCAGGTGCGCGGCGCCGGCCTCGATCGCCGCGCGCCAGTAGTCGTTGACGACCAGTTTGGTCGGCGTGCCGCGCGTCACCGCAAGCCCATCGCGGACGATCGCGAGCGCATCGGCATCGTCCAAATCCTTGGCGCGCAATTGCACCGTGCCGACGCCGAGTTTTGTCAGGCGCTCGACCCACGCCACGCTGTCGACGACAGGATAGAAGCGATCAGGATACGGCATGCCAGAACGGTGTCCCTACCACGGGCGTTGATGGGGAGGCGAAGTCGCGGGCGTCCATCAGCCCGGCCTCGTAAGCGGTGCGTCCGGCCTCGACGCCGAGCCGGAATGCATTGGCCATCGCCACCGGATCGGCGGCCTTGGCGACGGCGGTGTTGAGCAGCACGGCGTCGTAGCCGAGTTCGAGCGCCTGCGCCGCGTGGCTCGGCGCGCCGAGCCCGGCATCGACCACCAGCGTGACGTCGGGCAGGCGGTCGCGCAGCAGCCTGAGCGCGTCGCGGTTGGTGATGCCCCGGGCCGATCCGATCGGTGCGGCCCACGGCATCACCACCTTGCAGCCGGCATCGACCAGCCGCATCGCGACGCCGAGATCCTCGGTGCAATAGGGGAAGACCTCGAAACCGTCGTTGACGAGGATCGCCGCCGCCTCGACGAGGCCGACCACGTCCGGTTGCAGCGTGTCGTTGTCGGCGATCACCTCGAGCTTGATCCACGGCGTGCCGAACAGTTCGCGCGCCAGCTTCGCGGTGGTGACGGCTTCGCGCACGGTGCGGCAGCCGGCGGTGTTCGGCAGCACCGCGACGTCGAGTTCGCGGACCAGCGACCAGAATGCGTCGCCGGTCTTGCCGCCCGCGGCCTCGCGGCGCAGCGATACCGTGACGATCTGGGCGCCCGAGGCGCGGATCGCGTCCTGCATGATCTTCGGCGACGGATACAGCGCGGTGCCGATCAGCAGGCGGGAGGAAAACTCGCGATCGTAGAACTTCACTGTACTCATGACGGAGCCCCAGTCCTCGACTTGACGGCGGACATATTCGTTCCGTCATTGCGAGGAGCGCCAGCGACGAAGCAATCCAGTCCATGCCTGCCGCACGGAGAAGCTGGATTTCGTCGCTTTGCTCGCAATGACGGAAAGCGATGGCGATTGGTCATAACGCTCACCCTCCCTGCCGCGGCGTGATGATCTCGATCTCGTCGCCGGCCTTCAGCTCGGTCTCGGCCCAGCGGGCTTTCGGCACCACGTCGAAATTCAGGGCGACGGCGAAGTGCGTGCCCTCGTAATCGAGTTCGGACAGAAGCGCATCGACGCGCAACGCCGCGATGTCGCGCTGTTCGCCATTGATGGTTACGCGCATCGCATCACCTCGTTGTCGAGGGCGCCGCGCGTGAGATAGTTCAGCGTCAGTTCGGCCAGTGCCGGCGCCAGCAGGAAGCCGTGGCGGTAGAGCCCGTTCACCGCGATGCGCGATCCCTCGATCGTGATCCGCGGCATGTTGTCGGGGAAAGCGGGGCGCAGGCCGGAGCCGATCTCGACGATCCGCGCCTCGGCAAAGGCGGGATGCACGGCATAGGCGGCGCTGAGTAGTTCCAGCGCCGAGCGCACGGTGACGCCGTCGTCCTCGCGCTCGATCGAGGTCGCGCCGATCATGAAGCGGTTGCCGTCGCGCGGGATGACGTAGAGCGGCCAGCGCGGATGCATCAGCCGCACCGGGCGTGCCAGCGTGATCTCGTCGGTCTCGACGATGATCTCCTCGCCCTTGACGCCGCGCAGGTCGGGAAGGGCGTCGCGTGCCGCGAGCCCGCGGCAGTCGATCACGATGCCGTCGGCCTGGTCGGCCGCCTGCTCGGATTCGAACGCGATGCGCCCGCCGGCGGCGCGAATCCCGGCATGCAGCGCCGGCAGCACCTTGCGCGGCTCGACGTGCCCTTCGTCCGGGAAGAACAGCGCCTCGCGGAAGCGGCCATCGAGCGACGGCTCGACGGCCTCGATGCCGGCGGCATCGAGCCGCGTGTGCTCGGGCGCCATGCGGGCGAAGCGCTCGTAGTCGGCGCGGTCGCGGGCGTGGGCGACCACCAGCGAGCCTTCGCAACGGGTCTCGTCCGGCAGATGTTCCCGCCACAGTGTCAGCGATCGCTCGCCGAGCCGGGTGATGAGCGGTTCCGAGGCTTCGGCCTCGCAATAGGGCGCCAGCATGCCGCCGGCCCAATGGCTGGCCGCCTGCGCCATGGCGTCGCTGTCGCGTTCGTGAACGGTGACGTCGAAGCCGGCCCGGGCCAGCAGCAATGCCTGCCATGCGCCGGCGATGCCCGCGCCGATGACGGTGACGCTACGCGTCCCGACAGGCAAGTTGATGCGAGACGAACTGATATGCGTGTGGATACGATCTGGCTGAACCATCCCTGTCCCTTCGCCGGCATGACCCGGATCAGGTTCAAAGGGTCACCGCGCTTCGCATTCGCGATATGGCGGAATCTCAGCTCCCTGCCGGAGCCCCCCTCGGAACGGCTCTAATGTAGGCTGGCGGGCCTGCGTGTCAACGCGGCATTCCGGCGGAGTTGCAATGCGGTTTCAGCAGTGCGGTTTCAGTAGTGCGGCGGCGGCTCGTGGCTGCCGCGCTCGGTGATGGTGTTCTCGGCCTGCTGCAGCCGGTCCGCGAAACCCGCGAGCTGGCGCACCAGGGCGTCGATCTGGCGCCACTGCAAGGTCACGGTCTCGTTCAGCGTCTCGATGGTGTCGTCCTGGAACGCGATGCGCGCCTCCAGCGCCTCGATGCGGTGGATCAGGGATTCGATGTCACTCATCGCCGTTCTCGCTCCCAGGCGCCGCGGCAGCGCGGCGCTCGACAAGATTGTGTCCCAGCGCGATCCGCTCGTCGAACACGAAGCAGTCGCCGGTCCAGCGGCTGTCCGCTTCCGGCACGGTCTCGAGATATTTCAGGATTCCGCCCTTGAGATGGAAGACCTGTTCGAAACCGCGCGCCAGCAGGTAGGAACTCGCCTTCTCGCAGCGGATGCCGCCGGTGCAGAACATCGCGATCCGCCTGTGCGCGTTCGGATCGAGCCTGCGCGCCACGAAATCCTTGAATTCGCCGAAGCGTGCGATCTGCGGATCGACCGCGCCTTCGAAGGTGCCCATCGCCACCTCGAAGCGGTTGCGGGTGTCGAGCACCACAGTATCGGGCGCGGCGATCAGCGCGTTCCAGTCGGCGGCATCGATGTAGGTTCCGACGCGCCGGGTCGGATCGGTGGCGGGATCGCCCAGCGTGACGATTTCCCTTTTCAGCCGCACCTTGAGCCGCCGGAACGGCATTCGCGCGGCGGTCGAGAATTTCAGT
>JAGRLZ010000192.1 GCA_020441545.1 Xanthobacteraceae bacterium | reverse complement strand
GTCGGCATGCGCCAGCTCGGCGGCGAGGCGATCATGCTGACCGGCGCCGAGATGCAGCTCGGGCGCGGCGAGACCATCGCCGACACCGCGCGGGTGCTGTCGCGCTTCGTCGATGCGATCATGATCCGCATCCTCAGCCACGATGCGCTCACGGAACTGGCCGAATACGCCACCGTGCCGGTCATCAACGGCCTGACGCGGCGCTCCCATCCGTGCCAGGTGATGGCCGACGTGATGACCTTCGAGGAGCATCGCGGACCGATCGAGGGGCGCACCATCGCCTGGATCGGCGACGACAACAACGTGCTGGCCTCGTGGGTCCATGCCGCCGAGCGCTTCGGGTTCGCGCTCAATATCGCGACCCCGCCGCAGCTCGCGCCGAACAAGGCGCTGAAGGACTGGATCAAGGCGTCCGGCGTCCAGGTCCGGATCGGCACCGATCCGGACGCGGCGGTGCGCGGCGCCGATTGCGTCGTCACCGACACCTGGGTGTCGATGGGCGACAAGGACGGCGAGCACCGCCGCAGCCTCCTGAAGCCCTATCAGGTCAATGCCCGCCTGATGCGGCTGGCGAAGCCCGAGGCGCTGTTCATGCATTGCCTGCCGGCGCATCGCGGCGACGAGGTCACCGACGAGGTGATCGACGGGCCGCAGTCGGTGGTGTTCGACGAGGCCGAGAACCGCCTGCACGCGCAGAAGGGCATCCTGGCCTGGTGCCTCGGCGTGGCGGGCTGAACTTCGGTCGTCATGATCGTTTCGGGGTGTCGTGGCGGATCGATCCGCCCTGACGCTCACCGGGCCGGCGGCTTCGCGATCCGGCGGCTTCGCGACGATGCGGGGGCTATCAATCCGCGGCGATCGTTCCTAGATAGGACCGCATGACCCCGCCTCAATCCTTCGATCCCGCCCTCGATCCAGCCATCAATCCCGATGCGCGCGTCCGCGCGCCGTCGGCCGTTCCCGTCGACGACGTGGTGTTGCCGTTCGAGGTCGCGGCGCTCGATCTGCGCGGCCGCCTCACCCGGCTCGGCCCGGCGCTGGACGCGCTGCTGTCCAAGCACGACTATCCCGCGCCGGTCGGCAAGGTGCTCGGCGAGGCGATCGTGCTGACCACGCTGCTCGGCTCCTCGCTCAAGTTCGACGGCCGCTTCATCCTGCAGACCCAGACCGACGGCCCGGTGTCGCTGATGATCGTCGATTATCAGGCGCCCAACCGGATGCGGGCCTATGCGCGCTTCGATGCCGAACGGCTCGCGCCTGGCCTCGATACCGCGGCGCTGCTGGGGCGCGGCCATCTCGCCATGACCATCGACCAGGGGCCCGACATGAGCCGCTACCAGGGGCTGGTGGCGCTCGACGGCGGCAACCTGGAGGACGCCGCGCACGAATATTTCCTGCGCTCGGAGCAGATCCCGACCCGGGTCAGGATCGCGGTCGGCGAGGAATGGCGCGGCGGTGACGGCCAGGGGCCGACCCATGGCTGGCGCGCCGGCGGCATGCTGCTGCAATTCCTGCCGAAGGCGCCGGAGCGGGCGCGGCAGGCCGATCTCGATCCCGGCGACGCGCCCGAGGGCAGCGCCCCGCACGCGGTCGCCGAGGACGATGCCTGGATGGAGGGCCAGTCGCTGATCGGCACCGTCGAGGACATCGAGCTGATCGATCCGGAATTGTCCGGCGAGCGGCTGCTCTACCGGCTGTTCCACGAGCGCGGCGTCCGGGTGTTTCCGACCCGGCAGGTCGAGGCCAGGTGCTCGTGCTCGCGCGAGGCGGTGGCGGCGATGCTGGCGAGCTTCGCGCCGGAGGACCGCGCCGACATGGTGCAGGACGACAAGGTGGTGGTGACCTGCGAGTTCTGCAGCTCGGTCTATGAGTTCACGCCGCATGAAGCGGGCGTGGAGCAGGGGCGCTCATAGCCGCGGAGGCGTCATGGCCGGACTTGATCCGGCCACCCACGTTTTGATCCGGCGCGTGAGGTGTAAGACGTGGATACCCGGCACAAGGCCGGGCATGACGCATTCTTTGGAGCTGCGGTCCCGGCGCCCTCGAAGGCGCACCTATAGAGTCTCACGTTTTGACGGAAACACCACACGAGTGTCGTTGCCGGGCTTGACCCGGCAATCCATCATTTTTCAAAAGGATGGATGCGCGGATCAAGTCCGCGCATGACGACGGATGATTCCATTAAAGAAGAAAGCCCTAATTCAGCGTCCGCCGCGCCTCGGGACTGTCGAGCGAGAAGGTCGGGATGTCGATCTCGAAGCGCTCGCCGCTTTCGTTGACCATCTGGTAGCGGCCGGTCATGAAGCCGGACGCCGTCGCGAGCGGCACGCCGCTGGTGTATTTGAACCGCTCGCCTGGCCCCAGCACCGGCTGCTCGCCGACCACGCCCTCGCCGCGCACCTCCTGCTGGCGGCCGCTGGCGTCGGTGATGATCCAGTGCCGGGTGCGCAACTGCACCGTCTCCCGCCCGGTATTGGTGATGACGATGGTGTAGGACCAGAAATATTCGCGCTGCGCCACCGACCTGTCGGGCATGAAGTTCGGCTCGACGGTCACTTCGATGTCACGGGTCACTGCGCGGTACATGCGGCTGGCCTTCTTGATTGAGTGCCATCATAGCAAAAGCCGGCGCGGAACCAAATTGCAGTTCCCGGACGTGTGGCGTTCGGCCGCCGCGCGGCCACCGCGATTTCAACACAGTTGTCGCGGAGAAGCGCGCGGCTCAATTGCGTGATTCAAGACGCCGCATGACGCTCCTTTCCGTCAGGCGCGTGCTTTCGCCATATCCGAACGGTGTCAGATGACCTCCGCGACCGATCACGCCGCCGACGCACCGGCCCGGGCTCGCGCGCCGCAGCCTTCCGCTGGCCGCGAATTGCGGCTCGACCTGTTTCGCGGGCTGGCGCTGTGGCTGATCTTCGTCGACCACCTGCCGCCGAACCTGTTCACCTGGCTGACGATCCGCAATTACGGCTTCAGCGACGCCACCGAAATCTTCATCTTCATCTCCGGCTACACGGCGGCCTTCGTCTATGGCCGGGCGCTGACCGATCGCGGCTTCGTGGTCGCCGGCGCCCGCATCCTCAAGCGGGTCTGGCAGATCTATGTCGCCCACGTCTTCCTGTTCACCATCTTCCTGGCGGAGATCTCCTACGTCGCCACCCGGTTCGAGAACCCGCTCTACACCGAGGAAATGGGCATCCTCGACTTCCTCAAGCAGCCCGACGTCACCATCGTGCAGGCGCTGCTGCTCAAGTTCCGGCCCGTCAACATGGACGTGCTGCCGCTCTACATCGTGCTGATGCTGTTCCTGCCGCCGATCCTGTGGCTGATGAAGCGCAAGCCGGACCTGACGCTGGCGCTGTCGGTCGGGGTCTATATCCTGACCTGGGAATTCGGGCTCAACCTGCCGGCCTATCCGCACGGCGTCTGGTTCTTCAATCCGTTCGCCTGGCAGCTGCTGTTCGTGTTCGGTGCCTGGTGCGCGCTGGGCGGCGCCCGGCGGATGGCGCCGCTGCTGTCGTCGCGGATCACGCTGGCGCTGGCGATCGCCTATCTGCTGGCGGCGTTCTTCGTGACGCTCACCTGGCACCTGCCGCAGCTCGGCCATTTCGTGCCGCGCTTTATCGAATCGTGGATGTATCCGATCAACAAGACCGACCTCGACGTGCTGCGCTTCATCCACTTCCTGGCGCTGGCGGCGGTCACGGTCCATCTGCTGCCGGCGAACTGGCCCGGCCTGCGCTCGCCCTGGCTGGCGCCGATGATCCTGTGCGGCCAGCATTCGCTGGAGATCTTCTGCATCGGCGTCTTCCTCGCCTTCGCCGGGCACTTCGTCCTCGCCGAGATCGGCAGCGGTCCGTGGATTCACTTCGTTGTCAGTCTTTCGGGCATCGTCGTGATGTCCGCCGCCGCGTGGCTGTTTTCGTGGTACAAGCGGGTCGCGGCCAAGGGCGGAATGGATCCGAAACGCAACGAAACCCGGGCCGACCTCGTGGGAGGCGGATCATGAAGGCCGTTGCCGCCCTGGCAGCACTCCTGGCAGCACTCCCGGCAGCACTCCCGGCAGCACTGGCGATGCTCGGCCTGGCGGCCGTGCCGCCGGCGCGCGCGGAGACGGACTCCGCGAAGACGGAGCCGGCGGCCTGCGCGGCGCCGGCCTACCTGTTGGCCACCGAGGCGCGGCTGCTGAAGGTGGCCGAGGCGATCAAGGCCGGCGGCAGGCTGGACATCCTGGTGATCGGCAGCCGCTCGGCGGTCGTCGCCGCCGCCCCTGACGGCACCGGCTTTCCGGGACGGATGACGGCGGCGTTGCGCGAACGGCTGCCATCCATCGCGATCGCCATGAGCCTGCAATTGCAGGTCAAGAAGACCGCCGCCGACGTGGTGGCGAATCTCGGCCGGTTGCTGGAGGGCAAGTCGCTGGAGGGCAGGTCGCTGGAGGGCAGGTCGCTGGAGGGCAGGTCGCTGGAGGGCAGGTCGCCGACGCTGGTGGTGTGGCAGACCGGCACGGTCGATGCGATCCGGTCGGCCGATCCGGACGACTTCCGCGCCGCCCTCGGCCAGGGCATCGCGGCGTTCCGGAAGGCCGGCGCCGATGTCGTGCTGGTCAACCTGCAATATGGTCCGCGCATGGAAACGATGATATCGACCGCGCCGTATCTCGACGTGATGCGCGTGGTCGCGCAGGAGCGCGAGGTGCCGCTGTTCGACCGCTTCGGCATCATGCACTACTGGAGCGACACCGGCCATTTCAACCTGTTCGGCCCGGTGCATGGCGCCGCGATGGCCCGCCGCGTGCACGACTGCCTGGGCCGCGCCCTGGCGCGCGTCGTGCTCGATGCGGCCGGGGTCAACCCCCCGCAACCCGACCTTCGCGCCAGATGATCCCGCGTTGTCTTTCCGGCCGCGACGCGGTCGCCGTGCTGTCGGCCGCGATCGTGGCGCTCGCGCTCAGCCGGCCGGCGCCTGCCCAGTCGCGCGATCCGTCCGTCGATGGCGGCGGGCATTGGTCGGAGGTGGCGCCGGATGCGGCCCGGGCGGCGACGGCGAAGCCGGTGCGCAAGGTGCGGCAGGCAGAGGCGCGGGCCGCCGATATCCTGCGCCGGGTGCCGTGCCGGGCGCCGAAGCGGATCGGCAACACGGTCGGCGCCCTGCCGCATGTGGCGCGCAAGCTCGCCGGGCACCAGCCGGTGACCATCATCGCCTTCGGCTCGTCCTCGACCGAAGGCTACGGCTCGACCGCGCCGCGGTTCACCTATCCGAACCGGCTGGCGGCGCAGCTCAGGCGCCGGTTTCCGTCGGCGCCGATCGCGGTGCTCAACCGCGGCCGCGGCGGCGAGGACGCGCCCGAGATGCTGAAGCGGCTCAAGCGCGCGGTGATCGACGAGAAGCCCGATTTGGTGATCTGGCAGGTCGGCACCAACGCGATCCTGCGCAACCTCGATCCCGCCGCCACCCTGGCGGTGGTGCGCGACGGCATCGCGCGGATCCAGGCGGCCGGCGCCGATGTCGTGCTGGTCGATCCGCAATATGTGCCGGCGGTGAACCAGAAGGGCGAGCACGCCAGCCGCATGGTGAAGATGCTGGCGAATTTCGCCGGCCGGCACCGCGTCGGGCTGTTTCCGCGCTTCGAGGTGATGCGGGCGTGGCACGACGATCAGGCGCTGGCCTTCGATCGTTTCTCGATTTCCGACGGCCTGCACATGAACGACTGGGGCTATGCCTGCTTCGCGCAACTGCTCGGCGACGACATCATCCGCGCGGTCGGCGAGATCAAGGCCGGCGCCAACCCGTCGCGGGGCGTGCTGACCTATCGGCCGCTGTGAGGGGATGGAGCCTGTCGATAGGCCAGATCCCCCTCACCCCAGCCCTCTCCCCGGAGGGGAGAGGGAGGATGCAACATCCGCCGCGCTTCCACTCCGAGTGTGGCGCTCGATCTTCACGCCTTTTCCAGCGCCGCGTCGATGTCCGCAATCAGGTCGTCGGCGTGTTCGAGCCCGGCGGAGAAGCGGATGAAACCCTCGCTGATGCCGAGTTCGGCGCGGGCCTCGATCGGCAGCCGCTGATGCGTGGTGGTGGCCGGGTGCGTCACCAGGCTGCGGGCGTCGCCGAGATTGTTGCTGATCCTGGCGAGCTTCAATGCGTTGAGGAAGCGGAACGCCGCCGGCTTGCCGCCCTCGACCTCGAAGCCGATCAGGGTGGAGCCGGCGCGCATCTGCTTCTTCACCAGTTCGGCCTGCGGATGATCGGCGCGGCCCGGATAGATCAGCCGTGAAATCTTCGGATGCGCCGCCAGCGCGTCGGCGATCGCGGCGGCATTCTCGGTCTGCTGGCGCACCCGGATCGCCAGCGTCTCCAGCCCCTTCACCAGCGTCCAGGCGTTGAACGGCGAGATCGACGGGCCGGTCTGGCGCATGAAGTTGTGGATGTGCTCCTGGATGAAATCGTCCGACGACAGGATGACGCCGCCGAGGCAGCGGCCCTGGCCGTCGATGTGCTTGGTGGCGGAATACACCACCACGTCGGCGCCGAGCTGGAGCGGGCTCTGCCAGATCGGGGTCGCGAACACGTTGTCGACGATCAGGCGCGCGCCGGCGTCGTGCGCGACCTCCGCGATGGCGCCGATGTCGAGCACGTCGAGCGTCGGGTTGGTCGGGCTTTCGAGGAAGCAGCTGCGGGTGTTGGGCCGCATCGCCTTGCGCCACTGGTCGAGGTCGAGGCCGTCGACCAGCGTGGATTCGATGCCGTAGCGCGGCAGCAGGTCTTCCACCACGTAGCGGCAGGAGCCGAACATCGCCTTGGAGGCGACGACGTGATCGCCGGCGCGCAAGGGCGCGAGGATCGCGGTGGTGACGGCGGCCATGCCGGTGGCGGTGGCGCGCGCCGCCTCCGCGCCTTCCAGCGCGCACATCCGGCTCTCGAACATCGAGATGTTGGGATTGGAGAAGCGCGAATAGATGAAACCGGGGTCGTCCCCCTTGAAGCGCGCCTCGCATTCCTCGGCGGTGGCGTAGACGAAGCCCTGCGTGAGGAACAGGGCTTCCGAGGTCTCGCTGAACTGCGAGCGCAGCACGCCGGAATGGATCAGGCGGGTCTCGGGGCGATACGGCGTGGCGGCGGATTGCGTTGCGGGCTTCGATGCGGACATGTGACCTCCAGGGCGACCGTCGCTGGCGGCGGCCATGAAAAAACCGGCCTCGAAATCCCCACTTCGCGGGGAATTCCAACGGCCGGGATCATGCGTCCCCGGCCTGTTTAGCGAGTTGTTTAACGTGGCTGCAAGCCGGCCGGCCCAAATCACCACGGGATAAGTGTTGCTGATAGTCCGGCCCGCCCTTTCCGTCAAGCCGCCCATCGGCTAACCGATAATGTCATTCGAGCCGAGGCCGCTCGTCCGTCGAGGCTCGCCATGGAGGCGCGCACCTCGGCGATGACGGCGCGCCCTTATCGGCGGCGTGCCCTTCCGATGACGCGCCCTTCCGACGACGCAAGGATGACCCGCGGTGCCGTTTACGCTTGATCCCGATGCCAACGGAATCCTGTCCGACCGCATGATCGCGGCGATGACCGATTCCGGCTTGATCCTGCCGGCCTATCCGTTCGTCGAAAGCCAGATCCAGCCGGCGAGCCTCGACCTGCGGCTCGGCGACGTCGCCTATCGGGTGCGCGCCAGCTTCCTTCCCGGACCCGGCGCCACCGTGGCCGAGCGCATCGACGAGTTGAAGCTGCACGAGATCAGCCTGTCCGACGGCGCGGTGCTGGAAACCAACTGCGTCTACATCGTGCCGCTGCTCGAAAGCCTCGCGCTGCCGCCGGAGATCGTCGCCGCCGCGAACCCGAAAAGCTCCACCGGCCGGCTCGACGTCTTCACCCGCGTGATCGCCGACGGCACCCGCCGCTTCGACATGATCGGCGCCGGCTATCACGGCCCGCTCTATGCCGAGATCAGCCCGAAGACGTTCCCGATCCTGGTGCGCGAGGGCTCGCGGCTGTCGCAGGTGCGCTTCCGCGTCGGCGACGCCGTCCTCGATACCGACGAGCTGGAGGCGCTGCATGCCGGGGAGCCGCTGGTCGATTGCGACGATCCGGACATGAATGGCGGGCTCGCGGTCAGCGTCGACCTGTCCGGCGACAATGCCCGCGGCTTCGTCGGCTACCGCGCCAAGCGCCATACCGGCGTGGTCGATGTCGATCGCCGCGGCGGCTATGCGGTGAACGATTTCTGGGAGCCGATCGCCGCGCGCGACGACGGCAGCCTGATCCTCGATCCCGGCGAGTTCTACATCCTCGCCTCCAAGGAAGCGGTGCAGGTGCCGCCGGACTTCGCCGCCGAGATGGTGCCGTTCGATCCGCTGGTCGGCGAATTCCGCGTGCATTATGCCGGCTTCTTCGATCCCGGCTTCGGCCATGCCGGCGCCGGCGGGCAGGGCGCGCGCGCCGTGCTCGAGGTGCGCTCGCGCGAGGTGCCGTTCATCCTCGAGCACGGCCAGATCGTCGGCCGGCTGATCTACGAGCGCATGCTGGCGCGGCCCGATTCGCTTTACGGCCAGCGCATCGGCTCCAACTACCAGGCGCAGGGCCTGAAGCTGTCGAAGCATTTTCGGGTTTGATCCGGCGCGGAATTCCTCGTCACGCATCGGCGTCGTTGCCGGCACAGGCTGCGCGAGGCAATGCGGTGCTGCGGTCATTCGTTTGACTTCGTCTCTCTGGGTTGCTTCGTTGTCGCCGTAACGAGGGAGGGCAACGCATGGTCGAAATTCAACACGCGAGCAAGGAGCCGCGCTGGCTCGCATGGCGCGCGGTGGCCGATCTGCACCATGCCTTCTTCACCGGCCTGATCCTCACCATCGTATCGCGGCGCGGCACCGCCGACGCCGCCGAATTCGTGTTCCGGGTGTTTCGCCGCCAGCAGCAGGAACGCTTCCTGCCGGGCTTGAAGAAGCTCGGGCTCGATCGCCTGCCGCCGGCGGTCGCCGCCGCGCAGTATCACTACCTGTCGAACTGGATCGGCGGTGTCTCGGTCGAATACATGTATGAGAGCGACCGCAAGGCGTGGGTGCGCTATCCGCCGCCGCGCTGGATCTGGCGCGGCACCGCGATCTGCGGCGTGCCGGGCGAGGTCTCGCGCGCGATGCTGCGCGGCTGGCACGCCAACAACGGCGTCACGCTTGGCAATCCCAATGTCGGCTTCGTCTGCACCAAGCAGTCGGTGGACGGGCAGGACGGCCTCGAAGGCTATTACTGCGAATACGATCACCCCCTTGAATTGGATGCCCGGCTGGTGTTCGCGCGCCATCTCGAGGCGCCGCTGTTCGATTCCACGACGGCGCCGGCGCTGCCGGTCGACAGTTGGCCCCAGGCGCGGCTGGAGAAAGCCTATCGCAACTACGCGATGGAATATGTCCGCACCGCGGCCCCGGTCGCGGTGCAGGTGTTCGGCCCGGTCGATGCCGCCTACCTCCTGCACCTCACCGGCAAGCTGATCGGCATGCAATATTTCGACGAACTGGCGCCGGCGCTCCAGGCGTCGCGCGGCGGGCCGGCGGCCTTCGCGCAATTCCTGCGGGCGATGTTCGCGGCGCAGGACGACGCGGTCGAGGTGACGGAATCCGGCGGCGCGTTCGAACTGCGCCAGCAGAGCTGGAGGCAGATGGCGGGCGTGAGCGACTATCATCCGGCCTGCGCGCGGGTGATGGAGGGCCTTGTCGAGGGGCTCGCGGCTGGTTGCGGCCGCCACATCAGGGTCGCGCTGTCGCCGCCGCGCGCGGGGGAAGCGCCCCTGGTCTGGACCGTCGGCTAAGCCGCTCAGGTCGATATCGGCTGGGCCGCATACTTCGGTTGAGCCCCACGTAACGGTGGCATCGCACCGATCCTGGTCGCCTGCCCGAATGGGCCCATGCGCCCGGCGCAGATGGTGCGGCCGGGAATCGATGCTAGTGCTTGGGGATTGCGCCGGCACGATCCCGTTCAGAGCCGGCGGCGAGGAGTCCATGTCCGAGGTCGGAGTCGCCGAAATCCCCGTAGCCGTCGAGCCCGTGCCGGTGGCGCCGCGCAGCCGCGGGGCGCTCGCGGGCAATCCGCTGCTCGAAGGCGCGATCCTGCCGACGCTGCTGCGGCTGTCGGCGCCCAATGTGGTGGCGCTGAGCGCCGGAACCTGCGTCGCGGTGGCGGAGACCTCCTATATCGGCTGGCTCGGCACCGAGGCGCTGGCGGCGATCGCGCTGGTGTTTCCGTTCGTGATCCTGACCATGACGATGTCCGGCGGCGCCATGGGCGGCGGCGTCTCCTCGGCGATCGCGCGGGCGCTCGGCGCCGGCGACGTGCTGCGCGCCTCCACGCTGTCGGCCCATGCGCTGCTGATCGGCGGCTGCTTCGGCGTGGTGTTCACGGTCGGCATGCTGGCCTATGGCCCGACCCTGCTGGCGGCGCTCGGCGGCCGCGGCAGCGTGCTGACCCAGGCGGTCGGCTACACCTATGTCTTCTTCGGCTTCGCGCTGGTGCCGTGGCTGATGAACACGCTGGCCTCGATCCTGCGCGGCACCGGCAACATGCGGCTGCCGTCCACCGTGATCCTCGGCGCCGCCGCCTGCCAGATCGTGTTCGGCGGCGTGCTCGGCCTCGGCCTCGGGCCGGTGCCGCGCTTCGGCATGCCCGGCGTCGCCGCCGGCACCGTGATCGCCTATTCGATCGGCTGCGCGATCATGGCGTGGTACATTCTGTCCGGGCGCGCCCGCGTCACGCCGCTGGTGCCCGGCTTCCGCATCCAGCGCACGATGCTCTTCGATATCTTCAAGGTCGGCGCCATCGCCTGCTTCTCGCCGCTGCAGTCGGTGCTCACCATCGTCATCTTCACCCACATGCTGGCGCATTTCGGCAACGAGGTGCTGGCCGGCTACGGCATCGGCGCGCGGCTGGAATTCATGCTGACCTCGCTCGCCTTCGCCATCGGCATCGCCTCGGTGCCGATGATCGGCATGGCGATCGGCGCCCGGCAGGCGGTGCGGGCGCGCAACATCGCCTGGGTGGCGGCGATCCTGTGCTTCGTGGTGATCGGCCTGATCGGCATCGCGCTGGCGCTCTATCCCGAGTCGTGGATCGACCTGTTCACCGACGATCCCGGCGTGCGCGCCGCCGGCGGCATCTACATGTCGATCGCCGCGCCGATGTATGCCTTTCTCTGCCTCGCCACCGCGACCTATTTCTCCTCGCAGGGCGCGGCCAAGGTGCTGGGGCCGGTGCTGGCGCAGACCGCGCGGCTGGCCTTCATCGGTATCGGCGGCTGGTGGCTCCTGGCCAACGACGCGCCGGCGCTGAGCTTCTACTGGCTCGCCGCCGCCTCGATGATCGTGCTCGGCGTGCTGTCGGCGCTCACCGTGTTCGGCACCCGCTGGGGCCCGCGCGACGGCGGCTAAAGCGTTTTCGAGCGAAGTGGGTGCCGGTTCGCGTCAAGGAAACGCGATAAAGCAAGGATAGAGAGCCCTGTTCCGATAGAAGCGGAACAGAAATGGCTCCATTGGCGTTCGCTGATTACGTTTTTTGCTGGCCTATCGCGCGAGCATCCTATCGCTCGAGCCGGGGCGGAGCCGCCGAGAGCAGGGCGTCGAACAGCGTCGGGCGGCGGCTCGCCAGCGCGCCTTCCAGCGACAGCAGCCGCGCCCGGGTCACGGCGCCGCCATTGGTCGGGATGCCGTCGATCCGGCCCGGCGCCGCGAGCACGCGATGGCACGGCACCAGCAGCGGGAACGGATTGAGCGCCAGCGCATGGCCGACGGCGTGCGTGGCGCTCGAACTGCCGAGGGTCGCGGCGATCCCGGCGCGGGTGCGGGTCTCGCCGCGCGGAATCGCGCGCACCGCGTCATAGACCCGGCAATCGAATGGCGCGAGGCCGTTGAAATCGAGCAGGATGTCGGAGAAATCGGCGAACTGGCCGCGTAACACCAGGCCGATGCCGTCGATGACGTCGACGATATCCGCCGGCGGGGGACGCTCGCGCGCTTCCGGAAACTGCCACAGGATTCGCCGGCGCGTCTCGATCTCGCGCACATTCGCGAGCTGGACCCCGGCGACACCATCGTCTCCCCACGCCATCGCGCAAGGACCGACCGCGGTGTCGAACACCGTGTACGCATACCCCACCATGGTGGGACATGATAGCGGGCGTTTTTCGAAACGCATCAGAAAACTTGATTCAACTTCCCGAGAATGTTTCAAAGTCCGGGCGTGCCGGCAGGGCGTATGACGCATCGCGCGATGCATCATACGGCTTGGCGCGTCCGATGGCCTCGGCCGGGGTCCGGTCCACTTGCGTCGATCAGGCCCGCCGATCGTCTTTTTGTTCGGGCAGGATCTTTTTCGCGAGAATCGGTTTCCGTTTTTCGGGATCATGCTCTAGACCAGACGGCGACCTGACCCGCGGGCGTAGTTCAATGGTAGAACGGCAGCTTCCCAAGCTGCATACGAGGGTTCGATTCCCTTCGCCCGCTCCAGGGTCGGCATCGATATCCGAACATCGATATCTGAACATCGATATCCGAACCTGGTTTTGGAAACGTCCGTCGTTGGAGCCTGAGTTGATCGGCGCTTCCACCGCCCCAGCCTGTATCCTGCGGGGCAGCAGCCCGTATCCCGCGGGGCAACATCCTGCAACGCAGCCCGCCGACCTTGCGGGTCGCGCCCGGCGGTGTCTTCACCGGCCTCGCGACCCGCTGCTCGGACAGCCCGTGGTCCGGGCGGCCGTGAGGCGCCAGCGCCATTCGCACTGCAACAAGAGGTGACATGTCACTCCCCCGTCTGTTCCAGCCGCTGAGCCTGCGCGGCATCACCACGCCGAACCGCATCGTGCTGTCGCCGATGTGCCAGTATTCCGCCGTCGACGGCATCGCCGACGACTGGCACCTGGTCCATCTCGGCAAGTTCGCGCAGGGCGGCGCCGGCATCGTCATGGTGGAGGCGACCGCGGTGACGGCGGAAGGGCGCATCACCCACGGCGACCTCGGCCTGTGGAACGAGGCCCAGCAGGCGCCGCTCGCCCGCATCGCCGCCTTCATCCGTAGCCAGGGCGTGGTGCCGGCGATCCAGCTCGCCCATGCCGGCCGCAAGGCCAGCATGCAGCGGCCGTGGTACGGCAACGCCGCGCTCACCGACGACGACCGCGCCCGCGGCGACCTGCCGTGGCGGATCGTGGCGCCGAGCGCGATCCCGATGGACGACGGCTGGCTGATGCCGCACGCGCTCGACCTTGCCGAACTGGCGGCGTTGCGCGAGGCGTGGCGGACCGCGACGCTGCGCGCGGCGGCGGCCGGCTTCGACGTGCTGGAGGTGCATTGCGCGCACGGCTACCTGCTGCACGAATTCCTGTCGCCACTCTCCAACACGCGCGACGACGCCTATGGCGGCGACCGCGCCGGGCGAATGCGGTTTCCGCTCGAGATCATCGAGACGGTGCGCGCGGCGTGGCCGAAGGAGCGCCCGATCTCGGTGCGGGTGTCGGCGGTGGACGGCATCGAGGGCGGCGTCGAACTGGCCGATTCGATCGCGTTCGCGCGCGAGGCCAGGGCGCGCGGCGCCGACGTGATCGACTGCTCGTCCGGCGGGCTGACGGGCTCGGCGACCGCGGCGCGGATTCCGCGCGGCTACGGTTTCCAGGTGCCGTTCGCGGACGCGATCCGGAAAGAGGCCGATATCGCCACCATGGCAGTGGGACTGATCCTGCATCCGCAGCAGGCCGAGGACGTGGTGGCGCAGGGCCATGCCGATCTGGTCGGCATCGGGCGCGAGGCGCTGTTCGATCCGAACTGGCCGCTGCACGCGCGGCTCGCCCTCGCTGAGGATGGCGGCGAGGCGTTCGGCGCCTGGCCCAGGCAATATGGCTGGTGGCTGGAACGGCGCGAGCCGGGCCTGCGCCGGCTGGACGGTCCGGCTTTGCCGTTCAGAAGGGGATGAGGGCGGCTTGCCCCGGACGCAGCGCATCGTGAAACGGTGCGCCGCAGAGCCGGGATCGTTCCGATGACAGCCTTGCTTTGGGAAGATCCCGGATCGGCGATGCACCGCTGACGCGCTGCATCGCGTCCGGGATAGGCGGCAGATTCGAGCGCGATACCCTCACGCCCCCGCCGGCACCTGATCGAGGAAGCCGGCGATGCGCGCGATGCGGCCGTCGTCGATCACCGCGAAGTCGGTGCCCTTGATCGGGCTGTCGGCGCCGTCGGGGCCGAGCCCCCACGAGAAGCGGACGTGGTCGCCGTAGCCGTTCGGCTCGCCGATCAGGCGAAAGCGGAACTCCGGAAAACGCTGCTGCACGCCGGCGATCAGCGCGTCGATGCCGTCATGGCCGGTGCCGGCCATCAGCGGATCGACATAGCGGGCGTCGCGGGTCCAGTTGGCAGCGAGCAGGTCGCGGCGGCGCTGCGGATCGCGCTCGTTCCACAGCTCGATGTAGCGGGTCGCGATCATGGTGACGTCGGTCATGGGACAGCTCCTGTTATTGGCCTCTGCAATGACGCCAGTATCGGAGCAGGCGGGATTTGAATCGATGACCTCGCGGGTCATGGGACGGCGATTGGGATGCCTATCCCGCCGCCTTCGCCGCGGCGCGGCCCGCCACGCGGCCCGAGAACAGGCAGCCGCCGAGGAAGGTGCCTTCCAGCGCGCGATAGCCGTGCATGCCGCCGCCGCCGAAGCCCGCGGCTTCGCCGGCCGCGTACAGGCCCGGCATGATCGCGCCGTTATTGCCGAACACGCGGGCGTCGAGATCGGTCTCGAAGCCGCCGAGGGTCTTGCGGGTCAGGATGTTGAGCCGCACCGCGATCAGGGGACCGTGGGCGGGATCGAGAATGCGGTGCGGCTTGGCGGTGCGGATCAGCCGGTCGCCGATATAGCGGCGGGCGTTGTGCAGGTTGATGACCTGGGTGTCCTTGGCGAAGGGGTTGGCGATCTCGCGGTCGCGCGCCGCGACCTGTGCGCGGATATCGTCTGTGCGCAGCAGGTCGTCGCCGCTCAGGGCGTTCATCGCCGCGACAAGGTCGTCGAGGTTGTCGCGCACGATAAAATCGGCGCCATGCCGCTTGAAGGCTTCCACCGGCTCAGGCGCGCCCTTGTTGGTGGCGCGCCTGAGCGTCATCAGCCAGCTTTTTCCCGTGAGGTCCGGGTTCTGCTCGGAGCCGGACAGCGCGAATTCCTTCTTGATGATGCTCTGGGTCAGGATGAACCACGAATAGTCGTGGCCGGTGGACATGATGTATTCGAGCTGGCCGAGGGTATCGGAGCCGGGAAACAGCGGCGGCGGCAGGCGGCGGCCGGTGGCGTCGAACCACATCGACGACGGACCGGGGAGGATGCGGATGCCGTGGCGCGGCCAGATCGGGGCGAAGTTCTCGATGCCCTCGACATAGTGCCACATGCGGTCGCGGTTGATGAGCCGGGCGCCGGCGGCCTCGAGGATCTCGATCATGCGGCCGTCGACATGGTCCGGCACGCCGGAGATCATCCGGCGCGGCGGCGTGCCGAGCCGCGCCGGCCAGTTCTTGCGTACCAGCGCGTGATTGCCGCCGATGCCGCCGGAGGCGACGATCACCGCCTGCGCGCGCAGCTCGAATTCGCCGGCGACGGCGCGCGAGCTGCTCATTCCCCGCGCGACCTCGGTCGGTTCGAGGATCGCGCCGCGCACGCCGTCGGTCGCGCCATCGGTCGTGGTCAGCGCGTCGACGCGATGGCGGAAACGAAACGCCAGCCGCCCGCGCGCCTGCGCCTCGCGCGCCCGCCGCGCGAACGGCTCGACGATGCCGGGGCCGGTGCCCCATGTCACATGAAAGCGCGGCACCGAATTGCCGTGGCCCATGGCGTCGTAGCCGCCGCGCTCGGCCCAGCCGACGATCGGGAAGATGCGGTGGCCCATCGCGCGCAGCCAGTCGCGCTTCTCGCCGCCCGCGAAGGCGACATAGGCTTGCGCCCAGCGTTGCGGCCAGTAATCCTCGGCACGGTCGAATCCGGCGGTGCCGCACCAGTCCTGCCAGGCGAGGTCGTGGCTGTCCCGGATGCCGAGGCGGCGCTGCTCCGGCGAATCGACCAGGAACAACCCGCCGAACGACCAGAACGCCTGGCCGCCGAGGCTCTGCCCGCCTTCCTGCTCGACCACGATGACGCGCTTGCCGGCGTCGGTGAGTTCCGTCGCCGCAACCAGCCCGGCGAGCCCCGCGCCGACCACGATCACGTCCGCCTGTTCCGCCATGGCGCGTCCCGCTTTTGCCTGTCGGCGCGATTGAAGCGCGCCGCGCAGAGCGCGGTCAACATCGCATGACACCGCAAGCGGCCGTACCGTTCATTGGCCGAGCGTCATTGGCCGGGTGCATCCTGTGGGCAACAGTGACGGCCAATGTGCTATGCGCAAGCGATCTTCGGCTGGACAAAATCGTCGCCACGCAACACGCTTCGATGTGCGCCGCGACTCGCATCATCAGACGATCGCGCGGGGCCGCGCGACGGATGTGACGGCGGGGGGCGGGGACATGAAGATCGCCACGGGACTGTACGCAACAGGACTGTACGCAACAGGACTGTTCGCAACGGGATTGTTCGCAGCCGTTGTCCTGCTTGCGGGAATCGCGGCGAGCCACGCCACGGTCCGGATCGCCGAGGATCGCGGCGGGCGCATCGGCACCTATGTCGACAAATACCAGAGCCTGCGCAGCTCGGGCGAGCAGGTGGTGATCGACGGGTTGTGCGCCTCGGCCTGCACCATCATTCTTGGTGCGGTGCCGCATGACCGCATCTGCGTCACCTCGCGCGCGCGCCTCGGTTTCCACGCCGCCTGGGACATGGGCCCCGATGGCCGTGCCGTCACCAATCGCGAGGCGACCCGCATGCTGTATTCGATGTATCCCGCGCCGGTGCGGCGCTGGATCGCGCGGCGCGGCGGACTGACCCGCCATATGATCTTCCTGGGCGGGCAGCAGCTCGCCAGCATGTACCGGCCCTGCTACCTCAACGCCAACGCGCAGGCGAGCTACCGCTGAGTCCGCTGCCGCCGCCCCTGTTGCCGCTCGCTGTCGCCGCCCGGCGGCGCGGGGCGTTCAGCATGACGTGAAGACGGCAACGGCTGTCGCGGCTTGCCCCCCATGGTCGTGCCGACTATCACGGGCGTGCCGGCAGGCCGGAGTTCCCCGTTTCGCCTCGATCGCGGGCCCCCTCGCCGCCGCCCGCCCGTTCGAAGCAAGCGAGGAAGACAAATGGCCGCTCGTCCAACCAAGCCGCTGGTGGTGTTCTCGGCGTTCGCCGCCAGCCTCGCCGTCAGCCTTCTGGTGGTGATGTGGCTGCTCGGCGGCTTCCGCTCGGTTACCGCGCCGGCGGCGATCGGCGGCCCGTTCCGCCTCACCGACCAGAGCGGGCAGGTGGTGACCGAGAAGGCGCTGCAGGGCAAGCCGACGCTGATCTTCTTCGGCTACACCCATTGTCCGGATGTCTGCCCGACCTCGCTGTTCGAGATGTCCGAACTGCTGCGGGCGATGGGCAAGGACGCCGACAAGGTCAATGCCTTCTTCGTCTCGGTCGATCCCGGGCGCGACACCCAGGCGGTGATGAAGGATTATTTGTCGAGCTTCGATCCTCACTTGCGCGGTCTCACCGGCAAGCCCGACGACATCGCCAGGGTGCTGTCCGAATACCGGGTCTATGCCAAGAAGACCCCGCTGAAGGACGGCGACTACACCATGGACCATACCGCGCTGATCTACCTGATGGACAAGAACGGCCATTTCGTCGCGCCGTTCAATCTCAAGCAGACGCCGGCGGCCGCGGCGGCCGATCTCAGGCGCTATCTCTGAGCGGCCTGCTGCGCCGGCGTCCGCGTGCCGGCGCGATCCGCGTCCGGCGTTGCGCGGGTGCCGATGCCGTGCTCGGTCTTCTCCCAGCGATAGGGCTCGCGGAACAGCTGGATCAGCGCGCGCCAGGCCGCGAGCGACAGGCAGAGCCAGTACAATGGCGTCAGCAGCAGGATCCAGCCCTGGCGCAGCCGGCCCTGCCGCCTGAGGCCGATCACGCCGACCACCGCGGTCGAGACATAGCCCGATGCGATGGCGACGACATGCAGCGGCGCCAGCGGGCCGGCGAGGAAGCCGACCGGCGCCTCGGCGAACATGCTGGATGCGAGATAGGCGGCGAACTGCACGAACAGGAACGGACAGGCCAGCGCCGTCAGCACGTTGCCGCCGACCAGCAGGTTCAGCGACAGCACGCCGCGCAGGCCGCTCTCGCGCCACAGCCGCCGCGGCGAGCGCATATGCACGCTCCAGGTCTGCATCCAGCCCTTCATCCAGCGCGAGCGCTGGCGCAGCCAGGCGCCGAACCGTACCGGGGCTTCCTCGCCGGTGTGGGAGGCGATCGTCACGGTGCGGTAGCCGAAACGCGCCAGGCGGAAGCCGAGGTCGGCGTCCTCGGTCACGTTGTAGGCATCCCAGCCGCCGATCTCGCGCAAAATGCCGGTGCGGAAATGGTTGGACGATCCGCCGAGCGGCAATGGCATGCCGAGCCGGGCGAGGCCCGGCAGGAAGGCGTCGAACTGGCCGGCATATTCGGCGCCGAACATGCATGACAGCCAGCTGTCGGAGGCGTTGTCGATGGCCAGGCTGGCCTGCACGCAGGCCGTGGACGCACCGAAGTGGCGGAACGCGGCCAGCGCGTCGCGCAGTTGCGCGGGATCAGGCCGATCCTCGGCGTCGTATACGGCCATGAAACGGCCGCGGACGAACGGCAGCGCCCAGTTCAGCGCCTTCGGCTTGGTCTGCGGCCCGACCGGCGGCGACACCAGCACCTCGACATGCGGCATCCGGACATGTGGCGCGCCGAGCCGGGCGATGGCGGCGCGGGTTTCGAGGTCGTCGGGCTCGACGGCGAGGATCACCTGCAGCTTCTCGCGGGGATAATCGAGCGCGTCGATGGCCGCCAGCAGGGAGCCGACCGAGGCCGCCTCGCGGTAGAGCGCGGCGACCACGGTGTAGACCGGCAGGTCGCGGTCGCTGGTCCGGGGCGGACGGGGGACGGGCGGCGCCGGCATCGCCGTGCCGCCGAGGCGGAGCGCCGCGAAGCCGAGGAACCAGAGCGCCAGCAGGACCGCCCAGATGTCGCCGGCGAAATCCGGCAGCAGGCACAGTGCCGCGGCCAGCATCCCGGCGCGCCGCGCCTGCGACAGGCGGTGCCGCCACGGCGGCCGTGGCGTCGCGAACGGGCCGGCCGACATTTCCGGGGTCCGGCGTCCCAGTCCATCGGCCGCCTGCTCGGCCAATGGCCGATAGGCCGCCGCGATCAGCAGGTCGTCGAACCGGGCGTTCGGGACCAGGCGGAGCTGCGTGGCGAAGGCGCTGCCGGCTGTGATGTGCGCGCAGAGCCGCCGCGCCGCGAAGCCGCGCGGCGCGACCGCCAGCAGCAACCGGCCGTTGCTGCGGAAATGGATCAGGCCGTGCTGCGCGGCGTAGGGCAACTGGCTGTCGGAGAGCGGGCTGTCGTCGCGGGCGATCGCCAGGTGCGGCGCATAGGGAATGCCGAGGTGGGACGACAGCCGCGCCAGATAGGCCGCCTCGTCGATCATCCCCCAGCGGATCAGCACCTGGTCGGCGCCGATCCCGGCCTGCCGGCTCCGGCGTTCCGCCGCGGCCAGCAGCGCCGGCGCAAGCACGCCCCGCAGGCAGTCCAGTTCCAGGGCCCGCTCCGAGGCGCGCTGGCGGGTCCGCGGCGGCGGGCTGCCCGGCTCGCAACTGTCGTTGACGTTGTTGTCGTTGACGGGGGCGAGGCCGTACATTTCGGTCAGGAAGCGCGGCAGCGGGCCCGGGCCGTGCCCGGTTCCGCCTGGCCTCGGCGGCGGCCTTCTGGCCGCATCCATACCCGGGTCCGTTCGGGACACGCCTCACCCCACTGCACGCAATCGGCACTCGCCTCCCGTGGGGGATGGTCTATAAGACCGCCCACGCGGAAAAATCCTCATGATGCAACCACAGATTGTCAGTTTCTTCAATCCATCCCGGTGCGGGGCGCGCCGCGCCGCCGCCTGCGGCCTGCTGCTCGCGGCCGGCTTCACGATCGCGACCCTCGCGGCGGCCGCGGCGCAGGTGCCGTTGTCGGACAAGGCTCCGGCCGCGGTGCCGGGCCATGTGGTGCCGGGCTTCTGGGATCCGCGGCGGCGGCCCGAGCGCCCCGACCTGACCCGCCTGACGCTGATCCGCTTCATGACGGAAACCGACTATCCGCCGTTCAACTTTACCGGCCCCGACGGCAATCCGGCGGGCTTCAACGTCGATCTGGCGCGGCTGATCTGCGACGAGATCAAGGTCGCCTGCACGGTCCAGATGCGCCGCTTCGATACGCTGCTCGACGCCATCGCCACCAATCGCGGCGACGCCGTTGTCGCCTCGATGGCCATGACGCCGAGCTTGCGCCAGCAGCTCGACTTCACCGATCCGTATTACCGGACGCCGGCGCGCTTCGTCGCCCGCCGCGACGACGTCATCGCCGACATGCGCCCCGAGCGGCTCGAGGGCAGGAAGGTCGGCGTGGTCGCGGGCTCCGCGCACGAAGCCTATCTCAAGGCGATGTTCACCGATGCCGAGCTGCATCCCTATCCGACCGGGGATGCGCTGCGCCGGGCGTTGCAGAACAGCGAGATCG
Source organism: Xanthobacteraceae bacterium (assembly GCA_020441545.1). Taxonomy (GTDB): domain Bacteria; phylum Pseudomonadota; class Alphaproteobacteria; order Rhizobiales; family Xanthobacteraceae; genus 62-47. Next base: position 1,203 of record JAGRLZ010000192.1, on the reverse strand, counting down.
ATTTCGCCTTCGGCGACGCCATCTCGTTCGCGTTCTGGATCAACGGCACGGATTCGGCCAATTGCTGCGCCTTCAGCGGCGGCCCCTTCATCGAGAGTCGCTACTTCGGCGAGGGCGTCGGCATCGCGGTGAAGAAGGGCAACGACGTGCTGCGGCGGGCGCTGAACTGGGCGATGTTCCGGATCTGGGAAAAAGGCCGCTACGCCGACTTGTGGCTGCGCTATTTCCCGGTAAACCCGTTCTGATTTGAGTGGAGACCGCGACCCGCGGCGCGAGAGGCGCCGCGGCGTCTCGCGTGGAGTGAATGAATGTCGAATGAACCGACCGCGGCCGACCTGAAGGCGCTTGCCGAACAATCCAACGCCTGGCCGTTCGAGCAGGCGCGCGCCATCGTCGCGCGGCTGAAGAAGCAGCCGAAGGACGAGGTGCTGTTCGAGACCGGCTACGGCCCGTCCGGCCTGCCGCATATCGGCACCTTCGGCGAGGTGGCGCGCACCACCATGGTGCGTCATGCCTTCCGCGTGCTGACCGAGGACAGGATCAGGACGCGGCTGCTGGCGTTCTCCGACGACATGGACGGCTTGCGCAAGGTGCCGGACAACGTGCCCAACAAGGAGATTCTGGCGCAGGACCTCGGCAAGCCGCTGACCAGGGTGCGTGATCCGTTCGGCACCCATGACAGCTTCGGCGCGCACAACAATGCGCGGCTGCGCGCCTTCCTCGATACGTTCGGCTTCGACTATGAATTCGCGTCCTCGACCGAATACTACACCTCGGGGCGCTTCGACGCGACCTTGCTCAAGGTGCTGCAAAACATCGACAAGGTGATGGCGATCATGCTGCCGAGCTTGCGCGAGGAGCGCGCGGCGAGCTACTCGCCGTTCCTGCCGATCTGCCCGCGCACCGGCGTCGTGCTGCAGGTGCCGATCGTCGCCCACGACGCGAAGGCCGGCACCGTCTCCTACGACGATCCCGAGACCACGGCGCGCGTCACGGTGCCGGTCACCGGCGGTCACTGCAAGCTGCAATGGAAGCCGGACTGGGCGATGCGCTGGACCGCGCTCGGCGTCGACTATGAAATGGCGGGCAAGGACCTGATCGACTCGGTGAAGCTGTCGGGCAAGATCTGCCGCGCGCTCGGCGGCACGCCGCCGGAAGGCTTCAACTACGAACTGTTCCTCGACGACAAGGGCCAGAAGATCT
>JAGRLZ010000191.1 GCA_020441545.1 Xanthobacteraceae bacterium | reverse complement strand
TCAGCGACTTGGCGACCTCGCGCACCTTGCGCAGGAAGTCCGGCGTCGAATACTCGCTCTCGCCGCGCGCCTTGCGCTGGGCGTTCAGCGCGGTGCGCAGGAACGTCATGGTGGCGACGCCGGGAATTTCGACCGGATACTGGAATGCGAGGAACACGCCGTTGGCGGCGCGCTCGTCCGGCGACATCTCCAGGAGATCCTCGCCCTTGAACAGGATCTGGCCTTCGGTGACCTCGTAGCCGGGCTTGCCGGCGATGACGTGGCTCAGCGTGGATTTGCCGGAGCCGTTCGGCCCCATGATGGCGTGAACCTCGCCCTTGTTCACGATGAGATCGAGACCGTGGAGGATTTCACGCTCCTCGACACGCACATGCAAGTTCCGGATTTCGAGCAATGCCATTTCCGTTTTCCATTTCGAGCATCGTCCCGCCGGGCGCCGCACGGCGCACCATCAGGGACGTTTTGATACTTGCCTGCCGGCCGACACGCGGCCAAAGGCGGGCGCGGTGTTATCCGACGGAGCCTTCCAGCGAAATCGAGATCAGCTTCTGCGCCTCGACCGCGAATTCCATCGGCAGTTGCTGGAGCACGTCCCTGACGAATCCGTTCACCACCAGGCCGACCGCCTCTTCCTGCGACAGGCCGCGCTGGACGCAATAGAACAGCACGTCCTCGGAAATCTTCGAGGTGGTCGCCTCGTGCTCGAACAGCGCCGAGGAATTCTTGGCCTCGACGTAAGGCACGGTATGGGCGCCGCACTTGTCGCCGATCAGCAGCGAGTCGCAGGCGGTGAAGTTGCGGGCGCCGCTGGCCTTGCGATGGGCGCTGACCAGGCCGCGATAGGTGTTCTGCGACTTGCCCGCGGCGATGCCCTTGGAGATGATCCGGCTGGTCGTGTTCTTGCCGAGATGGATCATCTTGGTGCCGGAGTCGACCTGCTGATAGCCGTTCGAGATCGCGATCGAGTAGAACTCGCCGCGCGAGTTGTCGCCGCGCAGGATGCAGCTCGGATATTTCCAGGTGATCGCCGAGCCGGTCTCGACCTGGGTCCACGAAATCTTCGAATTCACCCCGCGGCAATCGCCGCGCTTGGTGACGAAGTTGTAGACGCCGCCCTGGCCTTCCGAATTGCCCGGATACCAGTTCTGCACGGTCGAATACTTGATCTCGGCATCGTCCAGCGCGACGAGCTCGACCACGGCCGCATGCAGCTGGTTCTCGTCGCGCTGCGGCGCGGTGCAGCCCTCGAGATAGCTGACGTAAGAACCCTTGTCGGCGATAATCAGCGTACGTTCGAACTGGCCGGTGTTGCGCTCGTTGATGCGGAAATAGGTCGACAGCTCCATCGGGCAGCGCACGCCCGGCGGCAGGTAGACGAACGAGCCGTCCGAGAACACCGCCGAATTCAGCGTGGCGAAGAAGTTGTCCGAGGTCGGCACCACCGTGCCGAGATATTTCTTCACGAGTTCGGGGTGCTCGCGGATCGCCTGCGAGATCGGCATGAAGATCACGCCGGCCTGCTTCAGTTCCTTCTGGAAGGTGGTGGCGACCGACACCGAGTCGAACACCGCATCCACCGCGACGCGGCGCTCGCCCTCCGGGCGCACCACGCCGGCCAGCATCTCCTGCTCGCGCAGCGGGATGCCGAGCTTCTCGTAGGTCTTCAGTATCTCGGGATCGACTTCATCGAGCGAAGCCAGTTCCGGCTTCTTCTTCGGCGCCGCGTAGTAATACAGTTCCTGATAGTCGATCTTCGGATAGTCGACGCGGGCCCAGGTCGGCTCCTCCATCGTCTTCCAGCGACGGAAGGCTTCCAGCCGCCATTCCAGCATCCAGGCCGGTTCGTCCTTCTTTTCGGAAATGAAGCGGACGATATCTTCCGAAAGGCCCTTCGGCGCCTTCTCGGATTCGATGATCGTCTCGAACCCATAGCGATATTGATCGACGTCGATGCGGCGGACCCGCTCGACGGTCTCCAGTTCAGCCGGCATTCCAACCTCCGCTCGCGGTTTCAAGGACCGCGGTGGACCAACTCATTTGAGCCTTTTACGCTGTTTCCCTGAGGAAATCACGTGCTTTAGAACCGTTCAAGCACTGTTTCGTCGTCCTTCTTAAGTAGTGTGTCGGCGAGCTTTCGCCAAGCCCGAAGAAAGCGGTCGACGTCCCCGGCGGTGGTCGAGAAGCCGAGGCTGAGGCGCAGGCCGCCCCGCGCCGCGGCCGCCGAAACGCCCATGGCCTCAAGGACATGGGACGGCTGGACCTTGCCGGACGAGCAGGCCGGGCCGGACGACAGCGCGATCCCCTCAAGATCGAATCCGATCACGGCGGTCTCCGCCTGCATGCCGGACAGCGTGAACAGCGTCGTGTTCGGCAGCCGCGGCGCGTTGGCGCAGAAGATCGTGGCGTTCGGCATTGCACCGATGCCGGCCTCGATTCGCGTGCGCAGCGTTTCCATTCGGGCGCAATCGGCGCCTTGTGTCGCCATCGTGGCCGCGACCGCCGCGCCGAAGCCCGCGATTCCCGCGACGTTCTCGGTTCCCGCGCGCCGGCCCTTCTCCTGCCCGCCACCGCGGATGATCGCCGCAAGACCGGCGACCCGGTCCGCCACGACCAGCGCGCCGACGCCCTTCGGGCCGCCGATCTTGTGCGCAGAAATGGTGAGAAGGTCGGCTTCCAGAAGCTTGAAATCGCAATCGATCTTGCCGAACGCCTGAACCGCGTCGACATGCAGCAGCCCGCCGGCTCCGTGAACGGCTTCGGCCACCTCGCGCACCGGCTGGATCGCGCCGGTCTCGTTGTTGGCAAGCATCACCGACACCAGGGCCGGCCCCTCCGCCAGCAGCATCCGGAGGTGGTCGATGTCGACGACGCCGTCCGGCGTAACCCGGACGCGAGCGACCCGGTCGTCCGTGAACCGTCCCCCCGCCAGCACCGACGGGTGCTCGATCGCGGACACCAGCAGCCGGGTCAGCGGCGGCTGGTTCCCGACATGCAGACCGGGTTGCAACGCGAGCGCATTGGCTTCCGATCCGCCGGAGGTGAAAAGCACCTGCTCGCGGCCGGCGCCGAGGGCGTCGGCGATGATGCGGCGGGCCTGTTCCACCATCGCCCGCGCCGCACGACCCTCGGCGTGGACCGACGACGGGTTGCCGACCTGATCGAGCGCGCGCAGCATGGCCTCGCGCGCCTCAGGCCGAAGCGGCGCCGTCGCATTCCAGTCCAGGTAGACCCGTTCCATCATCTCAATCGCGGCTTTTGATCGGCCCCTGTCTACGCCCCATCCCGCCATATGGCCATGGCCGGCCCGCTTGCCACGATGGCGACGGGTGATCGGCGCGGAACTGTGGCGGGATGCCGCCGGGCCTTTCGTGGCGTCGCAATATGCTTGCTTTTTGCCCCCGCGCTCATGGTAGAACCCGGGCCTTCCATTCACCGGATGTCGTTCGCGCCTTGTCCGACGACACCCACGCCGCACCTTTCGACAGCAGGTCCGCCGCGCGATGCGCCTTGCGACCTCACAAAAGTGCCGGCCGACGATCCTGAGGAATAAGGATGCCCGAAGTTATTTTCACCGGCCCCGCAGGCCGCCTCGAGGGCCGCTATCATCCGGCGAAGCAGAAGAACGCGCCGATCGCGATGGTGCTGCACCCGCATCCGCAATTCCACGGCACCATGAACCATCAGATCGTCTACCAGTGCTACTATGCCTTCGTGCATCGCGGCTTTTCGGTGCTGCGCTTCAACTTCCGCGGCGTCGGCCGCAGCCAGGGCTCGTTCGATCATGGCACCGGCGAACTGTCGGACGCGGCTTCCGCGCTGGACTGGGCGCAGAGCATCAATCCGGAAGCGCGCGCCTGCTGGGTGGCGGGCTTTTCGTTCGGCGCCTGGATCGGCATGCAGCTCCTGATGCGCCGCCCCGAGGTGGAAGGCTTCATCTCGATCGCGCCGCCGGCGAACCTCTATGACTTCTCGTTTCTCGCGCCCTGCCCGTCGTCGGGCCTGATCGTGCATGGCGAGCGGGATGCGGTGGTGCCGCCGAAGGACGTCAACACGCTGGTGGAGAAGCTGAAGACCCAGAAGGGCATCGTGATCGACCAGCAGGTCATTCCCGGCGCCAACCACTTCTTCGACGGCAAGCTCGAACCGCTGATGGAGTCCATCACCGGCTATCTCGACATGCGGCTCGCCAATATTCGTTGATATCGGGACCGGCAGCACAGGCATTGCAAATCGCGGCTTGCCACTTGCTG
>JAGRLZ010000032.1 GCA_020441545.1 Xanthobacteraceae bacterium | reverse complement strand
GCCTTCGGAGGGCAACGCTCTATCCAGCTGAGCTACGGGTGCATCGGGTTGTTGTTTAGCCGATCGGCGCCGGGTGGGCAACGCCCGGCCGTGGCTTTGGGCAGGAGCGAAACTGGGCAGGGACATCGGACAAGGGGCACCGGGCGTTCGGCCGCCGAAGCCGCCGCGAAGTCCGGTCTCGGCGGCTCGTCGATCCCTGGCGGCCTTGTCGGGCTCAGTCGACCGTCTGCACCACCGCCGAGAGCGCGCGGGCATTGCTGGCGCGCACCGGCTGCGTCGCGGCGGCGACCATCTGGTCGTATTCGGGCAGCGTCTTCAAGGTGTCCTTGGCGCGGACATGCACCACCTTGTAGCCGCCGGCCTTGAGCTGCGTCAGCAGTTCCGGCACCGCCCCGGCCGACCATTTGTGCAGGTCGTGCATCAGGATGATGCCCTTGCCCTTCTTTTTCAGCTTGGCCATCACCGAGGAAACCAGCACGTCGGGCTTCTTGATGCGGAAGTCTTCCGAATCGATATCGATCGAGAACGCGGCGACGTTGCGCTCGGCGAGATAAGCCTTCAGGTCGGTGGTCTGCCGCAGTTGCGGATAGCGGAAGAACGGCGCGATCGGCGTTCCGGCCATCATCGTCACCGCGCTCATGCCCTTCTCGATCTCGTCCTTCGCTTCCTGTAGCGTCTTGTGGGCGAGGTTCTGGTGCGACCAGGTGTGCGAGCCGACGGTGTGGCCCGCCGCGATCACCTGCTTCAGCACGGCCGGGTGCCAGGTGGCGTGCTTGCCGATCGCGAAGAAGGTGGCATGCACGCATTGCGCTTTCAGCGCCGCCAGCACCATCGGCGTCGTCACCGGCCACGGGCCGTCGTCGAAGGTCAGCACCACCTCGCCGGGCTGCAGGAAATCGTAGTCGCGATACTGCGACATGCCGAAGCCGGGGCCGCCGGTGGTGTCGATCTGCACGGTGCGCGAAACCCCGAGCGCGTTCGGGTTGTCGCAGCGCATCTTGGTGGAGGCGAGCCGCTGCTCCGGCGCGGGCGGCGCGGTTTGCGGCGGGGCGAGCTGCGGTGCCGGCTCGGCGGCGGCCTGGGGCGTGGCGGCGGCCTGGGGCGCGGCGGATGCGGTCTCGGTGCCGGCCGCCGCGACACTCCTGCGCGCGACACCGGGCCTGGGCCAGCGCTGCTCGATCGTGCCGGTGGTCAGTTCGGGCGCGGCGCTTGCCGTGGTCGTGGCAGCCGTGGAGCCGAGATAGTGCCGGGCCGCGATGGTGGCGACGCCGACGGTGGTCACGGTGGCCAGTGCCGCCGCGACGACGAGAACCGGAAACTGACGCATGGGAACTCCGTTGCACGGGAAAGCATGTCCCGTTCAATCGGGACATTCCCCGCGCAACCATCCGGCGAAATAGTTAACCGGGCGTATGTCGGATCGGCTTTGAGAAAAATTTCGCCTTGCGCGTCAGGCACTCGTGGCGAAGGGCCGCCTCCCGCCGGCTATTGCCGCGCCATTTCCGCCTGGCCGACGCCGTCGCCATCGAGCGCCTGGTCGTCGTGCATGGTGACCTCGACGCACAGCAGCCGTCCGGTGAATTCGAACGGCGCCGCGTAATGCGACACCGGGCTGCCGCGGTCGCGGCCGATGTCGAGGCCGGACCACGAGATCAGGTTATGGAAGCCGTGCCTGGTCTCGAGGCTGCCGGCCGCCTCGCCGTCGATCAGCAGGCGATAGGCGCTGACGCCGGTGCGCGCGCCCAGCGCCGGCGGCGCGGTGCGGCGCAGCCGCGCGACATGCAGGCCGAGGCGATGCGCGCCGGCGGTGATCTCGCGCTCCGAGGTGACGATGTTGTGCAGCCCGCCGATATTGAGGTCGTGCACCAGCCGGCGATCCTTGATGTAAAGGCTGTAGCCGGAGGTGGCGTCGCCATGCGAGATCAGCACGCCGCAGGCATCTACATCGTCGATCTCGACATGGGCCTCGATGGTGTAGCTGCGGCTGCGCACGTCTGGCGCCACGTCGGTGGGCACATGACCCATGCCGGCATGAAATACGAAATTCCTGCGCGGCCCGTGGAAACGCGCGGCGTTCTCGGCGAAGCGCGGGCCGAAGCGGTCGTCGAGCGGCAGCACGTTGTGGGCCTCCGCCTCGCGCCACCACAGTTCGATCATTCGCGCCAGCCGCTCGGGCTCCCTGTCGGCGAGGTCGTCGGTTTCGGAGAAGTCGCGGGCGAGATGAAACAGCTCCCATCTGTCGCTGTCGAACGGCGTGCCGGGCGGATGATAGGCGACCGCCTTCCAGCCGTCGTGCCACAGCCCGCGATGGCCGAACATCTCGAAATATTGCGGTTTGTCGCGCGACGGCGCGTCGGCGTCATCGATGCTGCGGGCGAAGCTTTCGCCTTCCAGCGGCATCTGCGCGATGCCGCCGATGTTCGCGGGCGGCGCGACGCCGATCAGCTCCAGCAGCGTCGGCGTCAGGTCGCAGGCATGGACGAACTGGTGTCGCAACTCGCCGCGCGCGGCGATGCGGTTCGGCCAGGCCATCACGAACGGATCGCGGATGCCGCCGCCATGGGTGTTCTGCTTGTAGCGGCGCAGCGGCGTGTTCGAGGCCATGGCCCAGCCATGCGGGAAGTTGGAATGCGTATCGGGCCCGCCGATGTCGTCGAGCCGCGCCAGCTTTTCCGGGATCGGCTCGGGCTTGAAGTTGTAGGGCCCCATGGCATTGACCATGCCGAGCGGCCCGCCTTCCTGGCTGGCGCCGTTGTCGGACAGCACCAGGATCAGGGTGTCGTCGCGAAGCCCCGCGGTGTCGAGAAAGCCGATCAGCCGGGCGAGGTGTTGGTCGGCATGGTCGAGCATGCCGGCGAAGGCGGATTGCAG
>JAGRLZ010000190.1 GCA_020441545.1 Xanthobacteraceae bacterium | reverse complement strand
GATCATCGCGCACGCCGTGATGTCTCGCTGATCGAGCGCAGATAGCGCTGATAGTCGGTGACGGGATTGGGATCGATCAGGCGCTCAAATGCCGCGTCATCGATGAATCCCATCCGCCACGCCACCTCCTCCGGGCAGGCGACTTTCAGCCCTGTCCGCTCCTCGATGACCTTGATGAACTGCGACGCCTCGTAAAGGTCCTGATGCGTTCCGCCGTCGAGCCACGCCACGCCGCGGCCGAACTGGGTGACCCGCAAGGAACCGGCCACGAGATAGCGGCGGTTGACGTCGGTGATCTCGAGCTCGCCGCGCGCGGAAGGTTGAAGCTCCCGCGCAAAGCCCGCGGCCTGCTCGTCGTAAAAGTACAAGCCCGGGACTGCCAGGCGCGAGCGGATCACTTTCGGCTTTTCCTCGAGGTCGATCGGCCGGTTGTGCTCATCGAGCACGACCACGCCATAGGCGGAAGGATCGGAGACCTCGTAGCCGAAAATGGTCGCCCCGCTCTCGTGGCTCATGGCCTGCATCAGCAGGCGCGGCATCCCGGCGCCGTGGAAGATGTTGTCACCCAGCGCCAGCGCCACATGGCAACCCGCGATGTCCTTCTCGGCGATGCGGAAGCATTCGGCGATGCCGCCAGCTCGCTCCTGCGCGCGATAGACGATCTCGATTCCCCATTGCCGCCCGTCGCCGAGCAGCGCCTCGATCTGGCCGAGCGCCGCCGGAGACGAGATCACGACATATTCGCGGACGCCGCCGAGCATCAGCGTCGTCAGCGGATAGTAGATCATCGGCTTGTCATAGACCGGCAGCAGGTGCTTGTTGACGACATGCGTCAGCGGAAACAGCCGGCTTCCGTTACCGCCGGCGAGGATGATGCCTTTCCATGTCTTCATGACGGTCGGTCTATCCGAACTTCGTTGCGGTCTTCAACCCAAGCCGATCCTCGGCCTCGGCCGTTCCAAGCGTCCAGTCCGGCCGTGCGAGATACCAGGCCACGGTCTTGGCAAGACCTGACGCGAGCGTCTCGCCGGCATGCCAGCCGAGTTCACGCTCGGCCTTTGCCGGATCGATCGCGTAGCGAAAGTCGTGACCCGGGCGATCCTTGACGAAATCGATCCGCGCCTCATAGCTGCGACCGTCCGAACGTGGACGCTGGCGATCGAGCAGACCGCAGATTTGTCGCGCGAGATCGAGGTTGTTTCGCTCGCTCCGCCCGCCGATCGCATAAGTACCGCCCACGGTCCCGCGGGCGGCCACCGCTTCCAGCGCCGCGACATGATCGTCGACATAAAGCCAGTCGCGAACGTTGTCGCCCCTGCCATAAATCGGGATCGGCTGATCCAGCAACGCCTTGCGGATCACGGTCGGGATCAGTTTTTCCCGGTTCTGGAACGGACCGTAATTGTTGGAGCAGTTCGAGATGATGGTCGGCAGGCCGTAGGTAACATGCCAGGCCCGTGCCAGATGGTCGGCGCCGGCCTTGCTGGCCGCATAGGGCGAGTTCGGCCTGTAAGGCGAGTCCTCGTCGAACGTCCCTTCCGGCCCGAGATGCCCGAACACCTCATCGGTCGAGACATGGATGAAGCGGAAGCGCGCACGCGCATCGGCATCAAGCGCATCCCAAAACGCAAACGCGGCGTGCAGCATCACGTAGGTGCCGACCAGGTTGGTCCCGACGAACGCCCCCGGCGCATCGATCGAACGATCGACGTGGCTCTCGGCCGCCAGGTGAAACACGGTGTCGGGCGCGAACGAACAAAACGCCTCGGCCATCGCCGCCTGGTCGGTAATATCCAACTGCCGGAAACGATAGTTCGGCCGATCGGCGACCGCTGCAACGGTCCGCAGGTCGCCGGCATAGGTCAGCTTGTCGATATTCAGCACCGAATGCCCGGCCACGACCAGCCGGCGCACCAGCGCCGAGCCGATAAACCCACACCCCCCTGTCACGAGCGCCTTCACAGCCTGGAATTCCCATACCGAAAGCACGCGGCGGCCTCTCCGAAGCCAGTCCCGCATCCCCATATCGACGCTTGGCAATTGTCCGGGAGCCGCCTATCGCTGACGGCGACCGCCTGTTGGTATATCCGACTACTCAATCACTGGTCCCCGATGAACCTTGGCCCCCAATGAAAATTCCCTTCAACCGTCCCGCCCGCGTCGGAGCCGAAATCGAGCATATCCGGGATGCCATCCACCGTGCAAAGCTCTCGGGCGATGGTCGCTACACCGCCGCCTGTCAGGCGGAGATCTCACGGCTGGCCGGCGGAGGAAATTGCCTGCTGACCCACTCCTGCACCGCGGCGCTGGAAATGTCCATGTTGCTGATCGATCTGGTGCCCGGCGACGAGGTCATCCTGCCATCCTTCACTTTCGTCTCCACGGCCAATGCCGTGGTGCTGCGCGGCGCCACCCCCGTCTTCATCGATATCCGGCCGGACACGCTGAACCTCGATGAGCGCGCCGTGGAAGAAGCCATCTCGTCGCGGACCCGCGCGATCGTCGCCGTCCATTACGCCGGGCTCCCTGCCGAGATGGACGTGCTCAACGCCGCCGCCGACCGCCACGGCCTGGTCGTGGTGGAAGACGCGGCGCAGGCGATCGGCGCGACCTATCGCGGCCGCTCCGCCGGCAGCCTTGGCGCGATGGCCGCGTTCAGCTTCCACGAGACCAAGAACGTGATCTCCGGCGAAGGCGGCGCGCTGGTGGTGAATGACCCGCGCTTCGTGGACCGCGCCGAGATCGTCCGCGAGAAGGGAACCAATCGCCGGCAGTTCCTGCGCGGAGCGGTGGACAAATACACATGGGTCGACATCGGCTCATCGTATCTGCCGAGCGAACTCGTCGCCGCCTACCTCTACGGTCAGTTCGAGCAGTTCGACGCGATCCAGCAGGACCGGATGCAGACATGGACCCGCTACGCCGAGGCGCTCGGCGGCCTCGAGGCGCTCGGCTTCGGCCTGCCGCATTGCCCCGACCATTGCACCCATAACGGCCATATCTTCTATCTGATCGCGCCGACGGCCGTTCTCCGCGATCGGCTGATCGCAGCCATGAAAGCGGACGGCATCGACACACCGTTCCACTACGTGCCCCTGCATGACGCGCCATTCGGCAGGAAAGTCGGCCGCAGCATCGGCGATCTTGCCGTGACGGACGACATCAGCAGCCGTCTGTTGCGTCTGCCGCTCTACTTCGGGGCAGGCGAGGATGCCGAGCGGGTGATCGAGCGCGTCTGGCACCATGCACGCCTCCTCGCCGGGTAGCCGCAGACCGTCCAGCTGCCGGATTTGCGCGGTTGCGATGATGAAATAAGGTTCGGGATTCGATGCTCGTCCGCGAAACCGACTGCCTCGTCGACAGTATCGCGCCGGCTGGTGCGGGGATCGTCGTCGCGCCCAAGCGAGACCGCAGGATCCAACGTCCCTGGGACGCCGACCTTCACAAGGAACGCAACCGTACCGCGTCTTCACCAACAGCCTGAAGCAGACCAGGCATCGCAATCCGATACGGCAAGCGGCTCGCCAACTTCATGGGCTTGGCCAAGTCCGCCGCTGTCGCAATCTGGCTCAGACAATCAGATCGTCGCTATAGCGTGAAACTTACGGCGTATTGCGGTCGCCGCCGTTTCGGCGTACCGCCTCGGGAACGACAACGATAACAACAACGAGACTTCGACGTGCATGATCCACGGCTCGACGGGGCGGACGCCGGGAGGCTGCTGGTCGTTCCGCTGGTCATCCTCGCCTGCGGCCACATGCTGTCCAACATGATCCGCACGCTGCCGGCGATCGCGGTCGACGTGATGGCGCCGGACCTGCATTCGAACCCGCACGATATCGCCTCGCTGACGGCGGCCTATCATTTCGCCTTCGCCCTGAGCCAGCTTCCGGTGGGGGCCGCGCTCGACCGCTTCGCGGTGCGCAGCGTGGCACTGGCGTTGCTGGCCGGCACCGCCGTGGGCGGAGCCTTCGCCGCCCTCGCCGGCGGCCCGCCCGGCTTCCTGGTCGCGCAGCTGCTGCTCGGCGTCGCGACCTCGGGCATGTTGATGTGTCCGATGACGCTGGCCGCGCGCCGGCTGTCGCCGGCCAGGTTCGGCTTCTGGTCCGGCCTCACCATTTCGCTCGGCAACATGGGGATGCTGCTGTCGGCAAGCCCGCTGGCCTGGATCGTGGACGCATTCGGCTGGCGCGCGGGCTTCTGGGTCGCGGTGATGCTGAGCTTCGCGATCGCGGCCGCCGTGATCGCCGGGGTGCCGACCGACAGGCCCGACGCGAGGAAGGCCCACGCCCTGCTGCCGGAAATGCTCGACGTGATCCGGCTTGCCGTCACACCGGCATTGCGCGGCATCGTGGTGATCGCCTTCGTTTCGATCGCCGTGGTCTTTGTGCTGCGCGGGCTGTGGGCCGGGCCATGGCTGATGGACGTCAAGGGGCTGTCGCGGGTGGCGACCGGCAACACGCTGTTCGTCGTCACGCTGGCGCTGATCGCGGGTCCGTTTCTCTATGGCGCGCTGGACCGCCGCTTCGGCCACCGCCGCGCGCTCGTCGCCGGCGGGCATCTTCTGTCTGCGTCCGCGATCGTGGCGATGGCGCTCGGCGCGCCGGGCCATGCGCTGTCGCGGCTGTTCGGTGTCGCGCAGATGCCGACGAGCTACGATGCCGGTCTGATGATCGCGCTCGGCTTCACGATTTCGGCGCAGCCGCTGATCTTCGCCATGGCGCGGCAGGCGGTGGCTGTCGCGAACACCGGCAAGGCGCTCGCCGCCGTCAACCTGTCGCTGTTTCTCGGCACCGCGGTAATGCAGTCGGCAACCGATCCGGTCGCCGCACTCGGCGGCCTGCCGGCCGTCCTGCTGTTCATGGCGACTGAGCTCGTCGCCGGCGCGCTCGTGTTCCTGTGGTGGACGCGCGCGGCGAGCGGCCGGGAGGCGCGTTTCGGGTAGCCACCAATTCAGGCGACCCGAGGTTGCACAACCATTGCATTGGAAGGAGTTCCGATTCTGTGATAGGCAGGCTCAGCGAACCTGGCGTCGTAACCGGGCCGCGAAGGCAGCAGAGGTTTCCCGCTATGGCCGGGTGGCCCTACGAATAAACCACTGGAAGCAGCGCCGGGTCGCTCCCGCGCGTGGTGGTGAATAATGGGGGTCAGCACCTCTGCTGCTGATTACGAACCACCCGGCCACCAGGCCGGGCAGCGCAGAGGGCTGCCGCATGTCAATCGATGAGCGGGACTACCCGCTATATGAATCCGTGATCCTGTCGGAGCAAATGCCCGCGCACCAGGTTCCCCGATTCCTCGATGACAACCTCGAATTCAAGTCCTGGTATTTGAAGCGGCGTCAGGACAGCGCAGCTGGCGTCGGAGCTGCACCGTTGCCGCGAACGCCCCGGACGGGCGGTTAGCAGGCCAGTGCAACAAGGCCGGTCTTTCGACAGGAATGCGCCAAAGTGACGCGGAAGCGGCGGATGGCGGCAGTGGTTGCGATTGCGCCTGCATCCGGCGGCGCGAACTCTCTTTAGAACGAACCTAAATCGGCATGGTAGCCATGCCGAAACCGTTTCGTTAGAAGAAGCGCGACGGTCCGCCGGGCGATCGCCCGCGACCTCCACCGTGTGCTCTCTCCACCATGTGACGATGATGACAATAGCGGGCGGCGAGTTGAATATCGCGGACCGGGTGATGAACGACGGACGGCAGCGCGCGGAGCGCCGAAAGCGCCGCGCGATTTTCCTGAAGCAGCTCTATCAGTGGCACTGGATCAGTTCCGGCGTCAGCCTGATCGGAATGGCGCTCTTCGCTCTCACCGGCATCACCCTGAACCACGCCGGCAAGATCGAATCCACGCCCAAAGTGGTGATGCGGGAAGCGCAGTTGCCGCAGCCGCTGCTTGCCGAGATCAGGCAGGCGCCTGCCGTTGCGAAGATTCCCGTGCCCGGCGAGATCGCGGGCTGGTTGAAGCAGAAACTCGGCGTCGATGTTTCCGAACGCGAGACCGAATGGTCGGCGCGGGAAGTCTATGTCGCGCTGCCGCGGCCCGGCGGCGACGCCTGGCTGAGCATCGATCGCGCCGGCGGCGACGTTTCCTACGAGGTCACCGATCGCGGCTGGATCGCCTATCTCAACGACCTGCACAAGGGCCGGCACACCGGCGCGGTGTGGAGCTGGTTCATCGACATCTTCGCGGTGGCGGCGCTGATCTTCTGCCTCACCGGCCTGCTGCTGCTGCAACTCCACGCGCCGCGGCGGCCGGCGACCTGGCCGGTGGTCGGCCTCGGCTTCGTCGTTCCGCTGCTGCTTCTCATCCTGTTCATCCATCGCTGAAGGCCCGCAATGCGTCTGCTCCTCACCGCCGCCATGTCCACGCTCGCCGCCGGCTCCGCGCTTGCGGGCGAAGCCAGCATCAGCATCGACATCCCGCGGCTGAACGTCGCCGAATATCATCGCCCCTATGTCGCCTTCTGGCTGGAAAGCGAGGACGGCGGCAAGATCACCAATCTCGCGGTGTGGTACGACGTCAAGCACAAGGACGGCGAGGGCACGAAGTGGCTGAAGGACATGCGCACATGGTGGCGCCGCACCGGACGCGAGCTGACGATGCCGACGGACGGCTTGAGCAGCCCGACGCGCCCGCCCGGCACTCATGAACTGACCTTCAAGAGCGCCGCCGCGCCGCTCGCCGCGCTGCCCGCAGGCAACTACAACCTCGTGGTCGAAGCCGCCCGCGAGGTCGGCGGACGCGAACTGCTGCGCATTCCGTTCCAATGGCCGCCGAAAGCACCGGCCACGCTCGACGCCAAGGGCGACAGCGAACTCGGTGCGATCGCGCTCAAGCTGACGCCGTAACCGACATTCGCGACCAGACCGGCCCCGATACGGAAAGGACCAACGCCATGAACCGTCCCCTGAAAGTCGCCCTGCTCGCCCTCGCCGTCTCGACCTTCTCGGCGACCGCGCAGGCCCACCGCACCTGGCTGCTGCCGTCGGCCACCGTGCTGTCCGGCAAGGATCTCTGGGTCACGGTCGACGCCGCGGTGTCCAACGACCTGTTCTACTTCGAGCATCATCCGCTGCGCCTCGACGGCCTCGAAGTGCTGGCGCCCGACGGAACGAAACTGACGCCGGAGCACGTCAACACCGGACGCTATCGCAGCACCTTCGACATCAAGCTCGGCGGGCCCGGTACCTACAAGATCATGGTGCTCAATCAGGGCGTGTTCGCGCGCTACAAGCTGGACGGACAGAACAAGCGCTGGCGCGGCAAGCCGGAGCAGATGAAATCCGAAATTCCGGCCAACGCGACCGACGTCGAGGTTTCGGAGCTGCAGGGGCGCATCGAGACCTTCGTGACCTCCGGCAAGCCCACCACCGACACCTTCAAGCCGACCGGCCGCGGGCTGGAGCTGGTGCCCGTGACCCATCCCAACAATCTCGTCGCCGGCGAGAAGGCCACCTTCCGCCTGGTGCTGGACGGCCAGCCGGCCGCCGGCCTCAAGGTCGAGATCGTGCCCGGCGGCATCCGCTATCGCGACAAGCTGAACGACACCAGGGTCACCACCGATGAGTCGGGCACCTTCAGCTATACGTGGCCGGGGCCCGGCATGTACTGGATGAGCGCCTCCGTCCGCGACGACAACAGCAGGATCAAGGACGCCCGGCGGCGCGCCAGCTACACGGCGACGCTCGAGGTTCTGCCTCCGTAGGGTCCTTCGCCGCGCAGCGCGACAGCCATGGCCATGGCCGAGTCCTTCCGCGTCGCCGTGCCCCATGCGATCGGCGGCGCGGCGCCGTTGTCCGCGCCGATCAGAACGCTCGGCGGCCTCACCATGGGCACCACATGGTCGGTCAGGTTGGTCGGCTCCGAGGCTACCGCGCAATCCATTTATCGCGCGGTGAGGATCGCGCTGGACCGTGTCGTTGCGCAGATGAGCGCCTGGGTGCCACACTCCGACCTCAGCCGCTTCAACCGCGCGCCTTGCGGCGAATGGCGGACACTGCCGGTGGAATTCGGCCACGTCGTCGACGCGGGCTTGCGCATCGCCGAGGAAAGTGGCGGGGCCTGTGATCCGGCGATAGGGAAACTGGTCGACCTGTGGGGATTCGGCGCCGAACCCCGACAATCATCGGCGCTTCCTTCTCCCGATCGGGTCGCCGGCATCCTCGCGACATCCGGCCGGCAATATCTCGCCTTCGACCGCACCACGCGGAAACTGAAACGCACCACGCCGGCATCGATCGACGTCAACGGCATCGCCAAGGGGTTTGCCGTCGATCTCGCGATGGCCGCAGTACGGCGGCACGGCTGCGATCATGCGCTGGTGGAGATCGGCGGCGAACTCAAGGGCTGCGGGGTCAAGCCGGACGGCTCGCCGTGGTGGACCGCGATCGATCGGCCGGCATCCGACATCGCGCCGGATGTCGGCGCGCCGCTTCTGGTCGCGCTGCACGGCCTTGCGATCGCCACGTCGGGCTGCGAACGCAGCTTCGCGCATGACGGCCGACGCTATTCCCACACCATCGATCCGCGAACCGGATGGCCGATCGCCAACGGCATGGTCACCGCGACGGTGCTGCACGCCTCCTGCATGGAAGCGGACGCCTATGCCACCGCATTGATGGTGCTGGGGCCTGACGATGGCCTCGCTTTCGCAACGGAGAGGAATCTGCCGGCCGTGATGCTGTTCCGGGCCCGGCCCGACGGCCCGATCCGGGAACGGTTGTCGCCCGCTCTGAAGGCGCTTCTCGAATAGCCGCGATTCAGATCACCCACTGGCGCAGCAGGTTGTGATACAGCGACGTCAGCGTCATCACCGACGGATGCTCCGGGTGATCGGCGGTCAGGCGGATGATCGACATATCGAGATCGAACATCATCGATCGCCGCGTCACGTCCGCGACCATGCTTTCGGTCCAGAAGAACGACGCCACCCGCGATCCCCGCGTCACCTTGGTGACGTGATGCAGGCTCGTTCCCGGATAGACGATCATGTCGCCGGCCGGCAGTTTCACCGAATGCGCGCCGTAGGTGTCCTCGATCACGAGTTCGCCGCCGTCATATTCGTCGGGCGCCGACAGGAACAAGGTCGATGAAACGTCGGTGCGGACCCGCTCGCCGGTGCCGGGAATGGTGCGGATCGCGTTGTCGACATGCGACCCGAAACCCATCTCCCCCTCGGCGTCGTAGCGATTGAACAGCGGCGGGAAGATTCGCTTCGGCAGGACGGCCGACATGAACAGCGGATTACGCCCGAGCGCGGCGAGGATCATGTCGCCCAGTTCGCGCGCGTCCGGCGAGCCTTCAGGCAGTTGCAGATTGCGTTTCACCTGCGCGGACTGATGGCCGGCGGTCACCCGCCCGTCGACCCAGTCGGTGCGCGCCATGACCTCGCGGCAGCGGCCGACCTGCTCTGCCGTCAGCACCCCTGGAATATGAACCAGCACGACTCGTCTCTCCTCGCGGCCAGGGTCGGATCCAACGGCGTTGAATCAGACCCGCCGCTTGTTCTTGCGAGCATGAGCTTTGTTTCGAAAGCCGGCTTCCACTTTTCGGGATCATGCTCTGGAGCCGGCATCACGCGACGCCGGCTCCGGCCAAGTTCATGTTGCTTGCCACGAATGCCCGGACGTCACTTGACCGCGTATCGCGCGGCCTTCACCGGAAGGGCGGCGGCGGGCGGTGGCGGATTGAACCGGACACGATAGGTCAGCATCGCGGTGCGCCCCGCGGCGGGCACCGCATGACCGGGATAGTATTGCGCGTAATACAGCTCGTCGGTGACGTTGTAGACATTGAGCTGCAGCACGGAATCCTTGGTGACCTTGTAGCTCGTCATCAGGTCGAGCTTCCAGTATTCCGGCACGTAGGAGGTGTTCTGGGTGTTGACGTAAGCCCTGGCCGCGTAAGTCACGCCGCCTCCGATCGTCCACTGCGGAGTCACGTCATAGGTGCTCCAGAGCGTGAAATTGTGCGGCGGCGTGCTCGGCAGTTCGCGCCCCAACTGCGCCAGATCGGTCGTCCTGACGATCTTCGAGTTGAGATAGCTGTAGCCTGCGAACAGGCTCCACCGATCGGTCAGCTTGCCGGCCACGCCCAGCTCGACGCCGTCCACGCGGGCCAGGCCGTCCAGCGCCAGCGCCGTGTTGGTGAGCGGATCGACCGGAATGCGCAGGTTGGTCTTTTCGATCCGGAACACCGCGCCGCTCACGGTCAGCCGCCCCTTGAGCAGATCAGCCTTGGCGCCAACCTCGAGCGTGGTGTTGTGCTCGGGATCGAGGAAGACATTCGCGGTGCTGGTGTTGACGCTGCTGAGCGTCTGGAATTCCGCCGCCGGATTATGAGACACGCCATAGGCCGCGTAGACGCTCGAATTCGACGTCGGGTGGAAGACGCCGCCGACGCGCCAGCTCACCAGGTTGTCGGTGCGGCCGAGCGTGGTTGCCGGCGCTCCCGAGGTATAGCGCGTGTTGAAATTGTCGTACCGGATCGAGCCGAGCAGTTCGAAATACCGATTGAACTTGATCTGGTCGAAACCATAGACCGCATAGTTGGTCGAAACGGTCAAGTTCGGCGCGGCGTATCCGGTGAACACGCCGCCATACGAGGTATCCACGGGATAGTAGGCGCTGGTCCGGCAAGCCAGATCCGTCTGCGCGCAAAGGTTGGCGCGCATCTGGTCCCGGGTTTCGCGCGCCGCCTCGAGGCCGAATGCGAAGGTGTGCTCAAGCCCGCCGATATGAACCTTGCCGGTCAGGTCGGTCTGGTTGACGAGCAGGCTGTTGTCGGTCACCGTTTCGAAATGCTGGCGGCCGATCGTCATCAGTTCGACCGGATAGCCGGGCGTGATCGGCGTGGCATTGTCGGCCTGCAATTCGGCGCGCGGCGCCGTCGGGCGCGCCATCCGGTCCACGCTGATGTAGCGGGTGGCGTTGCTGATCTTCAGATTGGGATTGATATCGTGCTCGAACCTGGCGGTCGCGATATGTGTGTCGGTGCGCACCAGGTCCCGGAGCGGTCCGCTCGCCACGCCGTACCAGTTGCTGCGCGGCACCGGCATCGGCGGCGTCGCCGCGCCATTGTTGAAATAGCCCGGATTGACCAGCGCGCCGGTGGTGGAACTGTAGCTCGGCGCCGGCAGGTAGCGACGGCCGTAGTCCGGCACGCTCTCCTCACCCTGGTAGATGTAGCTGAAGATCGCGCGCGTATCCGGCGTGAAGTCGGCCCGGAACGACGGCGCGACGCCCCAGCGCTTGGCATAGACGTGGTCGCGCGCCGCAACCGGAATGTCCTGATACATCGCGGCGATGCGGCCCGACAGATTGCCCTGCTTGCCGTTGGCATCGATTTCGGCGCGATAGCCGCCCGGGGTGACGCCGCTGATGGTGCCGTCGATGAAGGTGCGCGGCTGCGGCAGCTTCGACACGGTGTTGATCGCGCCGCCGGTGGAGCCGCGCCCGAAGGCGAAGCCCGACGGCCCCTTGTAGACCTCGACGCGATCGCTGCTGAACAGGTCGCGGGTGTACCAGCCCGGATCGCGAATGCCATCGCGGAACATGTCGCTCCGCGCCGCAAAGCCACGAATGTTGGGGCTGTCGCCCTGCTGTCCGCCCTCGCCGGCGTTGAAGGTGATCCCCGGAACGGTCCGGAGCGCATCTTCCATGCTGGTCAGGCGCTGCTCCTGGATCACCTGCTGGGTGACCACATTGACGGTTTGCGGCGTATCGCGCAGCGGCACCGGCAAGCGCGAGATACCGGCCTGCGAAGGCGCCTGGTAGCCGGTGACGCCATGGCCGTCGCCCACGATCGGCGCGACCGCCACGTCGTTGCTCGGCGGCGCGACCGCCGGCGCCGGGGCCGCCTGCACGCGACGCGGCGCGGACCGGCGCTTCGCCGTGCGCTTCGGCGCGGTCACGCGGACCTGGGGAAGATCGTCGCTGGTCGATGCCGGTTGCGCATCCGCTGAATCGCAAAGGAACATCACCGATGCCACGCCCATCGTGGCGGTCCCCCAGGTGATCTTCGACGGATCGATCGCGGATGCCGCGATCCTCGATGCGCGGCCCGCGAAGATGCCGCCCTTCGCGGCATCGTTCCAGCTTCGTGACGATATGACAGTCATGTGCCCCAATTCCCCAAGCTCAAAATCTCTGCATGCGACGTGTCTCGGCACCCGCATCGAGTCCTCGGGTTCATAACTTCGTGAATGGCAGGCCGCAATCAGCCCACCTGCTGAAAAGGGCCGATTTATAGGCTTTCTAGTCTGGTGCGGGCGTGCGGACGCGATCGTCCCGACATCCCGGCAGGCGCGACGCACCGGCATGCGGGAGCTTAAAGGGATTCTAAATTCGATCCGTCCTTGCGGCTTTCACTCGCACCATCGAGCCGCTAGACCATCCCTGAACCGCGGTCCGCTCGTCCCCATCAACCAGACCTGTGTTGATCGTCCGGGCCACATACAAAGCTTTCGGCATGACATTGATGAGTACTGGCGGATCCAAGACGCTTCGCGCGTCGCGCGCGGTGTCAAAACCAGCGGCAATTGCCCTGATCGCACTGGCCCTGCTGCCGGTTTCGACTCCGATCGCGGCGCTCGCACAGAACGCCGGCATCAAGACACCTGCCGCGGCGGACGCTGCGCCGCCGTCCCAGGCCGCGCCGCCGACCTCTGCTACGCCGGCCACCACACAACCCGCGGCGACGCAGCCAGCGCAATCCCCCACAGCGCCATCCCCCGCGGCTGCCGGCGCGACAACCTCCAACACGCCTTCCGCCAACCAGTCTTCCGCCAACGAGCCTTCCGCCAACGAGTCTTCCGCCGCACCTGTCCCCACGCCGCCGGCCACCGAGCTTGCGGCGATGCCGGATGCGATGCTGCCGCACGACCTGACGCCGATCGGCATGTTCCTGGCGGCCGACTACATCGTCAAAGCGGTGATGATCGGCCTCGCCTTCGCGTCGGTCGTGACCTGGTCGGTCTGGCTCGCCAAGGTCATCGAATTGATGGGCGCGCGGCGCAAGCTGCTGCGCGATCTTCGCAAGGTCGAGCAGTCGGGCTCCCTGGGCGAGGCTTGCGCCAGGCTGCCGAAGTCGAACGGCGACATCGCGATCCTCGCGCGCGCGGCGGCCGACGAATTGAAGCGGTCCCACGACGCGATGAATCACGAGGGAGTCAAGGAGCGCATCGCGTCGCTCTTCAATCGCATCGAAGCGGCGGCGGCGCGCCGGATGACGCGCGGCACCGGCATCCTGGCGACCATCGGTTCGACCGGCCCGTTCGTCGGCCTGTTCGGCACCGTGTGGGGCATCATGAATTCCTTCATCGGCATCTCCAAGGCCCACACCACCAACCTCGCGGTCGTTGCGCCCGGCATCGCCGAGGCGCTGCTGGCGACCGCGCTGGGACTGGTGGCGGCGATTCCCGCGGTCATGATCTTCAACATGTTCGCGCGCGCCATCACCGGCTATCGCGGCCTGCTCGGCGACGGCTCGGCCGAACTGATGCGCATGGTGAGCCGCGACCTGGATCGCGCCGATTTCTTCCTGCATCGGCGCGCGGCCGAGTAACGGAGTTGGCGCCGTGGCTTTCCAACTTCAGTCGTCCTCCGATGACGAGATGCAGCAGGTCAGCGAGATCAACGTCACGCCGTTCATCGACGTCATTCTCGTCCTGCTGATTATCTTCATGATCGCCGCGCCACTGGCGACGGTGGACATCCCGGTCGATCTTCCGGCCTCCACGGCCAAGCGCCAGCCGCGTCCCGACAAGCCGATCTTCGTCACCATGAAGGCGGACCGCTCGCTGGCCGTCGGCGAAACCCCGCTGCCGCGCGACAGCCTCGCCAGTTCGCTCGCCGCCGTGACCTCCGGCGACCATTCCAGGCGCCTGTTCGTCCGCGCCGACAAGACCATCCCCTACGGCGACGTGATGGCGCTGATGAACGACCTGCGCAACGCCGGCTATCTCAAGATCGCGCTGGTCGCCCTCGATGGCGGAGGGTCGCAATGAGCGCACCGGCTCCCTATCGCGGCGCGACCCGGAAGGACCTGCTGCGCTGGGGCCTGTGCTTCGTTGCCATCCTGAGCCTGCACGGCGCGGTCGCAGCCCACATGCTGATGCAGCCGGTCGAAGGCGACACCTACGACGAGGTGACCGCCATCGAGGTCGATTTCTCGACCCAGGCTTACAAGGACGCGCCACATCGCGACGTCGCGCCGGGCGAAGAGCAGATGCAGACCGACGCCGCGCCGCCGCCGGTGGAAAAGGCGGAGATGAAGACGGAGGTCAAGGCCGAGCCGGTCAAGGATCCGCAGCCGACGCCGGATGAGCCGACCCCGCAGCCGCCGCTGCCCTCCGTCGCCGAACCGGATGTCGCGCTCGATACAGCAGCACCACCGGAACAGAAGAAGGACGAAAAGGAAGAGAAGAAGGACAAGGAGGAAAAGACCCCGAACGCCGCGCCGCCGGTGATCGCGGCCTCGACCACGACGGCGCCGACCTCGGCCGCGGCGCGAACGGCACGGGTCGTGAGCTGGAAGCGACGGCTCGCCCGTCACCTGCAGCGCAACAAGCGCTATCCGCGCGAGGCGCAGGTCAAGCGCGAACGAGGCAGCGCCAAGGTGCATTTCGTCATCAGCCGCGAGGGACGCATCATCTCCAGCTCCATCGTCAAGAGCAGCGGTTATCCCGCGCTCGATCACGAGGCGTTGGCGTTGCTGCGACGCGCGCAGCCGATGCCCAGGCCGCCCGCCGAACTGGCCGGCACGCAATTCGCCTTCTCCGTTCCCGTCGTCTTCGAACTGAAATGATCCTGCGCTTTGCCAGGCGCGCGCTCGGCTGGCAGCCAGGCGGTCCACTGACCCGCTATTCCCGCATTACCGAACAGGTCACCGATCTTGCGGCCGGCCATGCCGCGCTTTCGGATGCCGAACTGCGCGGGCGCGGCTGCGACCTGCAACAACGGGCGCGCGACGGCACGCCGCTCGACGCCTTGCGGATCGAGACGTTCGCGCTGGTCCGCGAGGCGGCACGGCGGACGCTCGGCGAGGCGCACGTGCCGGCGCAACTGATCTGCGGCCTGGCGCTGCATGACGGCTGCATCGCCGACATGAAGACCGGCGAAGGCAAGACCCTGGCCGCCACGACGGCCTGCGCGCTGAATGCGCTTTCGGGACGCGGCGTTCACGTCGCCACCCCCAACGATTACCTCGCCGCGCGGGACGCGGACTGGATGCGCCCGGTCTACGAGATGCTCGGCCTCAGCGTCGGCATCGTCACGCAGCAACTCGACGATGACGAGCGGCGACGCGCCTATGGCTGCGATGTCACCTATGCGGTCGCCAGCGAACTGGCCTTCGACCATCTGCGCGACAACATGAAATTTACCGCGGCCGACACGGTCCAGCGCGGCCACGCCTTCGCGCTGATCGACGAAGCCGATGCGGTGCTGATCGACGAAGCGGGAATGCCGCTGTCGCTGTTCGGCCCGCTCGGCGACCAGTCGACCTTCTACCGGGCCGTGGACCGTATCGTCGCGACACTGGCGGCGGACGACGCCACGATCGAACGGGAGCGGCACGTCACCCTGACCGATCGGGGCTACGATCGCGTCGAAACCAGCCTGCGCCGGTGCGGATTGTTG
>JAGRLZ010000031.1 GCA_020441545.1 Xanthobacteraceae bacterium | reverse complement strand
GTGGTCGGCCCGCTGCACGATGTCGGCGCGCTGGTGTTGGCGGATGTCGCCACCCTCAGGCACGCCGAGAAGGCGGTTCAGGCCGGCGCCGACGGCCTCGTGCTGCTGACGGCGGGCGCGGGCGGGCAGACCGGCTGGATGAACGGCTTCGCCTTCGTGCGCGCGGTGCGCGGCTTCTTCGATGGGCCGATCGTGCTGGCGGGCGGGGTGTCGGACGGCCATGCGCTGCTGGCCGCCGAGGCGCTCGGCTGCGACCTCGCCTATATGGGCACGCGCTTCATCGCCACCCGCGAGAGCCTCGCCGCCGACGGCTACAAGGACATGCTGGTGGCATCCTCGATGGACGACGTGCTGCTGACCAAAGCCTTCACCGGTTTGCAGACCAACATGCTGCGGCCGTCGATCGTCGCGTCCGGGCTCGACCCCGACCGTCTCGACGAGGCCGTGACGCCGCAGCAGGCCAGGGAGATGTTCGGTCCCGGCGGCGATGGACCGCGGCGCTGGACCAATGTGTGGAGCGCCGGCCACGCGGTGTCGGGCGTTGGCGCGGTGCAGTCGGTGGACGATCTGGTCGCCGATGTCGCGGCCGACTACGCGCGTGCGCGCGCCGCGATGGCGTGACACTAAAAAAGTCCCCGAAGCGTGGCTTCGGGGACCAGTTGGAGGAGAAGCGTCAGTGACGCCCTGTCCGCTCCCGACGGATCGGGAGCGGAAAGCTCTCAGCGCCGCGCGGCGTGGGCCGCGTCGGTTTCCTGCTCGATCAGCTTGTCGACCATGCGGCGCATCTTCATCGGCGCGGCGTCGATGCCGAGGATGATGCGCTTGAAATCCGGATCGCGTTCTTCCTCGAGCTGGATGCGCTCCAGGATCACCTTGTCCTCCTTGAAGGCCATGTCGAGGCTCGCGGTCAGCTCCGCGTCCATGTCGTTTTCGTCGGTGCGGAAGTTGCGCACGTGGAACCAGTGCTGCAGCACGGTGCGCTCATCCACCGGGGTGAGGACGTGGCAGGCATACATCTGAACGCCTTCGTGGCGCTGCTCCGTGTCGGGAATGCTGCCGGTGACGCAGGAGCCCATGTCGATGGCGAAGTAGCACGGCGTCGAATAGTTGTAGTAGTGCCAGCGATCGACCATGCCGGACATCTTGCCGAACTTGGCGAACAGCGGAATCGGCGGCCCGTTGCGGATCCAGCGCCACACCGTGATCTCGTTGTTGCGGTACTCGTTGTTGACCGGCACCGTCGCGCCGGCCGGCGTGCCGAGCGTGGTGGTGTGCACGAAGGTGACGTGCGCGGGATCGAGCAGGTTGTCGCACAGGCTGAGATAGTTGCACTCGATGCGCAGGGTGTCGCCCTGCACCGCGTGCCATCCCTCCTGGTCGTATTGCGGCAGGTCGAAGATTTTCTTCGGGTCGGCGTTCTTCGCATCGCCCATGTAGAGCCAGACCAGCCCGTATTTCACCTGCAACGGATAGGCGCGCACCAGCGCGCTGCCGGGGATGATGTCCTGCCCCGGAATCAGCACGCACTTGCCCGAGCAGTCGAACGTCATGCCGTGATAGCCGCATTCGATGTGGTCGCCCTTCAGCTTGCCGAGCGACAGCGGCGCAAGGCGATGCGGGCAGGCATCCTGCAGCGCCGCGATGGTGCCGTTCTCCAGCCGATAGATCACGATCGGCTCCCCGTGCACGACATGCCGCGTCAGTTCGCGGCCGACGCGATCGGCCCAGACGACAGGATACCAGGCTTCCTTGACGTATTTCATTGTTGGTCTCCGTAACGACGCGAGGTGTGATTGGAAACGAGCGGGGCGGCGCCTTCAGTGGTAATAGGCCCCGCCATCGACGACGAGGGTCTGGCCGGTGATGAAGGCCGCGCTGGGGCCTGCGAAGAAGCTCACCGCGCCGACCACGTCGGCGGGCAGCATGTCGCGCTTCAGCGCGCGGTTGCGCACCGAGAACGCGGCGACCGTGCCGGCCAGGCCCGGATTCCGGTGGACGCCGTCGCTCAGGGTGAAGCCGGGCGCGACGCTGTTCACCAGCACGCCGTGCTCGCCGAGTTCGGTCGCCAGCGTGCGCGTCATCGACACGATCGCGCCCTTCGAGGCGACGTAGTGCAGCATGCCGGGATTGCCCTTGAAGGCGACGCCCGAGGATATGTTGATGATGCGGCCGCCGCCGTTCGTCTTGAAGGCCGGCAGCACCGCCTTGCAGCACAGGAACTGGCCGATCACGTTGACGTCGAGCATCTTGCGCCAGTCGGCGACGGTGAGCTGTTCGAACGGTTTCAGCGACAGCGTCGAATAGATCGCCGCGTTGTTGACCAGGATGTCGATGCGGCCGAAGGTGTCCGCCGCGACCCGCGCCATCCGCCGGGTGTCGTCCTCGCTGGAGACGTCGGCATCGACATGCGCGGCCTTGTGCCCCTTTGCGCGCAGCTTGTCGGCCGCGGCGGCGCCGTCCTTGAGGTCGGCGATGACGACCGAGGCGCCCTGCGCGGCCAGGGCTTCCGCGATCGCGAACCCGATGCCCATTGCGCCGCCGGTGACGATCGCCACCCTGCCTGCGAGATCCATGCTTCAGTCTCCTGTTGTGAAAAGGGCCGGCGGCGGCTGGAAGATGCCGCGGCCGATCGGCGCGCCGGCGCCGTCGCGATCGAGGATGGCGAGGTTGATGATCGGGCCTGTGCCGGTGGCGACGACGCGGGCGGGATCGACGATTCCCGTCGCGGCCGCGACGATGCGCGCGCGCCGTTCGGCAAGGTCGGGCGGCAGCACATCCGCCCATTCCTCGCGCAGCATGGGCGCCGCGGACAGCGCCTGGCCGCCGAAGCCGCAGATGTCGACCACGGCGCTGTCGCCGATGGCGCCGAGCGCATGGTCCGCGCGGCCGGGTTGAAAGAACTTGCCGCGCGGCGGTGTCGCCTCGATCGTGCGCCAGGCATCGGCGCCGCGCGGACGCCAGCCGAATTCAAGCCCGTTGCCGCCGATCGCGGCGATCGGCGAGGCACTGGCGTGCAGCTTCCATGCCGCCCACGCCATCCAGACGCCGAGCACGAAGCCGGCATTGCCCTGAAGCGCGCTCGTCATCGGGTCGGGCAGGGGGCCGAGCTGGGCGATCAGCAGCGCGTTGCCGGCCGCGGTGACGGCGTGGCAGTCGTCGCCCTTCGTCAATGCCTCCGCCATCAGCGTCTCGACCGGCGCGACATCGGCGAGCTTCGGATTGATGATATGGGCGGCCTCGGCGCACCAGTCGCGGGCGCGTGCGATGCAGATCGGATCGTCGGAGCCGAAGCGCAGTGCCGGCGGCGGGCCTTCGCCCACCGGCGAATAGAAGCAGCCTGTCTCGTCGCCGACCTCGAAGCACCACATCGACGGCGCAAGCACCATGCCGAGCGGCACGACGACGCCGTGGTCCTGCGCCGGCGCGAGCTTCAGGGCGCCGCTGTCGATCATTTGCCTGGCGCCGGCGAGGTCGGGCGCGAGATCGGCGATCACCGCGGCCTGTGCCGCGGCGATCGCCACGGCCTGCGGTGGCGCGCCGCGATAGGGCGGGCCGGCATGGAGCAGGGCGCGCGGCGGCAACGCCTGGCGCGCCCCTTGCTTTGACGCATCCTGCAGGCGCGCATCCTGCAAGCGGACCAGTCGGCGGAGGCGGGCGTGCATTTGTGTCATTCTTCTTTCACCCGTCGCGCGGCCGGCGCGGTGGCTCCGTTTTTCCTCAGGACGCGGCGGCGTGTGCCGTCCTGCGCTGGAATGGGTCAGGCTCTATGACCTAAATTCATCCTATCTATAGCACGATAGGTATATTCAAGGCAAGCCGCCATGCTGATTTTCGGCGCAAATGCGGGAATTTTCAGCACTCGGAACATTTGTGTTGAAGTTAAATCATCCTATTGTTAGGTTGATAGTGCGAAATTGACATGACCGCACTTCGCCGTCGTGGCGGCGTCTTAATGAACAAGCAGGAGAGGGATAATGAAATCGTCTTGGCTACGGATCGCCGCCGTTCTGGCGACCACCTGTCTCGGAACAGGAGTTGGAGTCAGCGCCTGGGCGCAGGACGGCACCATCAAGATCGGCGTCAATGAGCCGCTGACGGGCGTCGTTGCTGCATCCGGCAACATGGTGACCGCCGGCACCAGGATCGCTGCCGAGGAAATCAACGCCAAGGGCGGCGTGCTTGGAAAGAAGATCCAGCTCATCATCGAGGACAACAAGAGCAACCCGACCGAAGCCGCGGGCGTCGCCGAGAAGCTTATCACCCGCGACAAGGTGCCGGCGATGATCGGCGCCTGGAGCTCGACCTACACCCTGGCGGTGATGCCCAAGCTGCTCGAATACAAGGTGCCGATGGTCGTCGAGACCTCGAGCGCCGACAAGATCACAACCTCCGGCAATCCCTATATCTTCCGCATCAGCCCGACCAACTCGACCGAAGCCAAGGCGTTCAAGCGCTTCATCGGCCAGCTCGGCATCAAGAAGGCCGACTTCCTGGTCGTGAACAACGACTGGGGCCTCGGTGCGGCCGCCGAATTCTCCAAGATGCTCAAGGCGAACGGCGTCACCGTCAACAAGTCGCTGAACATGGACGCGGCGGCACAGGATCTGTCGGCGCAGCTCTCCTCGATCAAGGGCACCGACAGCGACACGCTGTTCATCACCACAAGCGTCGAGCAGATGACGCTGCTGATGAAGCAGGCCCAGGCGCTCGGCATGAAGCGCCGCATCGTCACCACCGGCGGCACGCTGCCGGACCAGTTGATCGCCCAGGCCGGCAGCGCCGCCGACAATTCCTACCACGACGCGATGTTCGCGCCCTGGTTCCCGGACACCGCCGCCGACCCGAAGGCCGCGCGCTCCTTCATCGAGGCGTGGAAGAAGGCCGGGCTGCCGCCGGCCGGCATGCCGGAAGGCGCACGCGGCTATGACGCGGTGCGCGTGCTGGCGCTCGCCATCACGAAAGCCGGCGCTCCGGATTCGGAAAAGATCCGCAAGGCCCTGTGGGAGATCAGCTATCCCGGCCTCACCGGCCACATCAAGTTCGAGAAGGTCGGCCCGGCCGGTAAGGAAAGCGGCCAGAGCCCGGCCAGCACCCATCTCGTGAAGATCGAGAGCGGCAAGGTCACGCTGGTCAGCAAGTAAAAAAGATACGGCGGGCCTGATTCAACGTAAGTGGATCAGACCCTCGTCAAAAAAAGCGGCGGCGCCATATCGGCGCCGCCGCTTTCGTTCCGGACGATGGCGTCGTGATCGCAAGCGGCGAAAGCGCGAAGCGCGACCGCCGCCCGCCGGGTCACGCCGCCTTCTTGCTTTCCAGGTCGGCCTTCCATTCGCCCTTGCTGGCAAGGCCGTTCATGTGGGCGCGATGGGTAAACGCCTGCTGGCCGGCCGCGACGTTCCCGGCCTTGCCCGACCACGCCTTCTGCGGCGCCGCCTGCAGTGCGCGGCCATAGGAGAAGGTCAGGTTCCACGGCAGGTTGCCGATGCGGTTCATGGCGTCGAGATGCGCGGTCGCTTCCTCGTCGCTCTGCCCGCCCGACAGGAAGGCGATGCCGGGCACCGCCGCCGGCACGCATTCCTTCAGCAGCTTCACGGTCTTCTCGGCGACTTCCGCGACGCCGGCGCGGTCCTTCGCCTTCTTGCCGGAGATCGCCATGTTCGGCTTCAGGATCATGCCTTCCAGCGCGACCTTCTGGTAGTAAAGCTCCTGGAAGGTTTCCTTGAGCACGAATTCGGTGACCTCGAAACAGCGGTCGATCGAGTGGTCGCCGTCCATCAGCACTTCCGGCTCGACGATCGGCACGATCTGCGCGGCCTGGCACAGCGCGGCATAGCGCGCCAGCGCATGGGCGTTGGTGCGGATCGCGGCGTAGCTCGGAATGCCGGCGCCGATATCGATCACCGCGCGCCACTTGGCGAAGCGGGCGCCCTGCTCGTAATACTTCGGCAGCCGCGTCGGCAGGCCGTCGAGCCCCATGGTGATGAGTTCGCCGGGGCAGCCGGGCAGCGGCTTGGTGCCTTCGTCGACCTTGATGCCGGGAATGGCGCCTGCCTGCTCGATCAGCTTGACCAGCGGCGTGCCGTCCTTGGCCTTCTGCCAGATGGTCTCGTCATAGAGGATGACGCCGGAGATGTATTCCGACATCGCGTCCCTGGCGCGGAACAGCATCTCGCGGTAGTCGCGGCGGTTGTCCTCGGTGGATTCGACGTTGATCGCGTCGAAGCGCTTCTTGATGGTGCCGGAGGATTCGTCGGCGGCGAGGATGCCTTTGCCCGGGGCGACCATGGCCCGGGCAACTTTGTTGAGATCGGCGAGGTTCATCGGGGTCTCCTGAATGACGTCGGACGTCTGTGACTCGATCGAAACTGGAACGTTGCAGGGGAAATCGGGTTCCGCGGCCGGATGTCGCGCAAGCGCGACCATTGCAGCCCGCTTTCGCGGCAAGTGTTGGGCGTGGTCATTTGCTCCGCAGCACCTCGACGCCGGGCAGCGGCTTGCCTTCCATCCATTCCAGGAAGGCGCCGCCGGCGGTCGAGACGTAGGTGAAATCCTGGGCCACGCCGGCGTGGTTGAGGGCCGCGACGGTGTCGCCGCCGCCGGCCACCGAGACCAGCTTGCCGAGCCTGGTGCGCTGTGCCGCGTATTTCGCCGCGATCACGGTGCCGCGGTCGAACGGCGTCAATTCGAATGCGCCGACCGGGCCGTTCCACACCAGCGTCGCGGCGTCGTCGATCGCGGCATGGATGCGCTCGATCGATTGCGGGCCGACGTCGAGGATCATGCCGTCGGCGGGGATCGCATCGAGGCCGTAGGCTTGCGATGGCGCATTGGCCTCGAAGTGGAACGCGACGGTGGCGTCCACGGGCAGGATGATGGCGCAGTTGGCGGTTTCCGCCTTTTCCATGATGCGCAGCGCGGTCGCGGCAAGATCCTTCTCGGCCAGCGACTTGCCGACCTTGATGCCTTGCGCGTGCAGGAAGGTGTTGGCCATGCCGCCGCCGATCACCAGCGCGTCGACCTTGTTGACGAGGTTTTCGAGCAGGTCGATCTTGGTCGACACCTTGGCGCCGCCGATGATGGCGATCACCGGCTTGGCAGGGACTTCCAGCGCCTTGCTGAGCGCGTCGAGTTCGGCTTGCATGGTGCGTCCGGCATAGGCCGGCAGCTTGTGCCCGAGGCCCTCGGTCGAGGCGTGGGCGCGGTGGGCCGCCGAGAAGGCATCGTTGACCCAGAGGTCGCCGAGCTTCGCAAGCGCATCGACGAAGGCGGGATCGTTCTTCTCCTCTTCCTTGTGGAAGCGGGTGTTTTCGAGGCAGAGGATGTCGCCGTCCTTCATCGCCGCGACGGCCTGTTCGGCGGCCTCGCCGATGCAGTCATCGGCGAAAGCGACGTGGCGCTTGATGACCTTCGCAAGTTCGGCGGCGACCGGCTTCAGCGAGTCTTTCGCATCGCGCCCCTTGGGGCGGCCGAAATGCGCCAGCAAAATCACCTTGCCGCCCTTGTCTGCGAGTTCGGTGATGGTCGGCGCCACGCGCTCCAGCCGCGTCGTGTCGGTGACCTTGCCGTGGTCCATTGGCACGTTGAGGTCCACGCGCAGCAGCACGCGCTTGCCCGCCACGTCGGCGTCGTCGAGGGTGCGGAAGGATTTGGTCATGGCAGCGTGTCCCGGGCGCGGTGCAGCCTGTAACGGTGCACCGCAGAGCCGGGACCGTCACGGTATGGAATGGTCCCGGGTCTGCATCGCGGCACCTGGTGCCGCGGCGCGCCCGGGACACGATTCGTCGATCAGATCAGCTTGCCCATCGCGACGGCGGTGTCGGCCATGCGGTTGGAGAAGCCCCATTCGTTGTCGTACCAGGTCAGGATGCGCACCAGCTTGCCGTCCATCACCTTGGTCTGGTCGAGGTGGAAGGTGGAGGAGTGCGGATCGTGGTTGAAGTCGATCGAGACGTTGGGCTGGTCGGTGGTGCCGAGAATGCCCTTCAGCTCCTGCGCCGCCGCGCGCCTGATCGCCTCGTTGATCTCGGCCGGAGTGGTGTCGCGCTTGGCGATGACCTTGAGATCGACCACCGAGACGTTCGGGGTCGGCACGCGGATCGCGACGCCGTCGAGCTTGCCCTTGAGCTCGGGCAGCACCAGGCCGATCGCCTTGGCGGCGCCGGTCGAGGTCGGGATCATCGACATCGCCGCCGCGCGGCCGCGATAGAGATCCTTGTGCATGGTGTCCAGCGTCGGCTGGTCGCCGGTATAAGCGTGGATCGTGGTCATGAAGCCGGTCTCGATGCCGACCAGGTCGTTGATGACCTTGGCCACCGGCGCCAGGCAGTTGGTGGTGCAGGAGCCGTTCGAGACCACGATGTGGTCCTTGGTCAGCTTGTCGTGGTTGACGCCGTAGACCACGGTGAGGTCGGCGTTGTCGGCGGGCGCCGACACCAGCACGCGCTTGGCGCCGGCGGTGAGGTGGGCGGATGCCTTGTCCTTCGAGGTGAAGATGCCGGTGCATTCCAGCGCGATATCGACGCCGAGATCCTTCCACGGAAGCTTGGCGGGGTCGCGCTCGGCGCAGACCTTGATCCTGCTGCTGCCGATCACGATCGAGTCGCCCTCGACCTTGACCTCGTGCGGGAAGCGGCCATGCACGGAGTCGAAGCGCAGCAGGTGCGCGTTGGTCTCGACCGGGCCGAGGTCGTTGATGGCGACCACCTCGATATCCTTGCGGCCTGCTTCGTAGATGGCCCGCAGCACGTTGCGGCCGATGCGGCCAAACCCGTTGATCGCGACCCGGACTGCCATTTCCCGTTTCTCCTTCCGAACCTTCTTGATGCCCCGTTTCGAGGCGGTTTCATGCCCTGAATGCGCCGTCGTTGCAATGCGTCAAATGGCGATCGCAGGGGCGGCGTTGTCCGATTGGTTACCCGCCGATCCGCTTGACGGCGGCATCCACCACGGCCTCGGCGGTGATGCCGAAATGCTGGTAAAGCGCCTTGGCCGGCGCGCTGTGGCCGAAGCCGTGCATGCCGATGAAGGCGCCGTCGGCGCCGATCACCGCGTCCCAGCCGAACCGCACCTGCGCTTCCACCGCGATTCTGACCGGCGCGTCGCCGATGATCGTCTTGCGCTTCGCTTCCGGCTGCTCCAGCAGCAGTTCGAGCGAGGGCACCGAGACGACGCGCGCGGCGATGCCGCGTTCGGCGAGTTGCTTCTGCGCGGTCACCGCGATCTCGACCTCCGAGCCGGAGGCGAAGATCGACACTTTCGCCTCGCCATTGGCCGCTACCAGTTCGTAAGCACCTTCCGCGCAGCGGTTGGCGTCGCTCACGGTGGTGCGGACCGGCGTCAGGTTCTGTCGCGACAGCGCCAGCACGGTGGGGCCGTCGCGCCGTTCCAGCGCGATCTGCCAGCATTCGGCGGTCTCGACCGCGTCGGCCGGGCGGAACACGCGCATGTTCGGCATCGCGCGCAGGGAGGCGATGTGCTCGACCGGCTGATGGGTCGGGCCGTCCTCGCCGAGCCCGATCGAGTCGTGGGTCATGATGTAGACCACCGGGATATGCGCCAGCGCCGACAGCCGCATCGCCGGGCGCGCGTAGTCGGTGAAGCACAGGAAGGTGCCGCCGCCGGTGCGGAAGCCGCCATGCAGCGTCATGCCGTTCATCGCCGCCGCCATGCCGAATTCGCGGATGCCGTAATGGATGTAGCGGCCGTCATAGTGGCCGGGCTGCACTTCTTTCAGCCCCTTGGTGCGGGTGTTGTTGGACGGCGTGAGGTCGGCCGAACCGAGGATCAGTTCCGGCACGGCCGGCACCAGCACGTCGAGCGCCAGTTCGCTGGCCTTGCGGGTCGCGATGGTCTGCGGCTCGGCGACGAGTTTTGCCTTCAGCGCGCGGATCGCCTCGTCGACGCCGCCGGGCAGCGTGCGGTCGATGACGCGGCGCTGGAATTCGCCGCGCTGTGCCTCGGGCAGCGCGGCAAGCCGCTTGCGCCAGTCGTTGTTGGCACGGCGGCCGCGCTTGCCGACCTTGCGCCAGGCCTGAAGAATGTCGTCGGGGATTTCGAACGGACCGTGATTCCAGCCCAGTGTCTGCTTGGTGGCGGCAAGCTCGTCGGCGCCGAGCGGCTCGCCATGGGCCTTCGAGGTGCCGGCCCGGTTGGGCGAGCCGAAGCCGATGGTGGTCTTGCACGCGATCATGGTCGGCTTGTCCGACTTCTGCGCGCGGCGGATCGCGTTGGCGATCGCCTTCGGGTCGTGGCCGTCGATGCGGCGGGCATCCCAGCCGTGGGCCTTGAAGCGCGCCACCTGGTCGACATTGTCGGTCAGCGAGATCGGCCCGTCGATGGTGATGCCGTTGTCGTCATAGAGGAAGATCAGCTTGTTCAGCTTGAGGTGTCCGGCCAGCGCGATCGCCTCGTGGCTGATGCCTTCCATCAGGTCGCCGTCCGAGCACAGCACATAGGTGTAGTGATCGACCACGTCGCCGTTGAATTCCGCCGCCAGCATCCGCTCGGCGAGCGCGAAGCCGACCGCGGTCGCAACGCCCTGGCCCAACGGCCCGGTGGTGGTTTCGACTCCGGAAGTGACGAAGTTCTCCGGGTGGCCCGGCGTCCTGGAGTCGAGCTGGCGGAAATTCCTGACCTGGTCGAGCGTCATCTCCTTGTTGCCGGTGAGATAGAGCAATGCATAGAGCAGCATCGAGCCGTGGCCGGCGGAGAGGATGAAGCGGTCGCGATCCGGCCAGTGCGGATCGGCGGCGTCGAACTTCAGGAATTTGCTGAACAGGACGGTGGCGACATCGGCGGCGCCCATCGGCAGGCCGGGATGGCCGGACTTGGCTTTCTCCACGGCATCCATCGCGAGCGCGCGGATCGCGTTGGCCATATGGGTGTGATCGACGCCAGTTGTCATCGGCTTTGCCTGCAATTGAAAGGTTTCAGGGGCGGCGTAATGCCTCGAAAGGCCGCCGCCGACGGCATGGGATTTCGGTGAGTCCGCGCTGATTAGCACCCCTCATCGAACGAGTCCAAGGCTGGAACGGCAACGCACCGCCGGCACCACAGGTTTACGGTGCATAGCTCCCCTGCGGCGTTGCGCCGGGCTCCGCCGGCACGTAAGATTTGGAGCCTAACCGCTTGCCGAGTCGCGGCTTTTTCGTGGCAGGCACGGAAGTGTGGCGGGCATGGAGGCGTGGCGGGCCGGCGGGTTCGACGGAACGGGTTCGACGCAAGTACGAGATGCAAGGTGCGGCACGCACGGCACGGGACGCAGGCACGGGGGACGATCGCGCGGCATGAACAATCGGTCTCAGGGCAGTTGGTCTCAGGGCGGTCCCGGCGGGGATGACGCCGGCGCGGCCGCGTCGGCCGATATCGAGCGTGCGACCCGGCGGCTGGTGGCCGCCCTCGACGCGCTGGAAAGCGCGGTGGAGCGGCGGCGCGACGCCGACCGGGACGAGGACGAACTGGCCAGCCGCATCCAGGCGCTGGGTGCGGATCGGTCCCGGCTCGCCGACGAACTCGACGCCACGCTGGTGCGCTCGCGCAAGCTTGAGCGGGCCAATCGCGACATCGCGACGCGGCTCGATGCGGCGATCGCGACCATCGAGGAGGTGGTCGGCGAGCCTGCGGTGGCCGTCGGGGACACGGGCGCGGAGGAGCAGCCATGAGCCATATCAGCGTCACCATCAACGGCCGCCAATACCGCATGGCCTGCGAGGAGGGCGAGGAAGCGCGGCTGCTCAAGCTCGCGGAGGAGTTCGAGGAACGCATCGTCGGCCTGCGCGGCAAGTTCGGTGAGATCGGCGATGCGCGGCTCACCGTGATGGCGGCGCTGACGGTGGCCGACGAACTGCTCGATGCCAATGAGCGGATCGGCGCGCTGGAGGAGGAAATCGAAGCCCTGCGCAAGGTGCGCGTCAGTGCAGCCGAGCGGTCGCGCGTGACCCAGTTCGCGGTCGCCAATGCGCTGAACGCCGCCGCCGAGCGCATCGAGAAGACCACCCAGGTGCTGAACCGCACCGTCGGCGGCGGCATCGCGATCGGGTGAGATGGGACGGCGGTCGGCATCATGAAGAAGGGCGGCGCGAAGGGGGCGGGCGAAGGTGACTCCGCGGCGCGCCTGATCGATGCGAAGATCGCGGAACTGGGCGACTGGCGCGGCGAGGTGCTGGCGCGGATTCGCGGCATCATCCGCAAGGCTGACCCCGACATGGTCGAGGCGTGGAAGTGGCGTGGCGTGCCGGTGTGGTTGCATGGCGGCATCATCTGCACCGGCGAGACCTACAAGGCCGCGGTGAAGATGACTTTCGCCAAGGGCGCCTCGCTTGCCGATCCGTCCGGCCTGTTCAATGCCAGCCTCGACGGCAATACCCGCCGCGCCATCGATATTCACGCCGGCGAGATGATCGACGAGACGGCGTTGACGGAATTGATCCGTGCCGCGGTGGCGCTGAACACCGCGAAGAAGCGGTAGCCCGTTCTGTTGTCGCCGTGGGCATTGGCGGGGACGACCCCGCCGAGACGATCCATGCAAATCGCGTCCATGCAAATCGCGTCAACGCCGTTCCGTCCCGCTCTGGCGTTCGTGCCACCGCACGACTACATTCGCCCTCGCGAGGCTGCACCGTGCGTCAGGAGCCATATATCCCCGGGGCCTTATCGATCCTTTAGGGAACTGTCCCTGGCCGGGTCCGTGGACCCGGACATATGGTGCCCACCTACTTTCGTAGGGAACTCCGGGATCGAGCGCTTCAACGGCGGTTGCGGCTTCGCGCTTTTGTTCTGAGCCAATCAAAAATCCCGGCCAAAAATCCCGGCGTTATGCCAGCGCATGCGGGCATCCGGTATTCCGCGCGATTCGGTTGCCTTGACGATATGTTGACGACTACCGGATCATCCGCCGAAGTCTGTCGTCGGGCCGGCAAAGCCGGACCCGTTGGCGGATGACGACTTGACGGATGACGACTTGGCGGATGACCACCGCCCGTGAGTGCCTGGATGACGATAGCCCCTCCAAATCTGTCGAAGGAACGTCTTCGCGCCGCCGCCCTCGCGCGGCGCGCGGCCTTGAGTGACATGCGGCGCGAGGCTGCCTCGCGCGCTCTGGCCGGGCAAGGAGATAGGGTCGCGATCACGCCCGGCATGGTGGTCGCCGGCTACTGGCCGATGCGCGGCGAGATCGATCCGCGGCCATTGATGCGCGCGCTTGCGGCGCGCGGCGCGCGGCTCGCGCTGCCGGAGGTCGTGGCCCGTGATGCGCCGCTGGTCTTCCGCGCCTGGCGCGACGGCGACGCGCTGGTCGCCGGCCCTCATGGCACCCGCCATCCGCCCGCGACGGCGCGCGAGATAGTGCCTGACATCGTGCTGGTGCCGCTTGCCGCCTTCGACCGGCGCGGCCATCGCATCGGCTACGGCGGCGGCTACTACGACCGCACGCTGGCGTGCCTGCGCGCGGCGCGCGCCATCGTGGCGGCCGGTGTTGCATTTGCGGTGCAGGAGGTCGAAACTGTTCCCGCTTCCCCTCACGACGCGCTGCTCGATCTCGTGCTCACCGACGTCGAAGCCATCGATCTCCGGAGTTAGCTGAATTGCGGATTCTCTTCATCGGCGATGTGGTCGGCCGCTCCGGCCGCGAGGCCATTCTCGATCATCTCCCCAAGGCCGTCGCCGACTGGACTATCGATCTCGCGATCGTCAACGGCGAGAACGCCGCCGGCGGCTTCGGCATCACCGAGGCGATCTACAACGATTTCATCGATGCCGGTGCCGATGCGGTGACGCTCGGCAATCATTCCTGGAATCAGAAGGAGGCGCTGGTGTTCATCGAGCGCGCGCCGCGGCTGATCCGTCCCATCAACTACATGCCCGGCACGCCGGGGCGCGGCGCGGCGCTGATCGATACCCGCAAGGGCCAGCGCGCGCTGGTCATCAACGCGCTGGGGCGGCTGTTCATGGAGCCGGTGGACGATCCGTTCGCGCTGATCGACCGCGAGCTGGAAGCCTGTCCGCTGCGCAGCGGCGCCGACGCCATCGTCGTCGACTTCCATTGCGAGGCGACCAGCGAGAAGCAGGGCGCCGGGCATTTCTGCGACGGCCGCGCCAGCCTGGTGGTCGGCACCCATACCCATATCCCGACCTCCGACCATCAGATACTGCCCGGCGGCACCGCCTACATGACCGATGCCGGCATGACCGGCGACTACAACTCGGTGATCGGCATGAACAAGGACGAGCCGATGCGGCGCTTCACCACCGGCATTCCCTCGAGCCGCTTCGAGCCGGCGACCGGCGAAGCCACCATGAGCGGCATCGCGGTCGAGACCGACGACGCCACGGGCCTCGCGGTGAAGGTCGCGCCGGTGCGGATCGGCGGCCGGCTGGAGCGCGCGGTGCCGTCGTTCTGGTGAGGGGGCGTTGCGGTTCCGGATCGGCGAAGCGTCACGTCAGGCCGCATCGCATCTGGGAAACGGGAACGTCCGCCTGCGCAAAAGCGGTTCCCACCCGCGCCCGAATTGTTTTATAAGCCGCGCGACACCCCACATTTCTGCAAGCGAATCCGAGAGAGACCGCATGGCCGGCCATTCCCAATTCAAGAACATCATGCACCGCAAGGGCCGCCAGGACGCCCAGCGGTCGAAGCTGTTCAGCAAGCTGGCGCGGGAAATCACCGTGGCCGCCAAGCTCGGCACCCCCGACCCGGCAATGAACCCGCGGCTGCGCGCGGCGGTGATCGCCGCCCGCGCCGAGAACATGCCGAAGGACAACATCGAGCGCGCCATCAAGAAGGCGAGTGGCAATGATGCCGAGAGCTATGACGAACTGCGCTACGAGGGCTACGGCCCCGGCGGCGTCGCCGTCATCCTGGAAGTGCTGACCGACAACCGCAACCGCGCCGCCTCCGACATCCGGTCCTACTTCACCAAGTCCGGCGGCAACCTCGGCGAAACCGGCTCGGTGTCCTTCATGTTCGATCGTGTCGGCGTGATCGAATACGACGCCGACAAGGCATCGGCCGACGATATGCTGGAAGCTGCGATCGAGGCCGGCGCCGACGACGTGGTGTCGGGCGAGGGCGGTCACGAGGTCTATGCCTCGCAGGACACGTTCCGCGATGTCGCCCGGGAACTCGAAGGCAAGTTCGGCGAGGCCCGCAAGGTCGCGCTGATCTGGAAGCCGCAGAACACCGTCGCGGTGGACGACGAGACCGGCGAGAAGCTGCTGAAGCTGGTCGATCTGCTCAACGAGCACGACGACGTGCAGAACGTCTATGCCAACTTCGAGGTCTCCGACGCCCTGATCGAGAAGCTCGGGGGATAACGCGCTCCGCGCGAAGTCGCGGGGCGACGACGCCGGTATCTGCGGCGCGCCCGTACCCGCCCGCGTGGCGGCGACGCCGGGGATGCGCCCCGCCCTCGTGCGATTTTTCCTTGACGCCATCCTTGCGAAGGATCATGTCAGCGGCGCGAGGCGTGCGGCCCGAAGGCCGGCGCTTCATCATCGGAAACCATCAACCATGCCAAGCGACAGTCCAGGCAGTTTGCCAGGTAGTTTGCCGACAGCGGTCCCTGCGGTCTGAGAGCTGGCAATCGGCTCACCGACCCTGCCGTTGCCGGCAGTCCCCCGAAGGTGAGTCATGACGGAAATCCTCGAAACGACGGATGGCGTCGTCGATACGCTGGCGCTGGCCTCGCGGCTGAGCGACGGGCATGTCGCCGACAATGTCGAGATCCTGAACCAGCTCGACTCCGATGACGCGGCGGCCGTGTTGCTGCTGCTGCCGGTCGAGATGTCGGTGCAGATTCTCGACAAGCCGGAGCTGCATCGCGGCTCCGAGATCATCGCCGCGCTGCCGCGCCGCACCGCCATCATCCTGCTGACCGAAATGTCGGCGGACGTCGCCGCCGATATCGTCCAGCGGCTCGACGCGCCGCTGCGTGACGAACTGATGGACGGGCTCGACCGGACCACCCGGGCCACCATCGAGAACCTGCTCGCCTATCCGGAGAACACCGCCGGCGCGATCATGACGACGGAGTTCGTCAGCGTCCCCGCCAACTGGACCGTCGAACGCACGCTGCAGCATATCCGCCAGGTCGAGCGCACCCGCGAGACGGTCTATGCGATCTATGTGCTCGATCCCGCCACCCGCCGCCTGGCCGGCGCGGTGTCGCTGCGCCGGCTGATCGCGGGCGAGCCCTCCGACAACATCATGTCGCTGGCGGTCGCGACGCCCGTCACCACCACGCCGCTGGCCGACCAGGAGGACGTGGCGCGGCTGATTTCCAAGCACGACCTGCTGGCGGTGCCGGTGGTGGACAAGGCCGGCCACGTGCTCGGCATCGTCACCGTGGACGACATCATCGACACCATCATCGAGGAGAACACCGAGGACGTGCAGAAGTTCGGCGGCATGGAGGCCACCGACGAGCCCTATCTGCAGGTCGGCCTGCCCGGCATGATCCGCAAGCGCGGCGGCTGGCTCTGCGTGCTGTTCCTCGGCGAGATGCTGACCGCGAGCGCCATGCAGCACTTCGAGGGCGAGTTGGAGAAGGCGCTGGTGCTGACGCTGTTCATCCCGCTCATCATGAGTTCCGGCGGCAATTCCGGCTCGCAGGCCACCTCGCTGCTGATCCGCGCGCTGGCGCTGCGCGAGGTGAAGCTCGGCGACTGGTGGCGCGTGGCGCTACGCGAATTGCCGACCGGCCTCATCCTCGGCGCCATGCTCGGCGCGATCGGCCTGGTCCGGGTGATGGTGTGGCAGAAGCTCGGCATCTTCGATTATGGCGAGCACTGGGTGCTGGTGGGATTCACGGTGGCGGCGGCGCTGATCGGCGTGGTCACGTTCGGCTCGGTGGCCGGCTCGATGCTGCCTTTCCTGCTGCAACGGGTCGGGTTCGATCCGGCCAGCGCCTCGGCACCGTTCGTCGCCACGCTGGTCGATGTCACAGGATTGATGATCTATTTCTCCGTCGCGCTGCTGATTTTGCGCGGGACGCTGTTGTAGCGGACTCGCCCTGAAAACGAGGCGCCTTCGCGGAATATGACGGTGCCCGTCATGGGCGGACGTGCCCCTCGCGTTCGAAGGCGGCAAGGAAATGCAGATCGTCAACATTTCGCTATGATGCGCCATGGCATCGACACCGATTCGCATCGTGGGCATCGACCCGGGCCTGCGCCGCACCGGCTGGGGCGTGATCGACATCGAGGGCAACCGGCTGATCCATGTCGGCTGCGGCTCGGTGGAGACGCGCGACGGGCTGGCGCTGGCGAGCCGGTTGCTCGCGATCCACGACGGCCTGAGGCAGGTGCTGGAGGATTTCGCGCCCGTGGAGGCGGCCGTGGAGCAGACCTTCGTCAACAAGGACGGCGTCGCCACGCTGAAGCTCGGCCAGGCGCGCGGCATCGCCATGCTGGTGCCGGCGATGTTCGGCATCCCGGTGGCGGAATACGCCCCCAACCAGGTGAAGAAGACCGTGGTCGGCGCCGGCCATGCCGAGAAGAACCAGATCCAGGTCATGCTGAAGATCCTGCTGCCGAAAGCGGTGCCGCCGACCCCCGATGCCGCCGATGCGCTCGCCATCGCCATCACCCATGCGCATCATCGCGGCCGCGCCGCGCTGCGGATGAAGGTGGCGGGATGAGGGGCATGGAAGCACGGCTTGGCGGCGGCGGAAACCTGCACTCTCCCCCACAAGGGGGGAGGGAACGGAGAAGCCGGCCATGATCGGCAAGCTCAAGGGCCTGATCGATTCCTACGGCGAGGACTATGTGATCCTCGACGTCTCGGGCGTCGGCTATCAGGTGCATTGTGGAACGCGCACGTTGCAGGCGCTGCCGTCGCCGGGCGAGGCGGCCGTGCTGTCGATCGAGACCTATGTGCGCGAGGATCAGATCAGGCTGTTCGGCTTTCGTAGCGACGCCGAGCGCGAATGGTTTCGGCTGTTGCAGACAGTGCAGGGCGTTGGCGCCAAGGTGGCGCTGGCCGTGCTCGGCACATTGTCGCCGAACGATCTCGCCGGTGCGATCGCCCTGCGGGACAAGGCGGCGGTGGCGCGCACGCCCGGCGTCGGCGCCAAGGTCGCGGAACGCATCGTGACGGAACTGAAGGACAAGGCGCCGGCCTTCGCCGATGTCGATCCGGCGGTGGTGAAGCTCTCAGGCGCGCTCGATGACGCCTGTGCGCCGCGCGCGGTCGCGGACGCGATCTCGGCGCTGGTCAATCTCGGCTACGGCCAGCCGCAGGCGGCGGCCGCGATTGCCGCGGCCGCGCGCGAGGCCGGCGAGAGCGCCGAGACCGCGCAACTGATCCGGCTCGGATTGAAGGAATTGTCGAAGTGAACAGGCTGTCCCTCGGATTTTCAGATCGAAGCGCGGCCGTGACGCGGGCGCACTCCCCGTCCACAAGGGGGAGGAAAGAAGAATTGCGCTTCCGTTCCCCATCCCCGAGGTCGCATTCATGAGCGATACGTCGCGTCTCGTCACTTCCGAGCGCCGCGCCGATGACATCGGCGACACCACGCTGCGGCCCCAGCTTCTCGGCGACTTCGTCGGCCAGGCCCAGGCGCGCGCCAACCTGCAAGTGTTCATCGACGCGGCACGTAAACGAAAAGAGGCGCTCGACCATGTGCTGTTCGTCGGTCCCCCGGGGCTGGGCAAGACCACGCTGGCGCAGATCGTGGCGCGCGAGCTCGGCGTCGGCTTCCGCGCCACCTCGGGCCCGGTGATCGCCAAGGCCGGCGATCTCGCCGCGCTGCTCACCGATCTCGAGGAACGCGACGTGCTGTTCATCGACGAGATTCACCGCCTGTCGCCGGCGGTCGAGGAGGTGCTCTATCCGGCGATGGAGGACTTCCAGCTCGACCTCATCATCGGCGAGGGGCCGGCGGCGCGCTCGGTGAAGATCGATCTGGCGAAATTCACGCTGGTCGGTGCGACGACCCGCGCGGGGCTGCTGACCAATCCGCTGCGCGACCGCTTTGGCATTCCTGTGCGGCTGAATTTCTACACGGTCGAGGAACTGGAAAAGATCGTCAGCCGCGGCGCGCGGGTGCTCGGCGTCGGCATGACGGCGGACGGCGCCAACGAGATCGCACGCCGCGCCCGGGGCACGCCGCGCATCGCGGGAAGGTTGTTGCGCCGGGTGCGCGATTTCGCCGAAGCCGCCGACGCCAGGGCGGTGAACCGCGGAATCGCCGACCATGCGCTCGGCGCACTGGAGGTCGACGGCGCCGGGCTCGACGCGATGGACCGCCGCTATCTTACCACCATCGCGCTGAACTACGGCGGCGGGCCGGTCGGCGTCGAGACCATGGCGGCGGCACTGTCGGAGCCGCGCGACGCCATCGAGGACATCATCGAGCCGTACCTGATCCAGTGCGGCTACCTGCAACGGACGCCGCGCGGGCGTTTGCTCACCTCGCACGCATTCAAGCATCTCGGCCTCGCCGAGCCGGCGCGCGATGCCTCGCAGTTCGGCCTGTTCGGCAAGGACGACGACCGATGATCGGCCATCTCGACGGAAAGATCAGCGACGGCCGTCACCACATGCAGGTGCGGGTCTATTACGAGGACACCGATTTCTCTGACCCGCCATTGTTGTAGTATGCAGACTTGCCGATCTCTTTGCCTTTCCCGCCTTTTTCAGGGAAAAGTTGCTTCCCGAAGAGCGCGGCACTGTTCAGGTACGGCGTATATTCGTAGGGCATCCGCTTGCGGCCTGGATGCACTACAATACAGCCAATCAAGGTGCGGAAAGCGACTCGCGTTTCGGTCGCCTTCGGATTGGTCTTGAGCGCTGTGACGAGCTTCTTAACCTCCGAGCAGTAAAGCTCTCCGAACTTCGGATGGTCGAACGGGATCACGTTTCCGCTACCGTCGCCGAGCAACTGCA
The DNA here is from genome assembly GCA_020441545.1 of Xanthobacteraceae bacterium. Classification (GTDB taxonomy): domain Bacteria; phylum Pseudomonadota; class Alphaproteobacteria; order Rhizobiales; family Xanthobacteraceae; genus 62-47. The sequence continues at coordinate 3,713 of JAGRLZ010000031.1, read as the reverse complement.
AGCGCGCATCAATATTTTCTCGCTCCAGGTCGCACTCATCGATCAGTTTCAGTAGCTCATCGGGCTTACGACGACTGTTCGCGATCGCGTAGGATAGGCGTTCGATCTCGGCAGTGAGTTTGCGGCGTCGACGTTCAAGCGTCTCGCGTTCGCTGCCTTTCTTTCGATCGTTCTTGCGCTCTTCTTGCCAGGCGCTCATCGCTTCCTCGATGGCCTTTGGAGAGAGCAGCTTCACATCGATGTTGCGGCAAACGTCTTTGAGTATGACGTCCATGTCAAAGCTACGGGTATGCTCGCAGGTCCCGCGTTGATGCGCGTTGGCGCATGCTGCGCGCGGGCCGCCATCGCGAGACGACTGCGCAATTCGCATGTGGCCATTGCAAACCCCACATCGAAGGGTCCCAGCAAGCGGATGTTCATTGTTGCGCGGAACTACCTCGCGACGCCGCGGCTTGCCGCTCGGTCCGAACATACGGACAGCGCGCTCGCTGCGTAGCTTTTGCGTCATATCCCATAGCTTTTGTGGAACAATCCGAAGCTCAGGCTTCATGACAATGAGGTGATGTTCCTCCGGATTGCGGCGCTTCTGCTTCTTCTGCGTCTCCGGATTGAGAATTGTTGAGCGAACGTTCCAGTGGATCACGCCGACATACAGCTCGTTGCCGAGGATGCCGCGGCCGTTACGACCACCCGTGATGCACTGATGATTCCAGATCGTGCGACCAACTTTGTTCTTGTGGCGAGTGGCGCCGGGCGTAGGCACGCCTTCGCGCGTGAGATCGGCGGCAATATTTCTGGTTGACCGACCGGCGGCGTACTCCTCGAAAATACGAAGTACGATCTTCGCCTCATTCTCGTCGATCGAACGCTCACCCGGCGCTCCAGGCGTCGGCCGATAGCCATAAGCATACGAGCCGGGAATCTTCCCGTTGACCACAGCGTTGTCGTGCCCGCGCCGAACCTTTTCGGCAAGCTGGGGCTTGTAGATCGTATTGTAGAGACTCGCGATGCTGATATCGGTAGCGGTCGCGTAAATCCCCTTCTGATCCATCAGCTCGACGCGATTAAACTCGAAAATCTGCTTTAGACGCTGGATCGTTGCCGGATCGCGCGACAGACGGTCAAAATGCTCGACGATAATCACATCAAAGTCGTGGCTCCGCACGCCGTCGAGCAGTCGCTGATAGCCGTCCCGCGCATCTTCGGTCAGACCGGACTTCGCCGCATCGACGAATTCACCGATGACATCGAGATTGTTGCGTTCGGCGACCTTACGGCAGAGCAATATTTGACCGTCAATCGAGGTCGCCTTTTGCATGTCGCTCGAATAACGGGCGTATATCACGGCTCTCTTTTTGGGTGACACCATCGTCATGTCGTTCCCCTATCGGCTGTCCCAAACCGTCTCTTCCATCCCTTGCAATTTGGCGTCCGATGGCGCGCGCCAACTCTAGCCAAATCTCCTCATTGTCGGGATTGTCCCAGCTACGAGGATGGGAAGGGTCAAGCGGTCGAATGATCGCCTTTTGCTCCCGAGACGATCGTATCCGGGCACGCATTAAAGCGCCCAACAGCTTAGTGGAAATTGCCGCGCAGCGCTATAGGCGGGCGGCAATGACGACTTGCACAGCGTGCTTCCGAAGTGCGGAAGTTAGATTGCGTCTGTTGTGACCTCCGTTTGACTCTTCGATTTTTTATCGCGCGATCATGCGATCGCTTTTTCAGCGCAAACTGTTTTATCGGCAGCGATCGCAACCCGGCAGGATGCGGGGCGCAAACAAACATAACGGTTACTTTGAAAGCGCCCACGAAACGCTCAATCCGCGCGGTTGTGACTCCAACTATGTTGGCCGCAGTGCCCATGAATGAGAATGCGAATTTCCAGGCAGTATAAAGCCCTGCGTCGAGCGTCTTCGTAGTTTCGCGAAATTGAGCGCAGGCGAACACGGCCTGGTGAAGCAACAGGACGCAAGATGCCTGCGCATGGCGGTGATGAGTAAGGAGAGTTTCGCTCGCTCTGTCGTGATCGGCTGCGGATGAAGCCTTGCCGATCCGTGGAGGGGAGAGATGGTCTCGGCCATCTCTCCCCCGCGACTACCGCCTGTGCGATGGCAGGGCCGCGCACGCGCAAGGCGGCGCATCGTTTTCACGCGCCCAATCCGTCCAATCCACCTCGCTTGTCGCGCAGCCCGGCCATGCTCGCCGATAGCCGCCCCCCTCTCTGCCGAGCGCTCACGCGCCCCCGGGAGGCATGGCGGGGGCCATGCCTCCGGCCTGCACAGAAAAAGGATTGGAACAATGGCAAGGACATCGAAGATGGCGAGGGCCGGCACGGTTGCGATGGTGGCGGAAGCAGCGGCAGACGCGGACGTTCGCAGCGTCGGAGAAACGGAAGCGGTTGCGGCGGTTGAGACCGGCGCGGAAACCGTGTCAGTCGCGGCAAACGGCGAGACGGTTCTCATCCCGCTCAACAAGCTGAAGAAGTCACCCCGCAATGCGCGCAAGACCCCGCACAGCGAGGCGGAGATCGAAGCCTATGCGGCCAGCATCGCCGCCAAGGGCATCCTGCAAAACCTCGTGGTGGAGCCTGAGCTTGACGCGGAGAAAAAGCCGACCGGCTTCTATCTCGTCACCATCGGGGAAGGCCGCAGGCTGGCGCAGTTGCTGCGCGTGAAGCGCAAGCAGATCAAGAAAACGGAGGGTATCCGCTGCGTCATCGACACGGCGAACGATCCGTTCGAAATCAGCCTTGACGAGAATGTCACGCGCACCGCCATGCACCCCGCCGACCAGTTCGAGGCCTTCCGCGAGCTTGCGGAACATCGCGGATGGGGCGCGGAGGAAATCGCGGCCCGCTTCGGCGTCACCGCGCATGTGGTGAAGCAGCGGCTTCGGCTCGGCGCGGTCAGCCCGAGGTTGATGCAGGTCTATCGCGACGGCGGTTTGACGCTCGACCAGTTGATGGCCTTCGCCATTACCGAGGATCACGCCCGGCAGGAGCAGGTTTACGAGAACCTGTCCTATAACCGCGATCCGTCCTTCATCCGCCGCGACATCATGAAGACCCACATTCCGGCAACGGATCGGCGCGCGATCTTCATCGGTGCGGAAGTCTACACGGAAGCAGGCGGCAACATTGTCCGCGATCTGTTCACGGAGGATCGTGGCGGCTTCTATGAAGACGCCGCGCTATTGGAGCGGCTTGTCATCGAGAAACTGGAAGGCATCGCCGCGCAGGTTCAGGAGGCGGAAGGCTGGAAGTGGGTTTCGGTTCATATCGATTATCCCCACGCCCACGGCCTGCCGCGCACCTATCCGCATCCGGTGAAGCTTTCCGAGGAAGACGAAGCCGCCTGCGCTGTCGCACAGGAGGAATATGACCGCCTGTCGTCGGAGTATGAAGGCGCGGAGGAGCTTCCCGACGACGTGGACCAACGGTTCGGGGAGCTTGAAGCCGAGATCGAGCGCATCGACGCCAAGCGTCATGCTTACGATCCTGACGAGATCGCGCGCGGTGGCGTCTTTGTCGTGCTGTCGCCGGACGGAGAAGCCCGCATCGAGCGCGGTTTCATCCGTCCAGAGGACGAGAAGCCCGAAGCGGAGGAAGCCAGCGATGGCGAAACCGTCATCGATGGCGTGCGCGTCAACGGTGATGGCGAGATCATCGAGGACGGCGACGATGCAGCCGCACATAACGCCGACGACGAGGACGC
>JAGRLZ010000189.1 GCA_020441545.1 Xanthobacteraceae bacterium | reverse complement strand
TTCACCGTGCCGCTGCTCGATGGCGACCATGTCACCGACGACACCGGCACCGGCTTCGTCCACACCGCGCCCGGCCACGGCCGCGAGGACTTCGACATCTGGACCGCCAGCGCACGCGATCTCGCGGCGCGTGGCATCGCGACCGCGATTCCCTACACCGTCGACGAGAACGGCGCGCTCACCACGCAGGCGCCGGGCTTTACCGGCAAGCGCGTCATCAACGACAAGGGCGAGAAGGGCGACGCCAACGAGGCCGTCATCAAGGCGCTTGTCGAACGCGGCATGCTGCTGGCGCGCGGGCGACTCAAGCACCAGTATCCGCATTCATGGCGCTCGAAGAAGCCGGTGATCTTCCGCAACACGCCGCAATGGTTCATCGCGATGGATCGGGATATCGCGAACCACGGCGAGGCGAAGCCCGGCGACACGCTGCGCGCCCGCGCGCTGCAGGCGATCAGCGTCACCCAATGGGTGCCGCCGCAGGGCGAGAGGCGCATCACCGGCATGATCGCCGACCGCCCCGACTGGGTGATCTCGCGGCAGCGCGCCTGGGGCGTGCCGATCGCGGTGTTCGTGCGCGAGACCGGCGACGGCTCGGCCGAAGTGCTGATCGACGAAGCGGTCAATGCGCGCATCGCCGACGCCTTCGAGCAGGAAGGCGCCGATGCCTGGTACATGGAAGGCGCGCGCGAACGCTTCCTCGGAAGCCGCGCCAACGAGGACTGGCAGAAGGTCGACGACATTCTCGACGTCTGGTTCGATTCCGGCTCCACCCATGCCTTCGTGCTGGAAGACCCGGTGCATTTTCCCGGCCTTGCCGGCATCCGACGCAAGATCGATGGCGGCGCGGATTCCGTGATGTATCTCGAGGGCTCGGACCAGCATCGCGGCTGGTTCCACTCGTCGCTGCTGGAAAGCTGCGGCACCCGCGGCCGCGCGCCTTACGACTATGTCCTGACCCACGGCTTCACGCTGGACGAGAACGGCCGCAAGATGTCGAAGTCGCTCGGCAACACCGTCGAGCCGCAGAAGGTGATCGCGCAATCCGGCGCCGACATCCTGCGGCTGTGGGTGTGCGCCACCGATTACGCCGACGACCAGCGCATCGGCCCGGAAATCCTCAAGAACACCGTCGAGACCTATCGCAAGCTGCGCAACTCGGTCCGCTGGATGCTCGGCACGCTGCATCACTTCGACCGCGACGAGGCGGTCGCCGTCGCCGACATGCCCGAGCTCGAACGCCTGATGCTGCACCAGCTCGCCGAGCAGGACGCGGTGGTGCGGCGCGCCTATGCCGCGTTCGACTACAAGACCGTGATCTCGAGCCTCGCCGCCTTCATGAACACCGAACTGTCGGCGTTCTATTTCGACATCCGCAAGGACGCGCTGTATTGCGATCCGCCGTCGTCGATCACGCGCAAGGCGGCGCTGACGGTGATCGATCGTCTCTGCGATGCGATCCTGAAGTGGCTGGCGCCAGCGCTGTCCTTCACCGCCGAGGAAGCCTGGCAGCTCTATCGGCCCGACGCCGAGCCGTCGGTTCACCTGACGCTGTTCCCGGACGGCCTGCAGCAATATCGCGACGAGGCCCTCGCCGCGAAATGGGAAACGATCCGCGACGTGCGCCGCGTCGTCACCGGCGCGCTGGAGCTGGAGCGCGCCGCCAAGCGGATCGGCTCGTCGCTGGAGGCGTCGCCGGTGATCTATGTCGCCGACCGCGCCATGCTGGCCACGCTGTTCGACGTCGATCTCGCCGAAATCTGCATCACCTCGAACTATGAGGTGCGCGAGGGCGAGGCTCCGGCCGATGCCTTCCGCCTGCCCGGCGTCGCCGGCGTCGGTGTGGTGGTGGAGAAGGCGGTCGGCACCAAATGCGCGCGCTCATGGAAGATTTCGCCCGAGATCGGCGCCGACAAGGATTATCCCGACGTCACCTCGCGCGACGCGCAGGCGCTGCGCGAATGGAAGGCGCTGGGGGTGACGGCATAACCCAGGTTTCGTCTTCCCCGCCAACGGGGCTGCGCAGAGCGCCGCCCGATGACAGGCGCCGGCGGAGACGACGCCTTAGTTTTTGGTCAGGCGTCTTCGAACGCTTTGAACGCCGGATGTTGCGAATGACCCCTCCCCTCCGCTCCGGCCTCGTTGCCGCCGCCATCGCGCTGGTCCTCGACCAGGCGTCGAAGCTGTGGCTGCTCCATGTCTACGAGATCGGGCGGCGCGGCGCGGTGAAGGTGACGCCGTTCTTCGATCTGGTGCTGGCCTGGAACACCGGCATCAGCTACGGCTGGCTCCAGAACGACAGCGCGCTCGGGTCGGCGCTGCTGCTCACCTTCAAGGCGGTCGCGGTGGTGGCGCTCGCGATCTGGATGGCCCGGTCCCACACCCGCCTTGCGACCATCGGCCTCGGCCTCATCATCGGCGGCGCCATCGGCAACGCCATCGACCGGCTGGCCTATGGCGCGGTGGTCGATTTTGCCCTGTTCCACGTCCGGATCGGCGAGAAAATCTACAACTGGTACGTGTTCAACCTCGCGGATGCCGCAATCGTTGTCGGTGTGGCCGCCCTGTTGTATGACTCGTTCCGGGGGGGCGATGCCGCAAAAGCGCCCTGATCGCGGCCGATACCCCGTAGGCTCCGATGCTCCGCCATGGAACCGGACCAAATCCCCCGTTCGTACAATGAGTTGAACAGGATGGACGTAATGCGAAGCGCCATGACATCTCGTGCCATGACATCTTGTGTCCTGCCATCCCGTGCCCTGACAGCCGGCCAGCCCGTGGGCAAGGCCCCGGCACGGACCAGCGGACCGGGCACGCCCGCTTGCGCGCTGCGTCTGGCGGCGGTCACGGTGGCGATCGGCCTGGCGATCGGCTCCAGCATCGCCCGCGCCCAGAATGCCGAGGACGACGATTCCACGTTCGAGGAAAAGATCATCCACAACATCATGACCGGCATCGGCGCGACCAACATGGACAACCGGGGCATCGACTACCGCGAGCGCTCGCCGCTGGTGATCCCGCCGAAGGTCGACCTGCCGCCGCCGGTTGCCGCCTCCGCCGAGGCGACGGCGCCCAACTGGCCGAAGGATCCCGACGAGGCCGAGCGCGCGCGCATTCGCAAGCTGAGCAAGCAGAAGAAGGTGCTCGGCAACGAGGGCGCACGGCCGCTGATGCCGAGCGAACTGGCCGTCGGCAAGACCCGTCATGTCGCCGCGACCGAGCCGCTGCAACCCGGCACGACGCAGAACCCGATGCTGAGCCCGTCCCAGCTCGGCTTCAAGGGCAACATCCTCAACAAGATGTTCGGCGGCAACACCTCGGAAAGCGCGCCGTTCACCGGCGAGCCGGAGCGCGAGTCGCTGACCCAGCCGCCACCCGGCTACCAGACGCCATCCCCGAACTACGCCTATGGCACCGGACCGAAGCAGCCGCTGAGCAAGCAGGGCTTCGACGTTCGAACCGGCAAGGAAGTCAAGTAACCGGATGATCGCGTGATCCAGGCGCAAGCTGCGATCGGCGAGCCCCCTCCTCTCTGCCGAGGCAGCGCATGATATCGCTTCGTCGTTCCGCCCTTGCGCCCGTTGCCGCCGGCGCCCTGCTCGCGGCCTGCCTGGCCGGCTCGCCGGCGGCCATCGCCGATGACGCCAAACCGGCGAACCCGTCGGTGAACCAGGCCGCAAGCCGGCCCGCGAACCAGCCGGCGACATTTGCCCTGGCCAACGGCCTCCGGATCGTGGTGATCCCCGATCACCGCACGCCGGTGGTCACGCAGATGATCTGGTACAAGGTCGGCTCCGCCGACGAGACCCCCGGCAAGTCGGGGCTGGCGCATTTCCTCGAGCACCTGATGTTCAAGGGCACCGCCAGGCATCCGCAGGGCGAGTTCTCCCAGACCGTGCTCAAGGTCGGCGGCAACGAGAACGCCTTCACCTCCGCCGACTACACCGGCTACTTCCAGCGCGTGCCGCGCGCGCAACTCGCGCGCATGATGGAATTCGAGGCCGACCGCATGACCGGCCTGGTGCTCAAGGACGAGAATGTGCTGCCCGAGCGCGACGTGGTGCTCGAGGAATACAACATGCGCGTCGCCAACAATCCGGTTGCCCGGCTCGGCGAGCAAATCATGGCGGCGCTCTATCTCAACCATCCCTATGGCCGCCCGGTGATCGGCTGGCACCACGAGATCGAGAAGCTGAACCGCGAGGATGCGCTCGCCTTCTACCGCCGCTTCTACGCGCCCAACAATGCCACGCTGGTGATCGCCGGCGATGTCGAGGCCGCCGAGGTGCGCAAAATCGCCGAACGCACCTTCGGCAAGGTCGCGGCCCAGCCGTCGATTTCGGCACGCCGGGTGCGCCCGCAGGAGCCGGAGCCGACCGCGCCGCGCACCGTGACGCTGGCCGATCCCAACGTGCAGCAGCCGATCCTGAAACGCTATTATCTGGTGCCGTCCGCCGTCACCGCCTCGCCCGAGGAGAGCGCGGCGCTGAACGTGCTGGCCCAGCTGATGGGAAGCGGCAGCAATTCGAGGCTCTATCGCGCATTGGTGGTCGATCATCCGCTCGCGGTCACGGCATCGGCCGGCTATCAGGGCACCGCGCTCGATCCGACGCAATTCGTCGTCGCGGCCGCGCCGAAGCCCGGCGTCACCTTCGCCGCGACCGAAGCCGTGATCGACGAGGTGATCGCCGACATGCAGGCCCATCCGGTGGCGGCGGAAGAGCTCGAGCGGGCCAAGACGCAACTCGTGGCCGAGGCGATCTACGCCCAGGACAACCAGACCACCATGGCGCGCTGGTACGGCGCGGCACTCACCGTCGGCCTCAGCGTCGCGGACATCCAGGGCTGGCCCGGTCGCGTCAAGGCGGTCACCGCTGCCCAGGTCCAGGAGGTGGCGCGGAAGTGGCTGCGCAAGCAACGCTCGGTCACCGGCTATCTCATCAAGGATACGACGCCGAAGAACGAGGAGAAGCGATCGTGACCCGCTCCATCGGCCGGCGCGCTGTCACCACCGTCTTCGTCGCCTGCTTCGTCGCGCTGGCCCTTGCGGCGTGGTCGCCCGCGCCGGCCGTCGCCGCCACCCGGATCCAGCACATCAGGACGCCCGGCGGCATCGAGGCCTGGTTCGTGCAGGATGCCACGGTGCCGCTGATCGCCATGCAATATGCCTTCGCCGGCGGCGCCAGCCAGGATCCCGACGGCAAGGCCGGGGTCAGCACGCTGGTGGCCGGCCTGCTCGACGAGGGCGCGGGCGAGCTGGATTCGCGGCATTTCCGCGAGCGCCTCGACCGCCGCGCCATCGAGCTCAGCTTCAACAGCACCCGCGATCACCTGCGCGGCTCGCTGCGGATGCTCAAGGACAATCGCGAGGAGGCCTTCGGCCTGCTGCGGCTGGCGCTGACGGCCCCGCGCTTCGACAGCAAGGACGTCGAGCGCATCCGCGCGCAGGTCATCTCGAACCTGCGGCGCCAGACCACCGATCCGAATTCGCTGGCGAGCCTGAAGCTGCTCGCGGTGGAATACGGCAAGCACCCATACGGCCGCCCCACCAGCGGCACGCTGGACAGCGTCCCCACCATCACCATCGACGACCTGCGCAACTACGTCGGACGCGTGGTGGCGAAGGACACGCTGAAGATCGCGGTCGTCGGCGACATCGCGCCGGACGAACTGAGCAGGCTGCTCGACGATACCTTCGGCGGCCTGCCGGCGAAAAGCCATCTGACGCCTGTGCCGGACATCGCCGCGGCGCAGCCGCCGCAGCGCTTCATGGTACCGCTGGACGTGCCGCAGACCGTGGTCGCCTATGGCGGCCCCGGCATCATGCGTCACGATCCGGACTTCATGGCGGCCTATGTCGTCAACCACATCCTCGGCGGCGGCTCGCTGACCTCGCGGCTCTATCACGAGGTCCGGGAGAAGCGCGGGCTGGTCTATTCGGTCTATCAGTATCTTGCCTGGATGGCGCATTCCTCGCTGTTCATCGGCACCACGGCGACCCGCGCCGACCGCGCCAGCGAGACCGTCGAGACCATCGACAGGGAAATCCGCCGCATGGCCGAGAGCGGCCCGACCCAGGACGAACTCGACACCGCGAAGTCCTATCTCAAGGGATCGCAGATGCTGGCGCTCGACACATCGTCCAAGCTCGCCTCCGGCCTGCTGCAATACCAGATCGACAGTCTCGGCATCGATTATCTGGAGAAGCGCAACGGCCTGGTCGATGCGGTGACGCTGGACGACGCCAGGCGCGCCGCGAAGCGGCTCTGGGGCCACGGCATCACCACCGTGATCGTCGGCCGCACGCCGCAAGCCGTCGTTCGGCCCACCGCCGCGACACCCGCGACCAAGGCGAACTGAGCGGGGGCGCCAATCCAATCGACGGTCATCGCCGGGCTTGACCCGGCGATCCATCCTCCGTTGAAAGAAGGCCGGATGCCCGGATCAGGTCCGGGCATGACGCGGACCTACCTCTCGGACTGCCCTCATGCTGCGGATCACGCGCGACATTGCGATCGACGAGGACGACATCGAGATCGGCTTCGTCCGCGCCTCCGGGCCCGGCGGGCAGAACGTCAACAAGCTCGCCACCGCCGCCCAGCTCCGCTTCGACAGCAGGCGGCTGGCGCTCGCACCCGACATCCGCGCCCGGCTGGCGCGCATCGCCGGCCAGCGCATGACCAAGGACGGCGTCATCGTCATCCACGCCCAGCGCTTCCGCACCCAGGAGCGCAACCGCGCCGATGCCGTCGACCGCCTGATCGACATGCTGCGCGAGGCCGCAATCCGCCCCACGCCAAGGCGGCCGACCAGGCCGACGCTGGGCTCGAAGAAACGCCGGCTCGACAGCAAGAAGCGCCGTGGCGACATCAAGGCGAACCGCGGTCCCGCCCGCTACGACGACTAGAACCATTTCCGTTCCGATTCTATCGGAACGGGGCTCTATATCCTTGTTTTAGCGTGTTTTCTTCACGCGAACCGCTACCCGCTTCGCTCGAGAACGCTCCAACCCCTTGGTCGTCCCCGTGCCCGAACCCGGCGATCTCGAACAGGCCGGCGCCGTCCACAGCCCGCGACAAACCGGCCCTTTCGCCATGCATTTGGCGGCGTGAGCGCCTAAATTGCCGGTCTCCTCTCCATCGAGTCGCGCCCCCATGCCCGTCCGCCAACTGCCCGAAAGCGTCATCAACCGCATCGCCGCCGGCGAGGTGGTGGAGCGGCCGGCGAGCGTGGTGAAGGAACTGGTGGAGAACGCGCTCGACGCCGGCGCGAGCCGCATCGACGTCTTCACCGATGGCGGTGGCCGCCGGCGCATCGGCATCACCGACAACGGCGGCGGCATGACGCGGGCCGACCTGGCGCTGGCGGTGGACCGCCACGCCACCTCCAAGCTCGACGACGAGGATCTGCTGCGCATCCGCACCCTCGGCTTCCGCGGCGAGGCGCTGCCGTCGATCGGCGCGGTGGCGCGGCTGTCGATCACCACGCGCCATGCCAGCGAACCGCACGCCTGGGCGCTCGGCGTCGAGGGCGGCATCAAGTCGGAGATCGTGCCCGCCGCGCTGGCGCAAGGCACCCGCGTCGAGGTCGGCGACCTTTTCTATGCCACGCCGGCGCGGCTGAAATTCCTCAAGACCGACCGCACCGAGGCGGAGGCGATCCGCGACGTGGTACGGCGCCTGGCGATGGCGCGCCCCGACGTCGCCTTCACGCTGGCCGGCGAGGAGCGTGCGCCGGTCACCTGGACCGCGGCACTGCCCGGCGCGGCCGGGCAGTTGACACGGCTCGGCGACATCCTCGGCGCGGATTTCCGCGCCGCCGCGATCGCCGTGCGCAGCGGGCGCGAAGGCGTGACCGTCGAGGGTTTCGCCGCCGCACCGTCGCTGACGCGCGCCAACGCGCTCGGGCAGTACCTGTTCGTCAACGGCCGGCCGGTGCGCGACAAGCTGATCCTGGGCGCGGTGCGCGCCGCCTATGCCGACTACCTGCCGCGCGACCGCCATCCGGTGGTGGCGCTGTTCGTGACCCTCGACCCGCAGGAGGTCGATGCCAACGTCCATCCGGCTAAAACCGAGGTGCGCTTCCGCAATGCCGGGCTGGTGCGCGCGCTGATCGTCCACGCGCTGAAGGACGGGCTGGCCCGCGAGGGCAGGCGCACCGCCGCCAATGTCGACGGCGCGGTGATCGCCTCGTTCCGCCCGGCGTTCTCGCCGCGTCCGACCAGTTGGGACTGGCAGCGCTCGCCGGCGCGGCCGGCAACGATGCCGCCATCCTATGGGGCTGCCGCAACCGCCTTCGCCGAACGCGGCCAGTCCGCGCTCGATGTCGGGTTGCCGTCGGCCGACATCCGCGCCGAGAGCGCCCCCGCCGCCGACCTGCTCGACCGGCCGCTCGGCGCGGCGCGCACGCAGATCCACGAAACCTACATCGTGTCGCAGACCCGCGACGGCCTGATCGTGGTGGACCAGCACGCAGCCCACGAGCGCATCGTCTACGAGCGGCTGAAGGCGTCGATGGCCGCGAACGGCGTGCAGCGGCAGATCCTGCTGATCCCGGAGATCGTCGAGCTCGACGAGGCCATCGTCGAGAAGCTCGTCGCGCGTGCCGACGAGTTGGAGAGGTTCGGCCTTGCGATCGAATCCTTCGGCCCCGGCGCGGTGGCGGTGCGCGAAACGCCGTCGCTGCTCGGCAAGGCCAATGCCGCCGCGCTGCTGCGCGACCTCGCCGAGCACATGGCGGAATGGGACGAGGCGCTGCCGCTGGAACGACGCCTGATGCACGTCGCCGCCACCATGGCGTGCCACGGCTCGGTGCGTTCGGGGCGCGTGCTCAAGCCGGAGGAAATGAACGCGCTATTGCGCGAGATGGAAGACACGCCGAATTCCGGCCAGTGCAATCACGGCCGCCCGACCTATGTCGAACTGAAGCTGTCCGACATCGAGAAGCTGTTCGGGCGACGGTAGAGTCGGATTCCTATTGCTTCGCCGCGCGTCGCAATGACGACCGTCACTTGTATTTCGCGTTGCGCTCCAGCAGCTCGATCGAGATGCCCTCGGGCCCCCGGATGAAGCAGATGCGGACGCCGGGGCGGATATTATGGACGTCCTTGGTGAAGACGACCCCCCTGGCCTTGAGCTGCGCCGCGAGGTCGTCGATGTCCTTCACCGCCAGGCCGAAATGATCGAGCCCGCGATAGGGCGTCACCGGCGCGGCGTTGACGCCATCGCCGTCGGTGACCGGGGCAAGATAGATTTTGGCGCCGCCGAGATGGATTTCGATACGGCCCGGCGTGCGCACGATCTCGCCGCCGAGCATGTCGGCGAACCACGCCGCCATGCCTTCCTCGTCCGTGGTGCGGATGTGGACGTGATCCCACGTCACCTGCGGCCTCGACTGCGCCATCGTTCACTCCCCTTGCTGTTATTGCTCCACCTCCGCGGCCGGTTCGGCGCGCAGGAACACGAATTCGGTATCGTCATAGGCACGGCGCTCGAGTTCGCGAAAGCCTTCCGGCGCCACGACCTGCGCCGCTTTCGCCTCTTCCAGCACCAGCAGCGCGCCGGGCACAAGCCAGCCGCCATCGCGCAGCGCGGCCAGCGCCTGCTCCGCCAGGCCCTTGCCATAGGGCGGATCGAGAAACACCAGCGCGAACGGCTCGACCGGATAGGCCGGGCCGAGTTTCGTGGCGTCGCGGCGGTAGACCTTGGTGACGCCGCCGAGCCCCAGCGCCTCGACATTGTTGCGCAGCAGCGCCCGCGCCTCGGCGCCGTTGTCGACGAACAGCGTGAACGCCGCACCGCGCGAGACCGCCTCGATGCCGAGCGCGCCGGTACCGGCGAACAGGTCGAGCACGCGCGCGCCCGCGACCGGATCGTCATAGGCGTGCGTCAGGATGTTGAACACGGATTCGCGCAGGCGATCCGCGGTGGGGCGGATGTCGCGCGACGTCGGCGCCACGATGTTGCGCCCCTTCAGGCGGCCGCCGACCACGCGCATCATCAATCCCGCGGCTTGAGATCGCGCTTGCCGTGATAGCCGCGCTTCGGACGTTGCGGGCGTCCGCGCGCGAACGCCTCGTTGCGCTCCCGCGCCTCGTCGCTGCCGGTCCGCTGCACCACCACCTTGCGGCCCTTGCGATCCTCGACCACGCTGCGTTTCGCACGCGGCTTCGGGGCCGGCTTCGGTTCCGCCTTGGACGCCGGCCTGGACACCATCTTGGGCTCCGGCTTGCGATCCTTGCGCGGCGGCGCGGCGGTGCGGGCGGCGGGCTCCGCGGCCGCGCCCAGTTCGACGCCGGCCTGCGCGGCGATCTTGTCGCCGAGCTGCTGGCGCAGCACACGGGCACGCACCTCCTCGACCTCGCCTTCGGCGATCTCGCCGAGCTGGAACGGACCATAGGAGACGCGGATCAGCCGGTTCACCTCGAGCCCGAGAGCCCCAAGGATGTTGCGCACCTCGCGGTTCTTGCCTTCGCGGATCGCGATGGTGATCCAGACATTGCTGCCCTGGTCGCGCTCGAGCGTCGC
>JAGRLZ010000030.1 GCA_020441545.1 Xanthobacteraceae bacterium | reverse complement strand
CCGGCCACCGCACCCATTTGGTCGGGACAAGGGTGGGGGCGGTTCATCGGGCCGCAACTCGCCGGTACCGGGGCAAAGGGTTATCGAGGATTATCGAGGGTTATGGAAAGCAACGGGGGGCCGGCGCCGCGTGGCACCGCCGCGTCCAACAATTGCGCCCAATAAAAAAGCCGGCGTCGACGCCGGCTTTTGTCGTTAGAGCGTTTTCGAGCGAAGTGGGTCCGGTTCGCGTCAAGAAAACGCGTCAAACAAGAATGTAGAGCCCCGTTCCGATTCTATCGGAACGGGGCTCTGGTTGATTGGGCGGGATCAGTGCGCCGCTGCCAGCGCCGCTTCTTCCTGCCGGGCGATCGTGCTCTTGACCGCCGACTGCACCTTCTCGAAGGCGCGCACCTCGATCTGGCGCACGCGCTCGCGCGACACGCCGAACTCGGCGGCGAGGTCTTCCAGCGTCATCGGATCGTCGGCCAGGCGCCGCGCCTCGAAGATGCGCTTCTCGCGCGGATTGAGCACCTCCATGGCGCCGCTCAGCGCCTGGCGGCGGTGATCGTATTCCTCGCTCTCCGCCAAGATGGCTTCCTGACTGGGCGAGGTGTCGACCAGCCAGTCCTGCCATTCGCCGGGCTCGCCGTCGTCGCGGATCGGGGCGTTGAGCGACGCATCCCCGCCGAGGCGGCGGTTCATGTCGATCACGTCCTGATTGGTCACGCCGAGGCGCTTGGCGATGGTCTGCACCTGATCGGGACGCAGATCGCCGTCGTCGAGCGCGTTGATCTTGCTCTTCGCCTTGCGCAGGTTGAAGAACAGCTTCTTCTGGTTCGCGGTGGTGCCCATCTTCACGAGCGACCACGAACGCAGGATGTACTCTTGAATCGATGCCTTGATCCACCACATGGCATATGTGGCAAGGCGGAAGCCCTTTTCGGGCTCGAACCGCTTGACCGCCTGCATCAAGCCGACGTTGCCTTCCGAGACAACTTCGGAGATCGGCAGGCCGTAGCCGCGATAGCCCATGGCGATCTTGGCCACGAGCCGGAGATGGCTGGTGACGAGTTTGTGGGCCGCGTCGCGATCGTCATGCTCGCGCCAACGCTTGGCGAGCATGTACTCCTCCTGCGGCTCCAGCATGGGGAATTTGCGGATCTCGGCGAGATAATGGGCAAGTCCGGACTCGCCATTGAGAACCGGCAATGTAGCTGTACGGGCCATGTGTCGTGCCCTCCGTGGTTCAGGCCCCCTGTGCGGCGGGCCAGGCAGCAGCCGCTTTTGTCAAAGCCGGCCAGACTGCGATGTTCCGCGCTGGGACATCCAACGCAGGTGCAATATACACGAAAACCGGCGGAAATGGGAAGAACAAAACGGGGTCACGATCCCGTGTTGAACATTAAATTATTGAAAGGAAAGAGATTAGTACATGCATTTGCGTCATTCTGACGCGCGGAGATATTTTTGCAAAGCAGCAATATCGGCCGGCGGTTCGCTCGTCCATTCAAGCACTTCGCCGGTTCCCGGGTGCTCCAGCGCCAGAAGGTAGGCGTGCAGCGCCTGGCGGCCGAGCCGTTCCAGCGCCGCCCGCGCCTGCGGCCCGAGCTGGTTGGCCTTGGTCTTGAAGCCGGGGCCGTAGACCGTGTCGCCGAGCAGCGGATGGCCGATATGGGCCAGATGGACCCGGATCTGATGGGTGCGGCCGGTCTCGAGCCCACAGGCAAGCAGGGACGCGACCGGCTTGCCGTCGTGCCCGGCGAAGGTTTCCAGTACCTCCCAATGGGTGATCGCCTCGCGGCCGCCGTCGCGCACGGCCATCTTCTCGCGGGCGTGGGGATGGCGGTCGATCGGTGCGTCGACAGTGCCGCGCGGCCGGCTCGGCACGCCCCAGACCAGCGCCATGTAGCCGCGCCGCAGCGCCCCGGTGCGGCCGTGGTCGGCGAACTGCGCGGTGAGCGAGGCGTGGGCGCGGTCGTTCTTCGCCGCCACCATCAACCCGGTGGTGTCCTTGTCGAGCCGATGCACGATGCCGGGCCGCTTCACCCCGCCGATGCCCGACAGGCTGTCGCCGCAATGGGCGATCAGCGCGTTGACCAGCGTGCCGGTTTCGTGGCCGGCGGCCGGATGCACCACCAGCCCCTTCGGCTTGTCGATGACGATGATGTCGTCGTCCTCATGGACGATGGCGAGCGGGATGTTTTCCGCAGCCGGTTCGGCCGGAACGGCCGGCGGCACGTCGATTGTGATCGTATCGCCCGGAGCGACATGATAAGCGGGGTCGCGGAGGGGGGTGCCGCCGGTCGAGACCGACCCGGCGAGGATCAGCGCCTTCAGCCGCGAGCGCGACAGCGCCGGCGCGTGGATGGCCAGCACGCGGTCCAGCCGCCGCGCGCCTTCGTCGCCGGTCACCGTGACGTCGAGCCGTTCGCTCTGTTCTCCCTGAGTCTGAGGCACGTTGTGTTCCATGAGCTTCGAAATGTCTGATCCCGTTGCCAGCGATCCCTCTCCGGAGCAGGCCGCGCTGTTCGCCCGGGTGCGCCGGATGATGCTGATCGCCAGCCTGACCACGGCGGTGGCGATCGCCGCGGTGCTGGTTGCCATCGGCTACCGTCTTTTCCGCAGCGATGGAAGCACCCCGGCTGCGGCCGAGCGCACCGCGATGCTGCCGAAGGGTGCGCGCGTGGTCTCCACGGCCACCGCGGGGGACCGCGTGGTGGTCACCGTCGAGGCCGGCGGCGCCACCGAAATCCTCACCTTCGATGCCGGAACGCTGAAGCCGCTGGGGCGGCTGAAGTTCGCCAGCGAACCGTGATGCATAGGCTGCCACTTCGAGGCGGCCGCGCCATGAACGCCATGAAAACGCCAGAGCGGGCTTGCGGAAGCCGCGTTTGCCCGCTATTCCCTCAACCTGTACGCTCCCTTCGTCTAGCGGTCTAGGACGCGGCCCTCTCACGGCTGAAACAGGGGTTCGATTCCCCTAGGGAGCGCCATTTTCCTCCTGTCTGTGATCCCTCTGTTTGTAATTTCCCTGTCTGTGATCCTCCTGCTTGTCATCCTCATGTCCGCCGGATGTCCGGTCTTGGGGATGGCGGATCACCCCCGGCGCGCCGGCCTGATCGGGATGTGTGCCGGAGCGGATCTGTCAGGCCAGTTGCGTGGATCGGGATGCCTCGTTCAAGACCTCACATCATGACCCCTGCCGATGCCATCGCCACCTATATCGCCGCGAAGGACTGCAACCGGCCGCTGCTGGTGGCGCGCGCTTTTGCAGGCGGCGCACGCCTGACCATGCATGTGCAGTCGGATGCGGTGTCGTTTCCCGCGGCCGTGGAAGGCCGCGATGCCATTTCCCACGTGCTGGTCGGCGATTTCGCCACCAAATACGAGAACGTCTACACGTTCTGCCTCGCCAGGCCCGCGGCGGACGATGCGGTTGCCTTCAGGTGTCCGTGGCTGGTCGGCATGGGCACCAAGGCGGACGGCACGGTGCGGGTCGGCGCCGGCATCTATGACTGGCGTTTCGGTCGCGATGGCCTGGTCGAGGAACTGACGATCCGCATCGAGCGGATGGAGGTTCTGCCGCCCGAGACGCTGCCGGCTGTGATGGCCTGGCTCACCGCGCTCGATTATCCGTGGTGCGAGGTCGGTGCGATGCACGTGGCGATGCCCGCGCTCGATGGGCTGGCGCCGGTCCGCGACTATCTCGCCTCGCTCGAGGCGGTCGGCCGCGGCGCGTAGCCCCAGGCTTTCTGTATCAGAGCGTTTTCGAGCGAAGCGGGTGCCGGTTCGCGTCAAGAAAACGCGTTGAAACAAGGATATAGAGTCCCGTTCCGATAGAATTGGAACGGAAATGGCTCTAACCGTTTTGCAGCATCAGCCGCAACTCGAATTCGCGGAAGCTGAAATAGTTGTCGCGAATCCATTGGTGCAATTCGGTCGAGGTGTCGGCCTCGCCGCGCAGATAGCCGGTGAAGGAAAAGCCGATGCGGTCGATGTAAGTCTTGAGAAACACCGGCAGCGCCGCGATCTCGACCAGCCACCCATAGTCGAACGCCGCGGGCCGCTCGCCACGCAGCACGAATTCGTTGTCAATGGTAACGAACATGCGTTCCGGCACCCGCATGCGCAGCGCGGCGTAGCTGCGTTGCGAGGCGCGGTCGCTGTCGGCGACGAACAGCACCAGCGGTGCCACGCCGCGGCGCGCCGCTTCCTTGTAGAAGCCGATCTCGTCCACCATCGTGAAGAATTCGTCGAACGCCGGGAAGCCGAGATCGACCACCTTGGCGAGGCCGTCATTGACGATCAGCCGGTCCATCACCTGCATCTTGCCGAAGGTGTTGTCCACTTCGGCGGTCTCCGCGATGCGGGGCAGGAAGTCGACCAGCGACGGCTCCTTCAGGTTGATGTCGAAGCCGACGACGTCGCCCCGCTGCAGCAGCAGGAATTCGCACAGCAGCCGCGCGATCAGCGTCTTGCCGACCTGCGGGCGGGGCGAGCAGATGATGTAGACCGGCGTACGGCGCATGGCGCTATTTCAGCCAAATCGGACGTCCGATCCAGTTCATTTTCGCAAGGTTCGTCCGCAAGGCTGGTTCGCAAGGCTCGTCTGCAAGGCTCGTCTGCAAGGCTCGGCTATTTCTCGCCGCCCGCGCGCGCCGCGGCCTTCTCGGCCGGCTTGTCGGCGGACTTGTCCTTGTCTTTATCCTTGCCGACGATGTCGGTCAGCTTGATGCGGTCGAACTCGCTCCAGACGTTGCCGAGCCAGTGCCGGACATAGCCGCGCAGCACGAACGAGTAGTTGGCGTTCTCGTCCTTCGGCCCCTTGTTGGCGACGAATTTCAGGAACGGCACCGATGACACCTCGACCTGCTCGAACGCCATCTCGTTGAGCTTGGGAATGGTGATCTCGGTCGCGTCCTTGATGCGGTGGAAATAGGAATTGTAGGTCGCCTGGTCCCACTCGAAGAAGCTGGTGTTGTTGATGAAGTTCTTCACCAGGAAATACTTGGCGCCGTCCATGAAGCTGGCGGTCTCGGCAATCTCGTCGAGCGAGGCGATCGAGGGGCCGAGGATGTGGAACACGGCGAAGGTGATCTGGCCGGACTTGGCGGCGTCGAGAAAGCCGATATCGCGCAGCGAGGCGAGGGCGGGCGACAGCAGCCCGGCGCGCACGTCGATCACCGTGACGGAGGGCGCCGCGCTGCCCAGCGTATCGAAGATCTTCATCTGGTCGGCGGTCGCCGTCATGTCGACGATCTCGGTGATGTCGGGGTGGAAGCGCTTCAGCGTGCCGCGGGGCGATTCCGTATCGAAGGCGCGGGTCGGCACGTTGTTGGCGCTGAAATAATCGAGCACGGTTCGACACACGGTGGTCTTGCCGACGCCGCCCTTGTCCGCACCCACGACAATCACTGCTGGTTTCGCCATGAACTATCCCCATGCGCCCATTGTGTGCGCCCATTGTGCCGGAGCCGCCGCTTCTTCGGAAAAAGCCTGAATCCTCGCGCGAGGATGATGCCCGGCATGTGTCTGTCGCCCGATATGGCCGGGCGATCCGAATGTCCCGCTTCATGCTTCCGGCGCGAAGATGGCAGAAACAAGGGAGAATTCAATTCCCGGCAGGCGCGGTAAGGTTAATTCCGGGGAACGGCGTTAATGCCGCCCGCCCCACGGCCCGGGAACGGTCTGGCCCGGCAGCGGCGTGTCGCCCCACGGGCCGTGCTGGGGCGCTGGCGTGTCGGCACCTGCGTCTGCGGCGTCGCTTTCGGAACCGTCGCCGTCCGGCTCGGCCAGCAGCGGTCCCGGATCGTGGCCGCCGGCGAATTTCACCAGCGCCTGCACCCGCTTGTCGACCGAGGGATGGGTGGCGAACAGGTCGGCGAAGCCCTCCCGCGGATTGTCGACGCACATCTCCATCACCGCCGAGGTGGCGCCCGGCAGTTCGCCGCGGTTCTCGATCTTGCGCAGCGCCGAGATCATGGCGTCGGGGTTCTTGGTCAGTTCCACCGAGCCGGCATCGGCGAGGAACTCGCGCGAGCGCGACAGCGCGAAGCGCACCACCTGCGACAGAATCCAGGCCAGCGCGATCAGGGCTACCGCGATCAGGATCGCGATGATCGCCCCGCCGCCACCGCCCTTGCGGTCGCTGCTCGAGGAGGAGGACGAGGAGGACGAGCGGCCGCCGCCGAACCGCACGCCGCCGTTGAAGAAAATGCGGAAGAACAGTTCGCCGAAGAATCCGACCACGCCGGCGATGATGACGGCGATCACCATGAGCTGCACATCGCCGTTGCGGATGTGGGTCAACTCATGCCCCAGCACCGCCTCGATTTCCTGGTCGTCGAGCGCGTTGAGGAGGCCGGTGGTGACGGTGACCGCATATTGCCGCCGGTTGAGGCCGGTGGCGAAGGCGTTCAGCGCGTCGCTGTCCATCACCTTCAGCTTCGGCATCGGGATGCCGCGCGAGATGCAGAGATTCTCCAGGAGATTGTAGAGCCGCGGCTGTTCCTTGCGGGTGACGTCGTGGCCGCCGGTCACCGCGTCGATGATCTTCTGATGAAAGAAATAGGCGATCACGATCCACAGCGCGGCGCCGAGGGTGGCGAGCGGAAGCGCGCGCACAAGGTCGCGGGCCGCGGCGATCAGGTAGAAATCGACCGTCCGCCGGCCGTCGAGCATGACCTCCGCGATCAGGGCGCCGGCGAACACCATCACATAGATCAACAGGAACAGGCCGGCGAGCAGCAGCACCGAGCGCGTCTTGTTCGAGGCGATGTGGGTGTAGAGACCGTAGGCTGCCATGGACGTGAGCCAAGGATTATAGGGGCATTGCAGGGGCGTTATGCCGTCATTGCGAGGCGCGTTGATCCGGATGCCTGCAATGACGGCTCCTTGCGAATGACGCCGCTCAGAACTTCACCGAGGGCGCCTGTTCGAGCTGCCCGCGCGCCTCGCCGAGATCGAAGAAATCCTTCCTGGTGAAGCCGAAGGTGCCGGCAAACAGCGCCGCCGGCAGTTGCTGGATGCCGGTATTGTATTCCTGCACGGCATTGTTGAAGAAGCGGCGGCTGGCCGCGATCTTGTTCTCGATGTCGGACAGCTCGCTCTGCAACTGCTGGAAGTTGGCGTTGGCCTTGAGGTCCGGATAAGCCTCGGACAGGGCGATCAGGCGGCCCAGCGCGCCGCTGAGCTGGTTTTCGGCGGCCGAGACCTGCGCCGGCCCCTGCGCCGACATCGCGGCATTGCGCGCCTTGATGACGTCATCGAGGGTGCCGCGCTCATGCTGGGCGTAGCCCTTCACGGTCTCGACCAGGTTTGGGATGAGGTCGTGGCGCTGCTTGAGCTGGACATCGATATCGGCGAACGCCTGATTGACGCGCTGGCTCAGGGCGACAAGGCGGTTATAGGCGGCGAAGGCGATAAAGGCGATGACGACGATGACGCCGAGAACGATCCAGCCGGTCGACATAGGCAATGGCTCCTGATGGGACGAAAGCGCCTACCGTAGACGAAAAAGCCGTCGCATGGCAGGGCCACGGGGAAATGGCCTGTCTTTGTCTCATCAGGAGCGCATTGCGTTCAAAGCGATTGTCTCCCGCGAACGGAAGAGGCGACCGGCTTACGGCTTGGCGACGTGCCAGGCGCCATTGAGGAAGCCATCGCCCTTGGCCTCGCCCGGCTTGGTGTCCTTGATGAAGGTGTAGAGCGGCTTGCCCTTGTAGGCCCACATCTTCTTGCCGTCGTCGCGGGTAACGGCGCTCATGCCGGTACCGGGCTTCTCGCCTTCGCCGACCAGCAGCGGCGGCCAGTTGGTGGCGCAGGGGCCGTTGCAGGCCGATTTGCCTGCCGAATCCTTGTCGAAGGTGTAGAGCGTCATGCCCTTCGAATCGACGAAAGCCTTGCCCTTGGCGGTGTCGCCGAGCTTGGCCATCTCGGCGAGCGCGCCGCTCGAGGCGAGGACGAGGGCGAAAGCGGCGGTGGCGGCGATTGTTCTGGCTGATACGCGGGACATCGGAGTTCCTATCCTGATTGCGTGCGTTGCTGGACGCGGATGCGTCGCAGAAACAAACTCCGCGGCGATGGATTTATTCCGGTGCGGCCCTCGGCCGATCTTGTCAGGCAGAACGGCTCTAAAGTTTCGCGGTCACTTCGTCGGTCCGGCCCGCGCCGGTTCTGATAATCTTTCCGGATGTTCTTCGGAAGATTCTCGATCGCGCATGCGTGATGACCATGAGACGCCGCCGCGGATCGCGCCCGCGACGAACGGATCGCCGCTCGCGCGTGGCGTCTTTCTCGTGCTCGGCATCGGCTTCGTTGCGTTGGGGTTCATTGGCGCATTCCTGCCGGTGCTGCCGACTACCCCGTTCCTCATCCTGGCCGCGGCGTGTTTCGCACGGTCGTCACCGCGACTGGAACGCCGGCTGTTGCAGCACCCGAGGTTCGGGCCGCTGTTGCGCGACTGGCGGGCGCGGGGCGCCATTCCGCGCCGGGCGAAGCTGCTGGCGCTGGGCGGCATGGCGCTGGGCTTCGCGCTGTTCTGGTTCGGCGGGCATCCCGGGCCGTTGCTGACGGCAGCGGTCGTGCTGCTGATGCTGGCCGGATTGGCCTATGTGTGGTCGCGGCCGTCGTAGCGGGTATCAGGAGTGCCACGGCAGCTCGGGTGTGGCCGTCGTCCGGTTCAGACTTCAGGAACCGCGTCGCCCCAGCGCAACCGCCGGAAACGCGCATAGGCCGCCTTGTCCCGGCGTGGCGCGATCGCGACCGTCACCCCGGCCTCGGTGCAGAGCCTGGCCCGGATGTCGGCCTTGCCCATGACGGGCTGCGCCAGCACGCGGGCCGGCCGTGTCGCAGGGTGGGTGCGCGAGAGGGCGACATAGATGAATTTCTCGTCCTCGAACGGCAGCTCCCCACGCTTCAGGTGCTTGTGCGTCCGGGAGCGCGCCAGCCGCTGGGTGAAATGGCACCAGTCCGGCGGGGCGAGCGGGCAGGCGCCGTCGTGCGGGCAGGGGGCGATCACATGCGCGCCTTGGGCGATGAGCCGGGCCCTGAGTGTCATGATGCGGGCATAGCCGTCCGGCGTGCCGGGCTCGACGACGAGCAGCACCTCGCGGGTCTGCGCCCAAAGGGTGGTTGCCAGGGCGGCGCGCGTGGCCTCGTCCAGTTCGCCGATCAGGTAGCTCGCGATCACCAGGTCGGCGGCCGGTGCCGCATCGAGGTCCGCGACGGTGCCCTGCCGATAGGCGATGGGGCGCGCCTGTTCGTCCGCGAGTTGCAGGGCCAGTGCGCGCAGCGCCGCATTGCTGTCGATCAGCGTCGGCGTCACGAGCGAATCGTAGGCTCGGGCGGCGGCCCAGGTCGCGGTGCCGGGGCCGGCGCCGACATCGAGCAGGCTTGCGGGGGCGAAATCGGGACGTTGCCCGTTCAGCGCATTGAGGCTGGCGGCGACGGCGGCATAGGTCGCCGGCATCCGCGCCAGCGCATAGGCCAGCGCATCGGCCCCGGTTCGAATGGCGGCGGAATTGCCGCCGCCGCGATAGGTCTGTGAGATCGTTGCCGCGCGCGCCGCCCCGTCCGTTCGCGACATACCATGCGCGCGCTGTTCCAGCGCGGCGCGCAAGGCTGGCGGAAGGTCGGGGGAGATCATGCCGGGACAGATGCCATCTGAGACACGACATTTATAACACGAAGAACGTCATGCCCGGACCTGATCCGGGCATCCATCTTAAAAAAAGAGGATGGATTGCCGGGTCAAGCCCGGCAATGACGGAAGCAGGCGAGGGAAAGGGGGAAAATCCTCACGCCACGTTCTGATCGAGGATCTTCACCGCGTTGTCGAGGTCGACCGACATCAGTTGCGAGACGCCGCGCTCCGCCATGGTGACGCCGAACAGCCGGTTCATGCGCGCCATGGTGATCGGGTTGTGCGTGATCGTCACGAAGCGCGTGTCCGTCTTCTTGCGCATT
>JAGRLZ010000188.1 GCA_020441545.1 Xanthobacteraceae bacterium | reverse complement strand
GTCGGCGCGGCGCCGGCGCGCGGCTTCGCCAAGGTCCGCCATGCGATCCCGATGCTGTCGCTGGACAATGCCTTCAACGAAGAGGACGTGCGCGATTTCGTCGGCCGTATCCGGCGCTTCCTGAAACTTGACGAGGACGCGCCGATCGCCTTTTCCGCGGAGCCGAAGATCGACGGCCTGTCGATGTCATTGCGCTACGAGGACGGCGAACTGGTCACCGCGGCGACGCGCGGCGACGGCCAGGAGGGCGAGGATGTCACCGCCAACATCCGCACCCTGCACCACGTGCCGAAGATGCTGAAGGGCAAGGGCGTGCCGAAAATCTGCGAGGTGCGCGGCGAGGTCTACATGACCAAAGCCGCGTTCCTGAAACTCAACGCGCGGCAGAAGGACAGCGGCGGCCAGGTCTTCGCCAATCCGCGCAATTCCGCCGCCGGCTCGCTGCGCCAGAAAGACCCGTCCGTCACGGCGTCGCGCCCACTCGGCTTCTTCGCCTACGCCTGGGGCGAGATGAGCGGGATGCCGGCGGATACGCAATCCGGCATGATCCGGTTCTTCGAGCGCTGCGGCTTCAGGACGAATCCGCTGACGAGGGTTTGTCATTCGGCCGAGGAACTGATCGCCTTCCACGCCAGGATCGAGACGGAGCGGTCGCATCTCGACTACGATATCGACGGCGTTGTCTACAAGGTCGACCGCATCGACTGGCAGGACCGGCTCGGTTTCGTGTCGCGCACGCCGCGCTGGGCGATCGCGCACAAGTTTCCGGCCGAGCGCGCGCTTACCGTGCTCAAGGATATCGAAATCCAGGTCGGCCGCACCGGCGCGCTTACGCCGGTGGGCAAACTGGAGCCGGTCGGCGTCGGCGGCGTCATCGTGCAGAACGTGACCCTGCACAACGAAGACTACATCAAGGGCGTCGGCAACGGCGGCGAGGTGCTGCGCGAGGGGCGCGACATTCGCATCGGCGACACCGTCATCATCCAGCGCGCCGGCGACGTCATTCCGCAGGTGGTCGATGTCGTCATCGACAAGCGGCCGGCGCACGCGAAGCCTTATCATTTCCCGACGACATGCCCATGCTATCTCCATACGCCGGTGGTGCGCGAGGAGACCGCGACCGGCGAGGAGGGATCGCGCGCACGCTGCACCGGCGAATTCGCCTGCCCGTATCAGAAGATCGAGCATCTCAAGCTGTTCGCCTCGCGCCGGGCCTTCGACATCGACGGGCTGGGCGAGAAGCAGATCGAGCTGTTCTTCGAACAGGGATGGGTGAAGGAGCCGGCGGATATCTTCACGCTTTCCGCGCGCAACGCGGAGATCAAGCTCGAGGCGATCGAAGGCTATGGCGAGACCTCGGTGCGCAACCTGTTCGGCGCCATCGACAGCCGCCGCACGATTTCGCTGGACCGTTTCATCTATGCGCTCGGCATCCGTCATGTCGGCGAGACCACCGCGCTGTCGCTGGCGCGCGGCTATGGCTCATGGCAATCGTTTCATGACGCAGCGCTCAAGGTCGCGGCGGGCGACGAGGAGGCGGTCGCGGAAATGGATGCCATCGACCAGATCGGCGACACGGTGATCCAGGCGATCGCCGCCTATTTCGGCGAAGGCCATAATCGCGGCATCGTCGAGCGGCTCACCAGTCAGGTCACGATCCGCGACGTCGAGCGTCCGAAGACCGACTCGCCGGTTACCGGCAAGACGGTGGTGTTCACCGGATCGCTCGAACGCTTCACCCGCGAGGAGGCCAAGGCGCGGGCCGAGCGGCTCGGCGCCAAGGCCGCGGGTTCGGTGTCGAAGAAGACCGACTATGTGGTCGCGGGGCCCGGGGCCGGCTCGAAGCTTGCGGAAGCGAAAAAGCACGGCGTCACGGTGCTGACCGAGGACGAATGGCTGAAACTGATCGGCGGATAAAGCGTTCTCGAGCGAAGCGGGTGCCGGTTCGCGTCAGGAAAACGCGTTAAAAAGTGTATAGTTTTCCGTTCCGATAGAATCGGAACGGAAATGGCTCTGGTCGGTCGGCCCGCGCTGTGGATGCGCGCGATTACAGCAGTCCGCTTTCCTCGCTCTCGGCCTGCTCGATCAGCTTTTCGGTTGCGACCGTCGGCTGGCGCGGCACCAGGAAGATCATCGCGGCGGCGCAGAGCGCCGACAGGCCGAGCAGCGCGAGATTGACCGGCAACGGCGTCGCGAAGTTGCCGCCGAGCCAGGCGCCGAATTGCGAGCACAGCGAGCCGAAGCCCATCTGCAGGAATCCCATCATGCCGGATGCCGTTCCGGCCAGTTGCGGGCGGATGCTCAGCGCGCCGGCGGCGGAGTTCGACATCGCGAAGGCGTTGCCGAACATGATGATCATGTGGGTGCCGAACAGCCAGGCCGGCGCCTGGTTGATGCCGGTGATGCCCCACGCGACGTTGAGCAGGGCGCCGGCGGACTGGAAGCCGAGCCCGAGCCAGATCAGCTTGTCGAGCGAATGGCGTGGCGCGAACTTCGCGCAGCACAGATTGCCGAGCAGGTAGGCGAGGCCGGAAGTGGCGAACCAGGCGCCGTATTCGGCGCTGCTGCGTCCCATCTGGCTGACGACGATGTAGGGGCCGGCGCCGGCGAAGGTGAAGATGATCGACGACGCCAGCACCTGGCACAGCACATAGCCGACAAAGGCGCGGCTGGAGAGGAGGCCGCGGGCGCCGGCGGAGAATCCGCTGGCGGTCGCGTCCGCGCGCCGGCGCGTTTCGGGTAGTGCCACGGTGACGCCGATGCAGGTGACCACCGCCAGCGCGGTCAGCACATAGAAGATCGATCGCCATCCGAAGCTGATTTCCAGAAGGCCGCCGGCCAGCGGACTGAGCATCTGCGCGATCATCATCACGGCGATGACGAGGCTGATCATCGAGGCGACGCGGTCGCGTGCGTACAGGTCGCGGATGATGGCACGGCTGATGACCATGCCGGATGCGCCGCCCAGCGCCTGCAGGAAGCGGGCGGCGACAAGTTGCGGCAGCGTTTGCGCGAAGATGCCGCCGATGGTGGCGACCACCATCAGCCCGAGCCCGGCGATCAGCACCGGCCGCCGGCCATAGCGGTCGGACAGCGGCCCCATGATGATCTGCGAGCAGGCGATGCCGACCATGTAGAGCGACACCGTCATCTGCACCGCCGAGGCGGTGCTGCCGAACGAGGTCGCCAGCACCGGCAGCGCGGGAACCAGCATGTAGAGCGAGATCGGCGCCGCGCCGGTCATGATGACCAGCAGCACCAGAACGGTCCGCAAGGGAACCGCGCGCCGGGTCGGGATGGAATCGGTCAGGCTGAGGGTCACGTTCTGCAAAGGTCTTTCCGGTCGCCCTGTCCGGGCAGGCATTCGGCGGAGACCTTAGCGGTGTGCATCGCGCCGGAGCAGGGCCATTTCGGAATGCGGCCATGTCCTGATGGTGAGGCCCGACCGGCCCGATGTTTCAACGGCGGACTGGCGCATTTCCGTGCGGCGGACATCGGCGATTCGCCGCCTCGGCTGTTCGGGGAGATCGTTGAGCGCGCCAAGTTGGGCGGGCGCGCTAACCGGGGAAATGATCCTCGTAGGCGATCGGCGCGGTTGCCGCGTCGAGCCAGGCCCCGGTGGCTTCATCGACATGCGGACGGACCTCGCGGCGGACCCGTTCGTGATAGTCGTTGAGCCACTTCACCTCTTTCTTGCTGATGCGCCGGTCGATCAGGCGGCGGTCGAGCGGCGCCAGCGTCAGCGTCTCGAAGGCGTTCATCGGCTTTTCGGCGCCGGCGATTTCGGCCGCGACGACAAGCTCCAGGTTCTCGATGCGGATGCCGAAGGCATCGGTCTTGTAGTAGCCGGGCTCATTGGACAGGATCATGCCACGCCTGAGCGGGGTGGTGCCGAGCCTGGAAATGCGGGCCGGTCCCTCATGCACCGAGAGATAGCTGCCGACGCCATGGCCGGTGCCGTGCTCGAAATCGAGGCCGGCCTGCCACAGGAACTGACGCGCCAGCGTATCGAGCTGCGCGCCGGTGGTGCCGTCGGGAAACACCGCGCGCGCGATCGCGATATGGCCGCGCAGCACGCGGGTGAAGCGGTCGCGCATTTCCTGGGTCGGCTCGCCGATCGCGATGGTACGGGTGACGTCGGTGGTGCCGTCCTGATATTGCGCGCCGGAATCGACCAGCAGCAGGTCGCCCGGCACGATGCGGCGATTGGATTTCCGGGTGACGCGATAATGCACGATCGCGCCGTTCGGGCCTGTGCCGGCGATGGTCGGGAACGAGACGTCCCTGAGCGCGCCGGTCTCGCGGCGAAACGTTTCAAGCGCCTCGACGACATCGATCTCCGTCAGCCGGCCGCTCGGTGCCTCGCGGTCGATGAAGGCGAGGAACCGCGCCAGCGCCACGGCGTCGCGTTGATGTGCGCTGCGGCTGCCGGTGATCTCGACCGGGTTCTTCACGGCCTTGAGCAGGCTCACGGGATCGCTGCCGCGCACCGGCTTGCCGCCGGCGTCGCGAACGATCCGGCTCAGGGCATCGGCGGCGGTCGCGCTGTCCAGCGCGATGGACGCGCCCTGGTGCGCGAGCTGGACGATACGCGCCGTCATCTGGTCGGGCTCGGCGACATCGGCGAAGCGTTCGAGATAGTCGCGCGCGACGTTCGAGAGCTTGCGATGATCCATGAAGATGGTCGGACGCCCCTGCTTCGGGACCAATGCATAGGACAGCGGCAACGGCGTGTGCGACACGTCGGCGCCGCGGATGTTGAAGGTCCAGGCCACCGCATGCGAATCCGACAGCACCAGCGCATCGACGCCGAGGCGCGCTTCTTCCTCGCGAATCTGTGCCAGCTTCTCGTCCGTACCGACGCCCGCGAATGTCGTGTCGTGAATCGTCACCGCGCCGAGCGGTTCGGCCGGGCGCTCGTGCCAGATGGCGTCGACCGGATTGCTGTCGACGGCGACGAGTTCGGCGCCGGCCCTGGCGCAAGCCGCCGCCAGGCGCTCGGCGGCCGCGCTCGTGTGCAGCCACGGATCGAAGCCGAGACGGTCGCCGGCGGCAAGATGGTCGGTGAGCCAGCTTTCCGGCGGCGGATCGATCAGCGATTCCACCCGCCAGGCGCCGGCGTCGATCTGCTGGGCGGCCTGCAGCGTATAGCGGCCGTCGACGAACAGGGCTGCCTCGTGATTGAGCACGATGGCAAGTCCCGCCGAGCCGGTGAATCCGGTCAGCCATGCCAGGCGCTCCTCGGATGCCGCGACATATTCGTTCTGCTGCGCATCGGCGCGCGGCACCACGAAGCCGTTGAGCTTTCGTCGCGCCAGTTCCTCGCGCAGCGCGGCAAGGCGCGCGGACAGGGCAACGCCGCCTTCGGGATCGTCGAATGTCTGGAAGTGCGCTTCGAACATCGGCTCCGCGATCCTGTCATCCCCAGTCACGAATATGCGGCTGCGGGAATGTTGTCATTTCGGTGTCAGTCGGACTAGAATGGTTCTGCCTGCATCAGACAGGACGGCGTGGGACCGCCATTCAGGCGGCCTTCAGCATGTAGTTTGGGGGAACTCCGGGAGTGTTTCAACTCAGTCCAAAAGATGAGGGGTAACACCGATGCCAGCCTTTACGTTTGAAAAGCTGTCGCCGCCGGCCACGGAGGCATCCCCTCAAAGATCGCCCCAGACGTCGTCGTCCGTTGCCTCGAAGTCCGCTACCCCAAAATCCGTTACGTCGACGCGCGGCGGCGTAATGCAGTTTTTCGGGCGCCTGATGGATTGGCGCACGCCCGGCGCATCGTCGCGCGAGGGCGCGGATCATGCGCCGCGCGACGGCGCCTGACGCCTGCAAGTTCAGCCTGCAAGTTCAGCCCGCATATTCAACCCATTCGGCGCATCAGCAGGCTGCTCCAGTCATCGATTTCGATTCGCCGCAGCAGAACGATGTCCGCCGCGCGATAGCTCGCCACCACGCTTGCCGCCTGATGCGGCAGCAGTCCCGACAGGATCAGGTGAGCCGACGGCGCCAGGTGCCGCGCCATTGCCGGCGCCAGTTGCCGCAGCGGATTGGCGAGAATGTTGGCCAGGATGAGATCGAACGGCGCGCGCTGGCGGATCTGCGGCGCGGAAAATCCCGTGGCGCAGACGGAATCGACCAGATTGCCGACGCCGTTGAGGCCGGCGTTTTCGTTCGCGACAACGACGGAGCGGGCGTCGATGTCGCTGGCAAGCACGTCGCGGCGCAACCCCTTGGCCGCCGCGATGGCGAGAACCCCGGTGCCCGATCCGAGATCGAGCACGCGCGCGGGACGATGTGCTTTCAGCACATGATCCAGCAGCAGCAGGCAGCCGCGCGTCGTGCCGTGATGGCCGGTGCCGAAGGCCAGCGCGGCCTCGATCTCGATGCCCAGCTTGTTGGGCGGGATGCGCGCGCGGTCGTGATGTCCGTGGACCACGAAGCGGCCGGCATGGACCGGCGCCAGTCCCTCGAGGCTGGCCTTCACCCAGTCCCTGGCCTCCACCGTGTGGAACGTGATCGCCTGCGCGACATCGTCGCCGGCCACAAGCGCAACCAGCTCGCGGATGGCGGCGCCGTCGGGCGGGGTGGCGAAATGCAGGGTCACGTCCCAGCGACCATCCGGCCGCTCGAACGCGGCGGCCGCAACGTCGTCGGGGTCGAGCATCTGTTCGAGGGAATCGACCACGCGCCGCGCGGCGGCCTCGGTGCCGGCCGGAAAGGTCGCGCTGCTGCTGGCTGGGGTGATGGCGGAGGTCATGGGTGCGTTGGAATGGAGCCGGGGAGGGGAGACAGGGTGGGCCTTCATACACCTGTTATGCACGGAGTCCCACATCGCTTGTTCACCGCTTCTTC
>JAGRLZ010000029.1 GCA_020441545.1 Xanthobacteraceae bacterium | reverse complement strand
TCAATGCACCCGCGAGAAGAATCGCGACAGGCGCAGGCCCGAGGGCCACGACCAGATCGGCCGGTTGCGGAGGCCGAGATCCCAGGAGCCGACGATCGCGTCGACGCGGCCGACCAGGTCGTCGGTCGGCAGCAGGCCGACGCCGCCGTCGCGGACCGGCACGCGGCTGTCGGCGGAGTTGTCGCGATTGTCGCCCATCACGAAAACGTGGCGCGGCGGCACCACCACGTCGGGCGTGTTGTCGAGCCGGCCGATCGCGCGCAGCTTGAAGATCGGATGCGCCACCCCGCCCGGCAGGGTTTCGATGAAGCGCCGCGCCGGCTCGCCCGTGCCGTTGTCGTCCTCCGCCGTGCCGATGCCGTCGCTTCTGAGCGGCACCTCGGCGCCGTTGAGCCAGAGCCGGCCGTCGCGCATCCGGACGTGATCGCCGGGCAGGCCGATCACCCGCTTGACCCAGACCTGCGAGGTGTCGCCGGGCCAGCGGAACACCACCACGTCGCCGCGTTTCGGCAGTTCGCCGAAGATGCGTTCGGTCTTGGGGAACGCGACATGGATCGGCAGCGAGGCCGAACTGTAGCCATAGGGGAATTTGGACGCGAGCAGGGCGTCGCCGATCAGCAGCGTCGGCTCCATCGAGGCCGACGGCACGTAGAACGGCTCGGCCAGCGCGCCCTTGGCGACGAACACGGCCAGAACCACCGCCGCGATCTGGGCGATCGAGGAGCGCCAGCTCTGCTTCGGCCTGGCCGCCGACGTGGTTTCGGTGCTCATGCGCCGGTGCCCCCGACGGTGATGCGGTCCATTCGCAGCGTCGGCTGGCCGACCCCGACCGGCACGCCCTGGCCCTGCTTGCCGCAGGTGCCGATGCCGGAATCGAGCGCGAGGTCGTTGCCGACCATCGAGATGCGATGCAGGTCGGTCGGGCCGTTGCCGATCAGCATGGCGCCCTTCAGCGGCGCGCCGAGCCTGCCGTTCTCGATCCTGTACGCCTCGGTACACTGGAACACGTATTTGCCCGAGGTGATGTCGACCTGGCCGCCGCCGAAATTGGCGGCATAGATGCCGTTCTTCACCGACGCCAGGATCTCCGCCGGATCGCGATTCCCCGCCAGCATGTAGGTGTTGGTCATGCGCGGCATCGGCACATGGGCGTAGCTCTGCCGGCGGCCGTTGCCGGTCGGCGCCATGTTCATCAGCCGCGCGTTCTGGCGGTCCTGCATGTAGCCGACCAGGGTGCCGTCCTCGATCAGCACCGTGCGGTTGGTCGGGGTGCCCTCGTCGTCGACCGAGAGCGAGCCGCGGCGCGCCGAAATGGTGCCGTCGTCGACCACGGTAACGCCCCTGGCGGCGACCTGCTGGCCCATCAATCCCGCGAAGGCCGAGGTCTTCTTGCGGTTGAAGTCGCCTTCGAGGCCATGGCCGACCGCCTCGTGCAGCATCACGCCGGGCCAGCCGGGGCCGAGCACGACGTCCATCTCGCCGGCGGGGGCGGGTACCGATTCGAGATTGACCAGCGCCTCGCGGATCGCGCCGTCGGCGGCCTCGCGCCACGCCTTGGTGTCGATGAAGCGGGCATAGCCCTCGCGGCCGCCATAGCCCTTGCTGCCGCTTTCCTGCCGGTCGCCGGAGCCGGCGACGACGGCGATATTGACCCGCACCAGCGGGCGGATGTCGCGGTAGCTCTCGCCGTCGGGCCGCAGAATCTCGACCACCTGCCAGCTTGCCGCCAGGCCGACGGAAACCTGCCGCACCCGCGGATCCTTGGCCCGCACATAGGCGTCGATCTCGCCGAGCAGCTTCACCTTGGCCTCGAAGCCGGGGGCGTCGAGGGGATTGTCGTCGCCATAGAGCCGGACATTGGTGTGCTGGGGCGCCGCCGCGAAGGTGCCCTGGTAGCCGCCACGCACCGCGCTCACGGCGTCGGCGGCGCGAACCAGTGCCGGCAGCGACAGGTCGGAGGCGTGGGCATAGCCGACCGCGTCATCCTTGACCGCGCGCAGGCCGAAGCCCTGCGCGGTATCGTAGGTGGCCTGCTTCAGCCGGCCGTTGTCGAACACCAGCATCTCGCTCTGGCTGAATTCGAGGAACAGTTCGCCGTCGTCGGCCCCCGCCAGGCCGCGCAGGAGCTGATCGCGGACCGCGTCGCGGTCGAGATTGGCGCGGTCGAGCAGGGATGTGGTGGCGGGATCGGTCATCGGGGAACTCCGAAAGAAGGCAGGCTGCAAAAGCTCCGCAAGGAACGGCAAGGCGGGCAATGACAGGGCAAGCCAATAAAATGACAGGGCAAGCCAATAACAAGGCGGGCCCAATAACAAGGCGGGCGATGAATCGTGCCACGATAGATATCCGGCCGGTCGTCCCGCGGCTCCCCGGCAGGACGATGCGTGGCCCGATCATGCCCGGGACGGGACAAGCCCAAGATAGGCATGCCGCCGCCAAAGCGCGAGGGACGGGCGGATGAACGATCCGTCACATTCTCACGGCAGCTTGCTCATGGCAGCTTGTCGTAGCCCTCGGCGAGCCCGTTCAGGCTGAGGGGAAAGCCGATGCCTTCCTCCGGCGTCTCGAAAATAATGAAGGTCGCGGTCTTGGCGGTCTTCAGCTGGCCGAGCAGCTTGTCGTCCATCACCACCTCGGCGACGCAGCCGTTGGGCAGGCAGCGCACGAAGCCGGCGCGGCCGACATCGACATTGTCGAGCTTGAGCCCGAGCCCCGACGGCAGCAGCACGCCGAGCGGCGCCACCACGCGCATCAGCTTGCTCTTGCCGTCCGCCGTCTTGAGCACGATCACGGTCAGCCCGGCATTGGAGCGGTCCTCCGCGACCACGCTCTGGATCAGGGCGCATTGTTCCGATTTGGCGCCGGGCGGCGTGTCGCAGCGGATCTGCCAGTCGCCGTGGACCGACCGGACCGCGCCTTGGGCGCTGGCCGGCGTCGTCGAGCCGGGGACGGCGCCGACAAGCACGCCGAGCAAAACCAGCACCATGGCCAGCCTGCCGGCCCGTTTGCCGCGATCGTCCCGCCGGTCCGCGCGATTGCCCCGCTGGTCCAAGCGATTGCCCTGCCGGTACGGATGTCGTGAAGGCCCCATCCGGGTCGTTCCCTTGATTGTCTGTCCAGGCGCCGGACTGGACGGCAATGACGGCGCCTTGAAGGCGGACCGCGGCCTGAATCGGGCCCGCGATCCGTGCGAATCAGGTTCCTGCGCCGCGTTTTGACCGTGGGTACAACGGACAATTCCCCTGTCAAGCACCCTCCGCCCGCCCGGCGGTCAAACATCGCGATTCGCGGCGATTGTAGCAGCTTCGGGACAATCCGTTCGAATGCATCCGGTCGGCGTCATTAGTGCATTGCGAGGAACGGCGAATTATGGTTTGAGAGGCTGGATTTCGACGCGTTCTAACGATCCGGCCAACAGTCTTTGTCGCAGGAAACGCGTCGCGCAGCATGACTCGCCGCCCGGCGGGGATGCTTTCGAGCTTATGAAGGAGCGGGTGCGGCATGAATATGTCGAGGGGCAAGATTGGCCGCGGGTTGTTGGGCCTGGTGTTGGGCCTGGCGATTATCGGGGCGGTGCTGGCGATTGGCGGACATGCATATGCCGAGGTCGGCCAGCCTTCGCCGTGGGAAATGACCATGCAGCCCTCCGCGTCGCCGGTGATGGACGACATCGAGTGGTTTCACGGCTTCCTGCTCTGGATCATCACCGCGATCACGCTGTTCGTCACCGCGCTCCTGATCACCGTGATGGTCAAGTTCAACGCCAAGGCCAACCCGACCCCGTCGAAGACCACGCACAACACCTTGATCGAGGTGGTGTGGACGATCGTTCCGGTGCTGATCCTGGTCGGTATCGCGATCCCGTCGTTCCGCCTGCTGTTCTACCAGGTCGACGTGCCGAAGGCGGACCTGACGGTGAAGGCCACCGGCAAGCAGTGGTACTGGACCTATTCCTATCCCGACAACGGCAAGTTCGAATTCGATTCGCTGATGGCGCAGGACAAGAAGCCGCGCCTGCTGGCCGTCGACAACGAGATGGTGGTGCCGGTCAACAAGATCGTCCGGGTCCAGACCACCGGCGCGGACGTCATCCACGCCTTCGCGGTGCCGGCTTTCGGTATCAAGATCGACGCCGTTCCGGGGCGGCTGAACGAGACCTGGTTCAAGGCCACCAAGACCGGCATGTTCTACGGCCAGTGCTCGGAACTGTGCGGCAAGGATCATGCCTTCATGCCGATCGCGGTCCGGGTCGTCAGCGACCAGGAGTTCGCGGCATGGGTCGAGACCGCAAAGAAGAAATTCGCGTCAGCGCGCACCAATTCCTATGCACTGGCGGATACCGGGACGCGGCAGTAGCGCGGGCGGCGTTCCGCCCGGTGTGACGCGACGGACAAGGACGACGGGACCGCGAGGTCCGGGGACGGCAAGACAGGATCACGGATATGGCAACCAGCCCAGCAACCTCTGCTCATACCGGTCACGCTCACGATGATCATGCGCATCATCCGACCGGCTGGCGGCGGTACGTCTACTCGACGAACCACAAGGACATCGGCACGATGTACCTGATCTTCGCCATCGTGGCCGGCATCATCGGCGGCGCGATGTCGGTGGCGATCCGACTGGAGCTGATGTATCCGGGCGTCCAGTTCTTCCACGAGACGCACACCTACAACGTGTTCGTCACCTCCCACGGCCTCATCATGATCTTCTTCATGGTGATGCCGGCGATGATCGGCGGCTTCGGCAACTGGATGGTGCCGCTGATGATCGGCGCGCCGGACATGGCGTTCCCGCGCATGAACAACATCTCGTTCTGGCTGCTGCCGGCGGCCTTCGCGCTGCTCATCATCTCGACCTTCGTCGAGGGCGAGCCGGGCTCGAACGGCGTCGGCGCGGGCTGGACGATGTACGCGCCGCTATCGACATCGGGGCATCCGGGGCCGGCGGTCGACTTTGCGATCCTGGCGCTGCATCTGGCCGGCGCCTCCTCGATCCTCGGCGCCATCAACTTCATCACCACCATCTTCAACATGCGCGCGCCGGGCATGACCCTGCACAAGATGCCGCTGTTCGTGTGGTCGATCCTGGTCACCGTGTTCCTGCTGCTGCTGTCGCTGCCGGTGCTGGCGGGCGCCATCACCATGCTGCTGACCGACCGCAACTTCGGCACCACCTTCTTCGCGGCCGAGGGCGGCGGCGATCCGCTGCTGTTCCAGCATCTGTTCTGGTTCTTCGGCCATCCCGAAGTCTACATCCTGATCCTGCCCGGCTTCGGCATGATCAGCCAGATCATCTCCACCTTCTCGCGCAAGCCGGTGTTCGGCTATCTCGGCATGGCCTATGCGATGGTCGCGATCGGCGGCATCGGCTTCGTGGTGTGGGCGCACCACATGTACACGGTCGGCATGTCGGCCGCGACGCAGGCTTATTTCGTGGCGGCGACCATGGTGATCGCGGTGCCCACCGGCGTGAAGGTGTTCTCGTGGATCGCCACCATGTGGGGCGGTTCGATCGAGTTCCGCACGCCGATGCTGTGGGCGATCGGCTTCATCTTCCTGTTCACGGTCGGCGGCGTCACCGGCGTCGTGCTCGCCAATGCCGGCGTCGACCGCGCGATGCAGGAAACCTACTATGTGATCGCGCACTTCCACTACGTGATGGGCGTGGCCGCGGTGTTCGCGATCTTCGCCGGCTGGTACTACTGGTTCCCGAAGATCACCGGCTACATGTATTCGGAAACCATCGGCAAGCTGCACTTCTGGGTGATGTTCATCGGTGTGAACATCCTGTTCTTCCCGCAGCACTTCCTCGGTCTGTCCGGAATGCCGCGCCGCTATGTCGACTATCCGGACGCCTTCGCGGGCTGGAACCTGGTGTCGTCGATCGGCGCCTATATCTCGGCCTTCGGCATCCTGATTTTCCTCTACGGCATGGTCGTGGCCCTTACCCGCAAGGAGAAGGCCGCCGACAATCCGTGGGGTCCGGGTGCGACCACCCTGGAATGGACGCTGTCGTCGCCGCCGCCGTTCCATCAGTTCGAGACGCTGCCGCGCGTCCAGTAATGTCGATGCGCGGCGCAGCCACCTGCGCCGCGCCGGTTTGAGGGCTCCGCCGCGGCCGCAAGGTGCGCGGCGGAATCCACGATTGAGGTGAGAGCAGTCTTGTCGGTTGTCGAAGATCACACGCTGGCATTGTCGCCCCGCATTTCGGAAGCCGGGGTCGGCGACTACATCGCGCTGCTCAAGCCGCGCGTGATGTCGCTCGTGGTGTTCACCGCGCTGGTCGGCCTCCTGATCGCGCCGGGCCATTTCCATCCCGTGCTCGCCATCACCTCCATCCTCTGCATCGCGGTCGGGGCCGGTGCCTCGGGCGCGCTGAACATGTGGTACGACGCCGACATCGACGCCCTGATGTCGCGCACCGCGATGCGTCCGGTTCCGGCCGGGCGGGTGCTGCCGGGCGAAGCCCTGGCGTTCGGGCTGACGCTGTCGTTCTTCTCGGTGATGACGCTGGGCATCCTGGTGAACTGGGTCGCCGGCGCGCTGTTGGCCTTCACGATCTTCTTCTATGCGGTCGTCTACACGATGTGGCTGAAGCGCTTCACCGCCCAGAACATCGTGATCGGCGGTGCCGCGGGCGCGCTGCCGCCGGTGGTGGCGTGGGCGGCCGCGACCGGCTCGCTGTCGGTCGAGCCGCTGTTGCTGTTCCTCATCATCTTCTTCTGGACCCCGCCGCATTTCTGGGCGCTGGCGCTGTTCCGCTCGGACGACTATGCGCGCGCCAACGTGCCGATGCTGCCGGTGGTGGCGGGCGGCGACGCCACCCGGCTGCAGATCCTGCTCTACACCATCGTCCTCGTCGCCGTCGCGGCGGCGCCCTGGCCGATGGGCTATTTCGATGCGGTTTACGGCGTTTCCTCGCTCGTGCTGGGCGCCGGCATGCTGTATCTCGCCGCGCAGGTCTATCGCCGGCGCGAGGGCAAGGCCGCGGTTCGCGCCGCGCGGCGCCTGTTCGGATTCTCGATCCTCTATCTGTTCGCCCTGTTTGCCATCCTGTTGCTCGAAGTGGTCGTCGCAGCGGCCATGCCGATGCTGTTCGGATAGGGAGGCACATGGCGATCCGATGGACGACAAGCAGGAACCACCGGGGATCGTGCTGACCGAGGCGCAGAAGAAGCGGCAGCGGGAGCGGTCGATCGCGATCGCGCTGGCGCTCGGTGTCCTGGTGCTGTTGTTCTTCGCGGTGACCATGGTGAGGGGTCCCGCAGTGCTGGTGCGGCCGATGTAATATCGGCGGACGTGGGTTGACGGGCGGCCCCTGGGTGAGTTGGGCCATCGGATGAGGAAGGCGCGCGGTGTCATCATGACGACCGGATCGAACAGCGATCGGCAGCCGGCGGGGCAACGCCCGCGTCGGGTCAGCCGCGATGCCGTGGTGGGTATTGCCTGCGGCGTCGGGGTGGCGCTGATGGTCGGCGCCGCCTTTGCCGCCGTGCCGTTCTACAACTGGTTCTGCCGCACCACCGGCTTCAACGGCACCACCCAGGTCGCGACAGCCCGTCCGGCCGGGGCGCCGCTGGCCCGCCAGGTCGCCGTCCGCTTCGATTCCAATGTCGGCGGCGGTCTGCCGTGGAAGTTCGAGCCCGAAAAGACCGAGATCAACGTCCGTGTCGGCGAGGTGGTGACGGCCTATTACACCGTGACCAATCAATCGGCGCGCCGGACCGCGGGGCAGGCTGCCTATAATGTCGCGCCGCTCAGCGTCGGGTCGTATTTCCAGAAGATCAACTGCTTCTGCTTTACCGAACAGACCATGGAGCCCGGCGAGAAGCGCGAGATGGCCGTGGTGTTCTACGTCGACCCGTCCTTCGTCAACGACAGCGGGAACGACAACGTCAACACCATTACGCTGTCCTACACCTTCTTCGCGATTCGCGACGTGGCTCCGGAGCCGGTTGCATCGGGAGAGGCGGACAAGCGCAAGGGCAGCCTGTAAGAGACAACCTAATCATCCCGGCCGATCGGGAACGACTGTTGAATTGGAATATCTGCCGGCTCGCCCGGCACGCCTATCTGGGGAGACCATCATGGCTACGGTACACGCGAAGCATCACGACTACCACCTTGTCGATCCGAGTCCGTGGCCTTTCGTCGGGTCGGTCGCCGCCTTCATCATGGCGGTCGGTGCGATCTCGTGGATGCACCACCTCTATTCGGCCGCGCCGATCGTGTTCGGCATCGGCACCCTCGGCGTGCTCTACACCATGGCGAGCTGGTGGACCGACGTGATCCGCGAGGCGCAGTACAAGGGCGACCATACCCGCGTGGTGCAGATCAGCCATCGCTACGGCATGATCCTGTTCATCGCCTCGGAGGTCATGTTCTTCGTGGCGTGGTTCTGGGCCTATTTCAACTCGGCGCTGTTTCCTGCCGATCCGGTCCACTTCGCGCGCGAGGCGCTGTTCGGCGGCGTCTGGCCCCCGAAGGACATCCAGACCTTCGATCCCTGGCACCTGCCGCTGCTCAACACGCTGATCCTGCTGACCTCGGGCACCACGGTCACCTGGGCGCATCATGCGCTGCTGGAGAATGACCGCCGCGGCCTGAAGTGGGGCCTGATCCTCACCGTCCTGCTCGGCTTCTGCTTCACCTGCGTGCAGGCTTACGAGTACCATCATGCGGCGTTCAGCTTCGCCGGCAACATCTACGGCGCGACCTTCTTCATGGCGACCGGCTTCCACGGCTTCCATGTCATCGTCGGCACCATCTTCCTGCTGGTCTGCCTGATCCGCGCCTACAAGGGCCACTTCACCTCGACCCAGCACCTCGGTTTCGAGTTCGCGGCGTGGTACTGGCACTTCGTCGACGTGGTCTGGCTGTTCCTGTTCATCTGCATCTACGTCTGGGGCCATGGCGCCGAGACGATGGCCCACGCGGCGCACTGATCCGCGCACGGGTGTGATAAGTCAGGGGGCGGCCGCAGGGCCGCCCTTTTGCGTTCCGCGCAACCGACATGGGAAGAAGATCGTCATGAACCAATACGGCTCGGACCAACACGGCTCGGACCCGCATGGCTCGGACCATTACGGCGCGACGACGCTGTCGCAGGCCGTCCTGCGCGGCGTCGCCTGCAAGTGCCCGCGCTGCGGCAGGGGCAGGCTGTTCTCCGGCTATGTCCGCCTGCGCCCGTCCTGCGAGACTTGCGGCCTCGATTACGCCTTCAACGATCCGGGGGACGGACCGGCGGTGTTCGTCATCCTGTTCGCCGGCTTCGTGGTGGTGGCGGCGGCCCTGATCGTCGAGGTGAAATATCAGCCGCCGTTCTGGGTCCACGCGATGCTCTGGATTCCCGCCGTGCTGGCGACGACGCTGATCCCGCTGCGCGTCATCAAGTCGCTGCTGATCGTGCTGCAATATCACCACAGGGCCGCGGAAGGCCGACTGGTGCAGCGGGATCCGCAATGACCGCGCGGTCGCAAGGGCTGCGCCAGGTCGCCGGTTTCGGGCTGTTTTCGCTGGTGATGGTCGGCATCCTGGCGGGCCTCGGTGTCTGGCAGCTGCAGCGCCGGGTCGAGAAGCATGCACTGATCCGGATGCTGGACGAGCGGCTGGCCGCGGCGCCGGTCGCGTTGCCCGGCGAGGCGCAATGGCCGGGCCTGTCGCAGGCGCGCGACGAATTCCGCCGCGTCACCTTCCGGGCGACGTTCGGTGGCAAGCCGGACGCCCGGGTGTTCAGTTCCGGCTCCGGCGTGCGTGCCGACATCACCACCGCCGGGGTCTGGGTGTTCGAGCCGGCGCAGGTCGCCGGCGGCGGCGAGGTCGTCGTCAATCGCGGTTTCGTGCCGGATGGGCAGCAGGGCCGGATTTCGCCGCCGCCGCCCGGCGAGGTCCGGCTCACCGGCTACATCCGCTATCCCGAGCACGCCGGGATGCTGACGCCGCAGGCCGACCAGGCCAAGCGCCTGTGGTTCCTGCGCGACCCGAAGGGCATGGCGAACGCCCTGGGATGGGGCACGGTGGCGCCGTTCTATCTCGATCTCGAGGCGCCGGCGCCGGCCAACGGCCTGCCGAAGCCCGGGCCGCTGGTCGTTCACCTCAAGGACGACCACATGCAATACGCCATCACCTGGTTCGGGCTGGCCGCGGCCGTCGCGATCGCCTTCGCGGTATGGCTCTCGCGCGCCCTCAAGGAGCAGGCCGGGCCGTCCGAAGGCGCGCCGGAAAGCGAATAACGGCGCAGCCGGATCGGGGGCCAGGGCGCCCGGGGTCTTGTCGTGATGCGTTTCTTCGGGCGATCCGGTATCCACTTCGTGCCAAAACGCTGTAAGGTGCCGCCGGCCGCGTCGCGGCGTTTCAGATCATGAACAGCTGTCAGAGGCCCCGCGATCATGCGCGGCCTTTGGAGGATATGTTGACCCACTACATCTCGACCCGCGGCGAGGCGCCGAAACTGGGATTCTGCGACGTCATGCTCACCGGGCTGGCGCGCGATGGCGGCCTCTACGTGCCGGAGGTCTGGCCGCAGCTTGCGCCGGAGGCGATCGCGGCGCTGTTCGGCCGACCCTATTGGGAGGTCGCGGTCGAGATCATTCGGCCGTTCGTCGGCGGCGAAATCTCCGACGCCGATCTCGGCCGCATGGCCAACGAAGCCTATGCCACGTTCCGTCACCCGGCGGTGGTGCCGCTCGACCAGTCGGCGCCGGGCCAGTTCGTGCTCGAACTGTTCCACGGCCCGACGCTGGCGTTCAAGGACGTTGCGATGCAACTGCTGTCGCGGCAGATGGACCACGTGCTGGCGCAGCGCGGCCAGCGCACCACCATCGTGGTGGCGACCTCCGGCGACACCGGCGGCGCGGCGGTGGATGCGTTCGCCGGCCGTGACAATGTCGATCTCGTGGTGCTGTTTCCGAAAGGCCGGATCTCCGAGGTGCAGCGCCGCATGATGACCACGACCGGCGCCGGCAATGTGCATGCGCTCGCGGTCGAAGGCACCTTCGACGACTGCCAGGCGATCGTGAAGGGCCTGTTCAACCACCATCGTTTTCGCGACGCGGTTGCGCTGTCGGGGGTCAATTCGATCAACTGGGCGCGGATCGTCGCCCAGGTGGTGTACTACTTCACCTCGGCGGTGGCGCTCGGCGCGCCGCGGCGGACGGTGGATTTCACCGTGCCCACCGGCAACTTCGGCGACATCTTCGCCGGCTATGTCGCCAAGCGCATGGGGCTGCCGGTCGGCCGGCTGCGGGTGGCCACCAACGTCAACGACATTCTCGCGCGCACGCTGAAGACCGGCATCTACGAGGTGCGCGAGGTGCATGGCACGGCGTCGCCGTCGATGGACATCCAGGTGTCCTCGAATTTCGAGCGGCTGCTGTTCGAGGCCGGCGGCCGCGACGCGGCGACCGTCCGCGCGCTGATGGCCTCGCTCGACCAGTCGCGCCGCTTCGTCCTGCCGGAGCCGTTGCTCGCGGCGATCCGGCGCGATTTCGATGCGGGGAGTGCCGACGAGACCGACACCGCCGCCGAGATCCGCGCCGCCTGGCGCGAGGCCGGCGATCTGGTCGATCCGCATACCGCGGTGGCGCTCGCGGTCGCGGATCGCGACTGCGTCGACACGGCGCGGCCCAATGTCGTGCTGTCGACGGCGCATGCGGCGAAATTCCCCGATGCGGTGGAGGCGGCCTGCGGCGTGCGCCCGACGCTGCCCGCCTGGCTCGACGGCTTGATGTCGCGCCAGGAGCAGGTGACTGTCATCAAGAACGATCAGGCCGCGGTCGAGCATTTCGTGTCGTCGGTCAGCCGCGCCGCCAAGCAGGGAGCCGCCGGATGAGCGTCGAGATCAGCAAGCTGCCGTCCGGGCTCACGGTCGTCACCGACACCATGCCGCATCTGGAGACGGCGGCGCTCGGCGTCTGGACCGGCGTCGGCGGCCGCAACGAGAAGCCCAACGAGCACGGCATCTCGCACCTGCTCGAGCACATGGCGTTCAAGGGGACGCTGACACGGTCGTCGCGCGAGATCGTCGAGACGATCGAAGCCGTCGGCGGTGACCTCAACGCGGCGACCAGCACCGAGACCACCGCCTATTATGCGCGGGTGCTGAAGGCGGACGTGCCGCTGGCGCTCGACGTGCTGTCGGACATCCTGGCCAATCCGACCTTCGTCGCCGAGGAGCTGGAGCGCGAGAAAAGCGTGATCGAGCAGGAGATCGGCGCCGCGCAGGACACGCCGGACGACGTCGTGTTCGAGTATCTCAACGAGCTCTGCTACCCCGACCAGCCGATCGGGCGTTCGCTGCTGGGCACGCCGAAGACGCTGAAAGCGTTCAAGCGCGAAACGTTGCAGAACTATCTGTCGACCCATTATCGCGGCCCCAGCATGGTGGTGGCCGCCGCCGGCGCCGTCGATCACCGGCGGGTGGTGGACGAGGTCGCGGCGCGGTTCGCCAGCTTCGATGCCGCCAGGCCGCCGCAGCCGCAGCCGGCGGCGTTCGGCAAGGG
Organism: Xanthobacteraceae bacterium; assembly: GCA_020441545.1. Lineage (GTDB taxonomy): Bacteria > Pseudomonadota > Alphaproteobacteria > Rhizobiales > Xanthobacteraceae > 62-47. Next base: position 17,435 of record JAGRLZ010000029.1, on the reverse strand, counting down.
CGGCGCGCGCGTGGTGCATCGCGAGCTGGAGCAGGCACACCTGACGCTGGCGCTCGAGGGCGTCACGCAGACCGATCCGTCGTTGTTCAGCCTCCAGGTCTTCACCAACATCCTCGGCGGCGGCATGTCGTCGCGGCTGTTCCAGGAGGTGCGGGAAAAGCGCGGGCTGTGCTATTCGGTCTATGCCTTCCATGCGCCGCACAGCGACACCGGGTTCTTCGGGCTCTATACCGGCACCGACCCGGCGGATGCGCCGGAGATGATGGAAGTGATCGTCGACGTCATCAACGAATCGGTCGAGACCCTGACCGAGGCCGAGATCGCCCGCGCCAAGGCGCAGATGAAAGCCGGGCTGCTGATGGCGCTGGAAAGCTGCGGCACCCGCGCCGAGCAGCTGGCGCGGCACATCCTCGCCTATGGCCGGCCGGTGCCGGTCGAGGAATTGATCGCGAAGATCGACGCGGTCAGCCTGGCCTCGGCTTGCGACGCCGCGCGCGCGCTGTTGGCGCGCAGCCACCCGGCGGTGGTGGCGCTGGGCAGCGGGCGCGGGCTCGATGTCGCGGTCGCCAGCGCCGAGCAGCTGACCAGGGCGAAACCGCGCTACCACTGATGGCGCAGGCGGCCATGTGTGGCCACCATGCGCGGCGGCGGTGTCGCGGTGCGGGCACCAAGGCTACAGTGGAGCGCTGATCGGATCGGGAGATTGGACCATGGCGCTGTTTCGTCTGCCGTCGAGCGTTCCTCTCGCGCTGGAGCCACGCGGCAGCGGCCTGCTGCTGCGGGCGCCGGTGATGTCCGATTTTCCGCAATGGGCCCAGCTCCGCGATCGCAGCCGTGCCTATCTGACGCCGTGGGAGCCGATCTGGCCGTCGGACGACCTGACCCGGACCGGATTCCGCCGGCGGCTGCGGCGCTATGCCGAAGACATCGTCAACGATCGCGCCTACCCCTTCCTGATCTTCCGTGAAGCCGACGGCGCCTTGCTCGGCGGCATCACGCTGGCCAATGTCCGGCGCGGCATCGTGCAGGCCGGCACCATCGGCTACTGGGTTGGCGAGCCGTTCGCGGGCCAGGGCTGCATGACGTCGGCGCTGCAGGTGCTGCTGCCGGCGCTGTTCGGCGAGCTCAGCCTGCACCGGGTCGAGGCGGCCTGCATCCCCACCAATCTCGGCTCGGTGCGGGTGCTGGAGAAATCCGGCTTCACCCGCGAGGGGCTGGCGCGGCGCTATCTCTGCATCAACGGCGTCTGGCAGGACCATCTGCTGTTCGGCATGCTGCACGAGGATTTTCACGGCTGACGCACCGGCCCGCCTGCGCGCCGGCGGTGCCGTGTGCGTCGCCGGCTTTGTGCCCCCGGCCATATGCTGCAAATCTCGTGCTGCAAATTTTGGGTTTGCCGCCATCGAACTGCTATAAAGCCCCGGCATCGAACCGTTCGCCGTTGCGGGATCCGGACCCGGGTCCGCGGCCCGGATCGTGGACGCGACCGATTCGGGCGTCCCGCAAGCGGGATGCGGGCGGAACATCGTGATGCGGTCCGGTCATTCCGCCGGAGTGGTTTGGGGATTCGTGAGGCGAATCGTGATCCCTTTCGGGCAAGCCGAAGGGATCAGCAATGTCGGGGACATCTGGAGCATGCGAGAACGAGATGCGATGCGCGGGATGCGCGCGAGGGGAGCGCAATTGGCCGGCGCCGCGATGCTGGCGCTGACGGCGTCGCTGTTGTCGGGGTGCGGCGGCGCAAGCCTGACCGGGGCGTCTCCGGCGACCGGCAGCCCGTCGCTCGGGGATCGCTTCAGCCAGCTGTTCGGCTCGAAATCGCAGGCCGCCGAGGCGCCCTCGGCGCCGCAGCAGGTTCAGAACAGCGGCCTGACCTGTCCGCGCGTGTCCATCCGTTCGGGGGCGGCGACCTATGCCGTCGGCCTGCCGGGCAAGGATGCCAGCGGCATGGACCTGCGCTACCAGGCGACCATCATTCGCACCGCCCGCGACTGCAATCTCAACAACGGAACGATCTCCGCCCGGATCGGGATCATGGGCCGGATCATCGTCGGGCCGGCCGGTGCGCCGCCGAGCGTGGAGGTGCCTCTCCGCGTCGCTGTCGTCGACGGCGGTGTCAGCGAGAAGACCATCTTCACCAAGGCTTATCGCACCACCGTCGCGGTGTCGGAGGAAGGCCTCAACAATTTCAGCCTGGTGGCGGAAGACGTGGTCTATCCGGCCCCGACCGCCGGCAATGGCGACAACTACGTCTTCTATATCGGCTTCGATCCGCACGCGCTGCGGCCGGAGCCGCGGCGGCGGCATCGTCGACGCTGATCTGTCGGCGCATGATCCCGAAAGGCGGAAACCGGCTTTCGGAAAGGATCATGTCATGCTCCGACAAACAGCTTCAAAACAAAAAGGGCCGATGCGATCCGCATCGGCCCTTTTGCTTTCCGTCGCTCGGATCGGGATCAGTTCAGCTTGGCGCGAACGTCCTCGATGCCTTTTGCGAGCAGCTGGTCGGCAACCGGACCGCTGACCGAATTGCCCATGATCTGCGATGCCGCAGCCACGGCGGCATCGGCGGCCGCGGCGCGAACGTCGGCCAGTGCCTGGGCCTCGGCCTGGGCGATCTTGTTTTCCGCCGACCTGGTGCGGCGGGCAACGAAGTCTTCCAGCCGGGCCTTGGCCTCGGTGGCGATCCGCTCGGCATCCGCCTTGGCGGCGGCGACGATGTCCTGCGCCTCGCGCTCGGCGCTGGCGCGGCGGGCGCGATAGTCGGCCACCAGCGCGGCCGCCTCGTCCTTCAGGCGGCGGGCGTCGTCGAGCTCATCCTTGATGCGCTCGGCGCGACGGTCGAGCGCCTTGGCGACGACTCCCGGCACGCCGACATAGATGAAGATGCCGATGAGGATCAGAAAGGCGATGGCGACCCAGGTTTCTGCTTCGGCGAACATCGCCCTTATCCCCTCAGTGACGCATTGACGGCGCTTTCCACCGTCTGCGCGTCCGGCTGAACGCCGGTCAGTTGTTGAACGATCGAGGCAGCGGCATCCTTGGCGATTTCGCTGACATTGCTCATCGCCGCCTCACGGGTATTGGCGATGGCCTTTTCGGATTCCGCCAGCTTGATCGCGAGGCGATCCTCGAGCGTCTTGCGCTCCTGCTCGGCCTGCGCGTTGAGCTTCTCGCGGGTCTCCGCGCCGATGGCCTGCGCCTTGCCGCGGGCATTCGCCAGCTCGGTTTCGTAGGCCTTCAACTCGGCGTCGGACTCGTCGCGCAGCTTTTGCGCGGCGGCAAGATCGCCGGCGATGGTGTTCTCACGCTTCTCGATGATCGAACCGACGCGCGGCAGCGCCAGGCGCGATACGATCAGGTAAAGCGCAACGAAGGTGATCGCCAGCCATACCAGCTGCGACGCGAACGTGCTCGACTGGAATGGCGGAAACGGCTCTTTGTGGCCGTCCGTCGATGTGTGAGCGGTGGTGCCGCTTGAACCATGTTCTGACGCCATGGACGCCTCCGGGCCGGACGATGCCCGACCCCGGATCGGGGTCGGCGATCGACCGCATCAATAACGACTTAGAGCGTTTTCGAGCGAAGTGGATACCGGGTTCGCGTGAAGAAAACGCGTCAAAACAATCATTCGGGGTCTTCGACCGCTTCTGTGAAGCAGCCGAAGGGCCCTAGAGCGCGAACAGCAGCAGCAGCGCGATCAGCAGCGAGAAGATGCCGAGCGCTTCGGTCACGGCGAAGCCGAAGATCAGGTTGGCGAACTGACCCTGCGCGGCCGACGGATTGCGAACCGCAGCGGCGAGGTAGTTACCGAAGATGATGCCGACGCCGGCACCGGCGCCACCCATGCCGATGCAGGCGATGCCGGCACCAATGTACTTTGCGGCGATCGGATCCATGAAGAAACTCCTTCGTGTGCTTGCTAGAGGTTGGTTGGTTGGAAAACGCGGGCCGTCAGTGGCCCGGATGGATTGCATCGTTGAGATAGATGCAGGTGAGGATCGCGAAGACGTAAGCCTGCAGCGCGGCCACCAGCAATTCGAGCGCGGTGAGCGCGACGGTCAGCGCCAGCGGCAGGGCCGCGCCGGCGATGCCGGCGACGCCGAGGGCGCCCAGCATGGTGACGAAGCTGGCAAACACCTTCAGCGTGATGTGGCCGGCCAGCATGTTGGCGAACAGACGGACGCTGTGCGACACCGGCCGCGAGAAGAACGAGATGATCTCGATCGCCACCACCAGCGGCAGGATCACCATCGGAATGCCGCTCGGAACGAACAGCTTGAAGAACTTCAGGCCGTTCTTGGAGATGCCGTAGATAATGACGGTCAGGAACACCAGCAGCGCCAGCGCCACCGTCACGATGATGTGGCTCGACACCGTGAAGGTGTAGGGAATGATGCCGACGATGTTCGAGATGAAGACGAACATGAAGATGCTGAACACCAGCGGGAAGAACTTCATGCCGTGTTCGCCGGCGGTTGAGCGCAGCATCTCGGCGACGAACTCGTAGCTCAATTCCGCCATCGACTGCATGCGGCCCGGCACCAGCCGGCGCGCGGCGGTGCCGCCGAGCATCAGCAGCGCGGTCAGCGCCACCGCGACCACCATGTAGGCCGCCGAATTGGTGAAGGCGATCTCGTGGCCGCCGAAAGTGCCGACGGTGAAGAGGTTCTTGATCTGGAACTGATGGATCGGATCCATTATCCCGCCGCTCTCTCGTGGTCCCGCCGGCCGCGCCGGCGTTTGAAAATTCACTGATCCCGGTCGGGATCCTTCAGTCGCTCGTGCACGTCGGAAACCACGCCCGCTGCCCGCATCAGATTGATCACTCCCGCGGCGAAGCCGAGAAGGAAGAACACGATGAGACCCCACGGCGAGGTCGAGAACGCATAGTCGATTCCCCAGCCGATCGCCGCGCCGACGACGACTCCGGCGACCAGCTCCGACGAGAGGCGGAAACCACGCGCCAGCGCGGAGGCGCGGGCCGTTGCGTTGTTGTCCTGCCTTTCGGCGTCGTCCGTCTCGGCCTTGTGGCCTGCCTTCAGGGTCGAAAGCCGCTGATCGAGACGTCCCAGTCGCGCGGAAAGCGCAGCATCGTTGGAGAGCGGATTGCCGGACTTTCCGTCACTGCCGTCGCGATCGTTTTGCGTGTCGTTTGCCATCGCCGTCGACACCCGAAACGAGGCTGGAAATGATGAAAATGATGCCCCGCGCCCCTCTAAAGCCGCGCGGACCATACTGACGCCCCGGCGTCAAGTCAAGATGACGTAACTTTATACTATCTGTTTGAAATCAATGGCTTTATCGCGGTATCGGATGACCGGGCGACAACTCGGTGCGCGCCATGGTCGCAGCGCAACACCTCGGGCCTGACGTGGCCGCGGAACCGGCTTGCGCGCGGCCCTTTCGTCTGTTGGGATGGCCGCAACGGACCGTGCTGTATCCCGGTATTGTCGCTCGACGGCCAAGCGGCACGGCAAGCTTTTGTTCGGACACGCTTTCCGGCTCGCGACGCGCTGTCCGGCCGGTTCGCAAGCGCCAGAAGGGGAGGCCGCATGCCGCGCTCGGTCGACTACTATTTCTCGACGCAATCGCCCTGGGCCTATATCGGCCACGCGCCCTTCATGGACGTCGTCAACGGCGCCGGCCTCAAGGTCAATTACAAGCCCGTGGTGCTGGTGGACCTGTTCTCGGAAACCGGGGGGCTGCCGCTGATGAAGCGCCATCCCGTGCGCCAGCGCTACCGGATGGTGGAACTCCAGCGCTGGCGCGACAAGCGCGGCCTCGATTTCCACCTGCAGCCCAGGCATTGGCCGTTCAATGCCCGGCTGGCCGACGGCCTGGTCATCGCCGCCGTCGAGGCCGGCCACGACCCCGATTCCCTGCTACGGCGGGCCTATGCGGCGGTGTGGGAGCAGCAGCGCAACCTGGCCGACCGGGCGGTGCTGGTCGAGCTGGCGGATGCCGCGGGCCTGCCGGGCGAGGCGCTGGTGGACCGCGCCGCCTCCGACGAGATCGCGGCGGTCTACGAGGGCAACCGCCAGGATGCGCTGGCCGCCGACGTCTTCGGCTCGCCGGTCTATGTGCTGGATGGCGAGGTGTTCTGGGGGCAGGACCGGATCGAATTGCTGGCCGATGCGTTGACATCGGGACGCAAGCCGTATCGTCCCGTGGCTTGAGGCCGGCGATATCCGCCGGCTTGCGGCAAACGGAGGTCGGAGCAGGAGGTCGGAGCATGAGCGCGAAGAAGGCGACGTCGCCAGCGGTTCGCGGCGGGACGATCCGGCACGGCGGGCGCGGCGCGCGCGTGAGCGGGCCGGGAATCGGGCGCGCGCTGATCGGCGCCGGTCTTGTCCCGATTCTTGCGCTGGCTCTTGCGCCGGTCGCGCAGGCACAGGCGCAGTCTGCGCTCGACACCGAGAACGGACGCTACACGTTGTCGCCGGTGGCCGACGGCGTGCTGCGGCTCGACAGCCGCACCGGTACGGTTTCGATCTGCAACAACGCGCGGCAGGGCTGGGCCTGCTACGCGACACCCGACGAACGCGCGGCGCTCGACGCCGAGATCGGCCGCCTGCAGCACGACAACGAGAAACTGAAGGCGCAACTGGCGCAGCGGGATTCGGGTGATGCCGGCAAGATCGGCGACGCGATGCCGAAATCGGATTCGCTGAAGCAGGCACCGTCGGACCAGCAGCGCAAGCTGGAACTGACCTTGCCGAGCGATCGCGACATCGACCGCGTCATGAGTTTTCTCGAGCGCGCGTGGCGGCGATTGATCGAGATGGCCGACCGCGTGCAGCGCGATGTCGCGGGGAAGATTTGAGGGGCCGATGTCGTCAGCCGGACCAGCCGCGATGCGAATGACGCGAGGGGTGACGTGAGCCGCCGGACGGCCGGCGCCACGGTCGTTGCGCGGACGCCGTTGAAGGCAGCGAATATCGACATGTCCGCCACCGCGACGTTGACGGTCGAAACCGGCGGCGCCGGATTTTTCGATATCACCGCGGAAGCGCGCGCATTGCTGTCCGGTGCCGGTGCCGGCGACGGCATGCTGACATTGTTCTGCAGGCACACTTCGGCGTCGTTGACGATCCAGGAGAACGCCGATCCGTCCGTGCTGGTCGATCTGGCCACCGCGCTCGACCGGCTGGCTCCGGAAAGTGCCGGCTGGACGCACGATACCGAGGGACCGGACGATATGCCGGCGCATATCCGGACCATGCTGACGGCGACGTCGCTGCAGGTTCCGGTGATCGGCCGTCAATTGGCGCTGGGCACCTGGCAGGGACTCTATCTGGTCGAGCATCGCCGCCGACCGCATCGCCGCGAGATCGTGATGCAGTTCATCGGCAGCAGGGCGGGCCGCGCGCCGTGAACGGTCGGAGGATTCACCACCTTGCGGCATCGGCGGAATTGCCGGCTTGCATCGCGTTGCCGATCCGGGAGAATATGATGGCCGACCACGACCGGGATGATCGCGAGCCGATGTTGTCCGGCATGGCGACGATCCCGGATCGAGTCGGTCCCCGGGCCAAGCGATATCGGACCACCTTTCACCAGACCACCTTTCACCAGACCACTTGTCACCAGACCACTTGTCACCGGACCACCTGTCACTGGATCATTTGTCACTGAATCACATGACCGCGGCTGCCAGCACCCATCTCGTCATTGCCGACGACCACCCGCTGTTTCGCGATGCGTTGCGGCAGGCGGTGTCGAGCGTCGTGATCTCGGCGCGGATCGACGAGGCCGGATCGTTCGCCGACCTGACCGCGCTGCTCGGTCAGGATTCCGATGTCGACCTGGTGCTGCTCGATCTGTCGATGCCGGGGATCAGCGGCTTTTCCGGGCTGATCTATCTGCGGGCGCAGTATCCGGCGATTCCGGTGGTGATCGTCTCCGCCAGCGACGACGTGGCGACGATCCGCAGTTCGCTGGATTTCGGCGCCTCCGGGTTCATTCCGAAGCGGTTCGGCGTCGATACCTTGCGCGATGCGATCGGCAAGGTGATGGCCGGCGAGGTGTGGATTCCGCCGGATCTCGATCTGTCCGCGCCGGGCGATCCGGAAATGACGCAGTTGCGCGACCGCCTCATCACGCTGACGCCGCAGCAGGTCCGCGTTCTGATGATGCTGTCGGAAGGGCTGCTCAACAAGCAGATCGCCTACGAACTCGGCGTATCGGAAGCCACCATCAAGGCACACGTGTCGGCGATCCTGCAGAAGCTCGGCGTCGAGAGCCGTACCCAGGCGGTGATCGCGGCGGCGAAAATCTCGGGCAATCAATGGCGGCCGGGCGAGGCGCAGGCGCTGCAGCGATAGAGCGTTTTCGAGCGAAGTGGGTGCCGGTTCGCGTCGAGAAAACGCGTATTTGAGCATGATCCCGAAAACCGTTTCCACTTTTCTGGATCATGCGCCAGGGCGCGCCTCGCGCTATTCGGCGGCCACCAGCTGCCGGGTGCGCCATTGCCCGAGCAGCGCGCGAAGCGATGCGGGTTTCAGCGGCTTGTTGAGCACGGCGACGTCGTCCTGCGCCGCCGCCATGCGGACATGGGGGCTGCGGTCGGCGGTAATCAGGATCGCGGGAATCTGGTCGCCGAAGCGGTGACGGATTTCGCGGATCGCGCCCAGTCCGTTGCCGCGATCGAGATGGTAATCGACCAGCAATCCCGTGACCGGCAGGTCGCTTGCGGCAATCGCCGCGATCGCGGCTTCGGGCTCGGAGACCGCGATGACATGCGCGTCCCAGGCCGTCAGCAGTGTCCGCATGCCGTCCAGGATGTTGGGATCGTTTTCCACGCAGACGATCAGCGCGCCGCTGATCGGCGTCCGCGCCACCGGCGTCGCGGCGTTGACCGCCGGTGTATACGTCACCGAGCCGGCGACCGGGACGGTGACGGTGAAGACCGACCCGCCGCTGCGGTTGGCATCGAGCGCAAGGCCGTGATTGAGCACGCGCGCGAGGCGCTCGACGATCGACAGTCCGAGCCCGAGGCCGCGGGCGATCCGCGCGCCCTGTTCGAGGCGGTGGAACTCCTTGAAGATCTCGGCGCGCTTGGCGGCCGGAACGCCGACCCCGGTGTCGTGGATGACGATCTGAAGCGACTGGTCGCGCCGGCGGCAGCCGACCAGCACGCGGCCGCGCACGGTGTATTTGACCGCGTTGGAGATCAGGTTCTGCAACAGCCGCCGCAACATCAGGCGGTCGGACATCACCGGCAGCGAGCACGGCACGAATGTCAGGTCGATGCCCTTGGCGCGAGCGATCGGGCTGAACTCGATTTCCAGCGACCGCATCAGGTCGCTCATCCGGAAGCTGCTGATCGTCGGCGTCATGGCGCCGGCATCGAGCCGCGAGATGTCCAGCAGCGCGCCGAGAATTTCCTCGATGGCTTCCAGCGATTCGTCGATGTTCTCGACCAGCCGCTCGTCCTCGCCGCCGGCCTGCCGTTCCACCAGGCTCGTCACGTACAGGCGCGCGGCATTGAGCGGCTGCAGGATGTCGTGGCTCGCGGCGGCGAGGAAGCGCGTCTTGGAGATGTTGGCGTCCTCGGCGGCGCTCTTGGCGCGCGCCAGTTCCGAATTCAGCTGCGTCAGCTCTTCGGTGCGCTGGCGCACGCGCCGTTCCAGCGTCGCGTTGGCGCGCTCGAGCGCCTCGGCGGCCTCGATGCTCGGCGTCACGTCGGAGATGGTGATGACCACGCCGCTGTCCGGCATCCGGTTGGCGCGCACCTCGATGACGATGTGGCGGCTCGGAAGCCGTTCGAGATAGGGCTCGCCCTCGGTGGTCCAGGTCACCAGCCGGGTCTGGGTGAAGGTGTCGATGTGGCCGGCGTCGACCGCGTTGCCGGCGCCGAGGATGTCGAGGATCTCCTTCAGCGGCGTGCCGATCTGCACGATGTGCGACGGCAGGCCGAGCACCTCGCTGAACTGCCGGTTGGAGCAGATCAGCTGCAGGTCGCGGCTGAACACGGCGATGCCCTGGCGCACGTGGTTGAGTGCGGTCTGCAGGACCTCGCGGTTGAAGTGCAGCGCGGCGTGGGATTCGTCGAGCAGCTTCAGCGCCGCCTTCGCCGACAGCGTCCGCTTGCGCAGCAATAGCGACAGCACCAGGCGGGACGACGCCGCCCCGATCGAGGATGCGATCAGGTGCTCCGCATGCTGCAGCAGCTCGAAGTCGGCCGGCGCCGAGGGCTCGAGGCTGAGCCGGTGACGGCTCGCGAAGGCTTCGAAGGATTCGCGCGCGCGGTCGGGGCCGACATATTGGCCGACGGCGCCGAGAATGTCCTGCACCGTCACCGTGCTGCGCCAGCGCCGGAACGGCGGCGTCATCGGCGTCAGCGTCTGCGGCACGAACACGTCGGCTTGCAGGCGTTCGATCGAGAACGGCTGGCGCGTCAGCGAGAAGCCGACATAGGCGAGAACGTTGACGGAGAGGCTCCAGATCACGCCATGCATCAGCGGCGACAGGGCGGTGCCGAACAGCGCCTGCGGCCGCAGCGCCTCGAGACCCATCGGGCCGTGCTGCAGGAACATCATCCCCGCGGTGTTGCCGTCGAGGAAGCTGGGCAGGAACAGCGTGTAGGACCACACCGCGAAGCCGGCCAGCATGCCGGCCATGGCGCCGCGCGCGGTGGCGCGCCGCCACAGCAGGCCGCCGAGGAACGACGGCGCCAGTTGCGCCACCGCCGCGAACGACAACAGGCCGATCGAGGCGAGCTGCGCCGGGCCGAGCGCCTGAAAATAGAGGTAGGCCAGGATCATGATGGCGAAGATCGCGACCCGGCGGACCTTCAGGACGAAGTTGCCGAAATCCTTGGTGGCGCTGTGCGACGCCAGATTGCGCGGCAGCACCAGCGGCAGGATGAGGTCGTTCGACACCATGATGGCGAGCGCCACGCATTCGACGATCACCATCGCGGTGGCGGCCGACAGGCCGCCGACGAAGACGATGACGCTCAGGAGCGGCGCCTTGCCCTCGACCGGCAAAGCGAGCACATACATGTCGCCGTCGACCGCGCCGAACGGAAACGAGATCAGGCCGGCCAGCGCGATCGGGATCACGAACAGGTTGATGGCGACCAGGTAGAGCGGGAACAGCCAGCGCGCGCGGTCGACCTCGTTCGGACTCGCGTTCTCCACGACGCTGACGTGGAATTGCCGCGGCAGCAGCATGATGGCGAAGAACGACAGAACCACCATGGTGATGAAGGTGCCGGCCGACGGCACGTAGTTGATCGCGCGCACCGCCTCGGGCGTCTTCATCGCCCGTTCGATCAGGTCGACGGGGGTGAACATCCAGAAGGTCACGAACATGCCGACGGCGAGAAACGCCACCAGCTTGACGATGGACTCCGTCGCGACCGCCAGCATCAGGCCGTGCTGGTGCTCGGTCGCATTGGCGTGCCGGGTGCCGAACAGGACGGCGAAGGCGGCCATCGCCAGGGTCACCACCAGCGCGATATCACCGATCAGTGGCACGCTGGTGATGGCATGGTCCTCGCCCATGATGGTTTCGAGCGAGGAGCCGACCGCCTTGAGCTGCAGGGCGATGTAGGGCACCGAGCCGATGATGGCGATGATCGCGACCATGGCCGCCACCGCCTGGCTCTTGCCGTAGCGGGCCGCGATGAAGTCGGCGATCGAGGTGATGTTCTGCGATTTCGCAAGCTGGATCACGCGGCGGATCAGCGGCGTGCAGAACGCGAACAGCACGATCGGGCCGATATAGATCGCAAGGAAGTCGATGCTGTTGCGGGTGGCGAAGCCGACCGAGCCGAAGAACGTCCACGACGTGCAGTAGATCGCCAGCGACAGCGGATAGATCAGCCCGCTGCGCCTGCGCCGTGACGGGCGGTCGCCGTAGCTCGCCACCAGGAACAGGAAGCCGATGTAGCCGAATGCGGCGGCAATCACCCCCCAGTCGTGCAGCATGGCGTTGGCCTCGTCGAGAGGGCCCGGCGCGCGAGGGCCCCGCCGCATGGCAGGTGTGGAAGGCGCCGCGGCTTTGGCCCGATTGTAGCCGGATTGTGACGGCGACGCACGAAGCGGCGCATCGAATTGTCAAACAAGGCGAATCAGTCTATGCACGTATAAGTTGTAGTAGAATGGATCACTACTATAGAGGCGCGAATGAACATTCAGCTTCCTCCTCCGCCGCCGGCCCTGCCGGTCGCGATTGTCGACGATGACGCATCGGTCCGGGAGGCGCTCAGCCTGCTGCTTCGGGTCGAGGGCTATGCCCCGTCGGCCTTTGCGGACGGACCCGCCTTTCTTCAGTCCCTGAACGCCCAGAGCCCGGCCTGCGTGATCCTCGATCTGCAGCTTCCCGGGATGGATGGCCTCTCGGTGCTGAAACTGCTGGCGGACCAGCGTTTCGCCGCGCCGGTCATCGTCATGTCGGGGCAGTCGGATATCGCCCGCGCCGTCGAGGCGATGAAGCTCGGGGCGGCCGATTTCATCGAGAAGCCGTTCCCCGCCACCATGATGATCGAGCGGGTGCGCGAGGCGGTGAACGCCTATCGCAAATCGAGGTCGGCCGAGATCGAGGGGCTGGCCGACTTTCCCGGGCGGCATCTGCTGACCGGGCGCGAGCGCGACGTGCTGGCGGAGGTCGCGCACGGGGCCTCCAACAAGGAAGCCGGCCGCCGGCTGGGTATCAGCCCGCGCACCGTCGAAGTGCATCGGGCCCGGATCATGGACAAGCTCGGCGCCAGGAATGCCGCGGACCTGATGCGGATCGTGCTGTCGCCGCCGGCGCGGCGTGCGCCGGAGCCGCTCCTGAGCCGCTGATGGTGACTAGCTGACGGTGATTACTCGGCGGCCAGCGACTTGGTCTTGAGCGGCAGCGCCAGGCGTTCCCACACCTGCACCAGCGCATCGGCGAGCCGGTCGATCAGGGCGTCGTCGTGATAGGGCGACGGCGTGATCCGCAGCCGCTCGGTGCCCTTGGCGACGGTGGGATAGTTGATCGGCTGGATGTAGATGCCGTGCTCCTCGAGCAGCATGTCGCTGGCCTTCTTGCAGCGCTCCGGATCGCCGACGAACAGCGGCACGATATGGGTGTTGGTGGACATCACCGGCAGGCCGGCGGCAGTGAGGATCGCCTTGGTGCGGGCGGCGCGCTCCTGGTGGCGTTCGCGTTCCCAGCCTGACGATTTCAGGTGCCGGATGGCGGCGGTCGCCGCCGAGCAGATCGCCGGCGGCAGCGAGGTGGTGAAGATGAAGCCGGGCGCATAGGAGCGCACCGCATCGACCATCTTGGCGCTGCCGGCGATGTAGCCGCCGAGGCAGCCGAACGCCTTGGCCAGCGTGCCTTCCAGCACGTCGATCCGGTGCATGACGCCGTCGCGCTCGGCGATGCCGCCGCCGCGCGGGCCGTACATGCCGACGGCGTGAACCTCGTCGACATAGGTCATGGCGCCGTAGCGCTCGGCGAGGTCGCAGATCTTCGCGAGCGGGGCGATGTCGCCGTCCATCGAATAGAGGCTCTCGCAGGCGATCAGCTTCGGCCGGTCGGGGCCGGCGGCGATCAGCAGTTCCTCGAGATGGGCGACGTCGTTGTGACGGAACACCTGGCGCTCGCAGCCCGATTGCCGGATGCCCTCGATCATCGAGTTGTGGTTGAGGGCGTCGGACAGGATCAGGCAGTCGGGGATCAGCCTGGCGATGGTGGAGATGCCGGTCTGGTTGGAGACGTAACCGGAGGTGAACAGCAGGGCGGCTTCCTTGCCGTGCAGGTCGGCCAGTTCCTGTTCGAGCTGCACCAGCGGGTGATGATTGCCGGCGATGTTGCGGGTGCCGCCGGCGCCGGTGCCGATCCGCGTCGCCGTCTCCACCATGGCGCCGACCACCTTGGGGTGCTGGCCCATGCCGAGATAGTCGTTCGAGCACCAGATCACGACATTGCGGGTGCCGGTCGGCGAGTGCCACAGTGCGTGGGGAAACCGGCCGGCCATCCGTTCGAGGTCGGCAAAGACCCGATAGCGCCGCTCGTCATGCAGGCGATCGAGGGCGGTGCTGAAGAACTCATTGTAATTCATGGCAAACGCAATTCATGACAAACCTGATGGCCGGACCGGCGCTTATGCAACGCCTGCCTGTATTTAGAGCCTTTCCAGCTTCGCTGTCGAGCCGAAATCCGCCCCCAGCCGGCCGGTGACGGCAGGCCGGGCTGCGCGAGATGCACGCACGAATTTGATCTGCCGCAACGTTGGAGCGTTTTCGAGCGAAGCGGGTGCCGGTTCGCGTCAGGAAAACGCGTTCAAACTAGAATATGGAGCCCCGCCGTTCCGATTTGATCGGAACGGAAATGGCTCTCGCCGCGCGTCGGGCGGGGCAGTCGGATCAGGTCGAGCGGAAGCGCAGGATGCCGTCGGTCGCGGGCTCGACGGTGAGCCGGCCCTCGACCAGCATGTAGTTGACATGGGCGATCAGTTCGCCGGCGGCAAAGCCCATCTGGTGCGGATCGAGCGGCCGCTTGTTGAAGACCACCGGAACCAGTTCGGCCGAGGTCTTCGGTTGCTCGTGGCAGGCCGTCGCGATCAGGCCGCAGCGCTCCTCGTGGTGATCGGCAAGCTGCTTGATCCGGGTCTTCAGCCCGTAGAACGGCACGCCGTGGCCGGGCAGCACCAGCAGGTCGTAGGGCAGCGTGGTGGTCAGGCTGGCCAGCGAGGCGAGATACTCGCCGAGCGAGTTCTGGTCGGGCTCCACCGCCCAGACGCTGATATTCGGCGAAATCTTGCTCAAGACCTGATCGGCGGAGAAGAACAGCTTGTCGGTCGCGCAATAGAGCATCACCTGGTCGAGCGCGTGGCCGCCGCCGGTGAGAACCTTGAAGCGCCGGTTGCCGATGGCGATCTCGTCGCCGTGCGAAATGCGGCGGTAGGAGGCCGGCAGCACCGACACCCGCTTCAGGTAGTCCTGGCCGCGTCCCAGCAATTGCTCGGTCAGGGCCTCGTCCATGCCGTGGCGGCGGAAGAACAGCCGCTGCGCCATCTTGCGCTCTTCGGTGCCGCGGTTCTGGTGATAGACCGATTGCAGGTATTCGACCTGCGACATGTAGAGCGGGCAGCCGAACCGTTCCACGACCCAGCCGGCGAGCCCGACGTGATCGGGATGCGAGTGCGTCACGATCAGCCGCGTGATCCTGACATGGGCGAGCGGGCCTTCGAACAGCTTCGTCCAGGCCGCGATCGTCTCTTCGTTGCCGAAGCCGGAATCGATCATGGTCCAGCCGTCGCCGTCGGCGAGCAGGTAGATGTTCACATGGTTGAGCTGGAACGGCAGCTTGAGCCGGACCCACAGCAGGCCGGGCGCCAGTTCGATGACCTCGCCGGGGGCGGGCGGCGTTTCCCACGGGTAGCGCAGGGCTTCGGCCAGGCCGAGGAGGGGCTCGCGTGTGGAATGCATGTTCATCGCCGCAGTTGGAAAGCCGGCTCGGTCGCGTGGCTCGATGGAGGATGCCGGTCCGCGCAAGCAGGACGGTGCATCAAAAACGGAAGCGAAGAACGAAGCTTCCCTCGGATTGGAAAAGGTCTAGCGAAACCGGCAGCCCGGCACCAGCCGAAAAGCCGGCTGGCGGATCGCCGAGCTCCGCGCCGACGGCATGGCTGGTGGCCGCGATTGCAGGCAAGCGGGCTATTCGGCCGCCTGCGCCGGAACCTTGGCGTCGTCGAGCCGCGACGTGATCCCGAGACGGTCCAGCAGGTCGGCATCGCGCATGGTCTGCGGGTTCTTCGTGGTCAGCAGCACGTCGCCGATGAAGATCGAGTTGGCGCCGGCGACGAAACACAGCGCCTGCAACTCGTCGGTCATGTATTGCCGGCCGGCGGAGAGGCGCACCACGCTTTTCGGCATCATGATCCGCGCCACCGCGATCATCCGCACCAGCGCGATCGGGTCGGGCCGGTCCGCGGTCTGGTTGACCGGGACGCCCTTCACCTCGTTCCAGAGATTGATCGGAACGCTCTCCGGGTGGCTCGGCAGATTGGCGAGCAACACCAGCATACCGAGCCGGTCCTCGACCTGCTCGCCCATGCCGACGATGCCGCCGCAGCAGATCTTGAGGCCGGCGTCGCGCGCGGAGGCCAGCGTGTCGATGCGATCCTGCAGCGTGCGCGTGGTGATGATCCGGCCGTAGAATTCCGGCGAGGTGTCGACATTGTGATTGTAGAAATCGAGCCCGGCCGAGCGCAGGCGCTCGGCCTGTGGCGGCGTCAGCATGCCGAGCGTGGCGCAGGTCTCGAGGCCGAGATCCTTCACCGCGCTCACCATGTCGCAAACCCGGTCGAGATCCTTGTCCTTCGGATTGCGCCAGGCCGCGGCCATGCAGAACCGGCTTGCGCCGGCGTCCTTGGCGCGCCGGGCGGTGGCGACCACGGCGTCGGTGTCCATCAGCTTGGTCGCCTTGACGTCGGTATCGTAGTGGGCGCTTTGCGAGCAGTAGCCGCAATCCTCCGGGCAACCGCCGGTCTTGATGCTGAGCAGGCTCGCGGTCTCGACATGGTTGGGATCGAAATTGGCGCGGTGCGTGCCCTGCGCCCTGAAGACCAGATCCGCAAATGGCAGGTTGTAAAGTGCCTCGGCCTCGGCGCGGCTCCAGTCGTGGCGCAACGGCGCCGTGGTCGGGGTGCCGGATTGGGACGTCGTGCTCATGCGGGTCTCCTCGAGCGTGATACCGAAACGGGCGGCGCTTCGGAAAAGGTCATACCGCTTCAAATCAAGATACGCCAAATAAGATATGCCTGGTGCCGATCTCACGGGCCGGCACCTCATATGCAAGCAAGTTACATGCAAGGCCCATTCCATCGGCCCGGCGACTGATGGCGTTTGCGAACCATTCCAAGGACCACGCGCCGGCAACCGAGTCAATCGGCGCAGGACGCATCAGGGGGGCGACCTGCCGTGGGAAAGAATGTCCTGGAGTCCGATCCGCTTACGGCGAAGCAGACCCGCCGTTCATCTTTTCGTTCGCGCGTGATCTTTTTGCGGAAGCCGGCTTCCGCTTTTCGGGATCATGCTCCGGGATCGTGCTTCAGGCGGCGCGAATATTGGCAGGCAACGCATCGACCTCGCCGCGCAGCGCATCCGCTTCGCCGCGCAGGGCATCGGATGCCGTCAGCACCCGGCTCGCGGCGGTTGTCGGGATTTATACCCCGCGCGCAAAAAGGCCGGCACGAGGCCGGCCTTCCTGATCGTTCGGGTTCGCGTCAGACGCGATCCGGTTGTGACTCAGTCGATGGTCGCTCAGTACTTGGCGACCACCGGGGGAGCGCCCCAGCCGAAGCGGTAGTTCAGGCCGACCTTGACGGTGTGCTCGTCGTTGCGGAACGAACCGATCGGCGCGCCCGCGGCATTGAACACGTTGACGGTGCCGAAGTCGTAATACTGATACTCGACCTTGCCCGACCAGTTCTGGGTGAACATGTA
>JAGRLZ010000187.1 GCA_020441545.1 Xanthobacteraceae bacterium | reverse complement strand
CGTCCCCTCATCCGGCGTCCCCCCATCCGGCCGCCGGCGATGCGGCGCCGCGCGATGCGCTGCCGCCCGAAGCATCGCCGCCGGAATCAGCGCCTCCTCAAGTGACGCCGATCCGTTTCGCCAAGCCGCAGCGGATTGCCTTCGTGCAATCGTGCTGGCATCGCGACATCGTCGCCGAATGCCGGATCGCCTTTGTCAGGGAGATCGAGGCGCGCGGCATCCTGCCGTCGCAGGTCGATGTCTTCGACGTCCCCGGCGCGTTCGAGATTCCGCTTCACGCGCAACTGCTGGCGAAGACGCGGCGCTATACCGGCATCGTCGCCGCCGGCCTGGTGGTCGACGGCGGCATCTATCGCCACGATTTCGTCGCCGGCACCGTGATCGACGCGCTGATGGAGGTGCAGTTGCGCACCGAGATCCCGGTGTTCTCGGCGGTGCTCACGCCGCAGCTCTTTCACGAGCACGCCACGCATTTCGAATTTTTCCGCAAGCACTTCGCCATCAAGGGCGCGGAAGTCGCGGATGCCTGCGCATCGACGCTTTACGCGCTGGAGCGGCTCGGCGGCCAGGTCGCCGCCGGGATCGGGTAGTCACGCTGGTTCGTCATGGCCGGGACGAAGCCCGGCCATGACGAACGAAATAGCCGCGTTGTCTTAGATCTGCTTGCGCCCGGCTCGCACGACGGCGTCGTCGCATCGGCGTCCCGCAAATCAATCGAACAAGCTCGATACCGACTCTTCCGCGGCGGTGCGGCTGATGGCCTCGCCGATCAGCGTGGCGATCGATAGCGTGCGGATGTTCGGCGCCGCCTTGATCGCTTCGGTGGCCTGGATGGAGTCGGTGATCACCAGTTCCTTGAGGCGCGAGCCGGTGATGCGCGCGGTGGCGCCGCCGGACAGCACGCCGTGGGTGATGTAGGCGTAGACATCCCTGGCGCCGTTGGCGAGCAGGGCGTCGGCGGCGTTCACCAGGGTGCCGCCGGAATCGACGATGTCGTCGATCAGGATGCAGGTGAAGCCGGCGACGTCGCCGATCACGTTCATCACTTCGGATTCGCCGGCGCGCTCGCGGCGCTTGTCGATGATGGCGAGCGGCGCGTTGATGCGCTTGGCGAGGCCGCGGGCACGCACCACGCCGCCGACATCGGGCGACACCACCATCAGGTCGGCGAGATCGAACTTCTCGCGGATGTCGCGCACCATCACCGGCGAGGCGTAGAGGTTGTCGGTCGGGATATCGAAGAAACCCTGGATCTGCCCGGCGTGAAGATCGAGCGTCAGCACGCGGTCGGCGCCGGCATTGGTGATCAGGTTGGCGACCAGCTTGGCCGAGATCGGCGACCGCGAGCCGACCTTGCGGTCCTGCCGGGCGTAGCCGAAATACGGCACCACCGCGGTGATGCGCCGGGCCGAGGCGCGGCGCAGCGCGTCGGTGATGATGAGAAGCTCCATCAGGTGGTCGTTGGCCGGCGCCGAGGTCGACTGGACGATGAAAACGTCCATGCCGCGCACGTTTTCCTGGATTTCCACGAACACCTCGCCATCGGCGAAGCGGCGGACGCTGGCCTTGGTCAGCGGCAGGCCGAGGACGTCGGCGATGCCCTTGGCGAGAACGGGATTGGAGTTGCCGGCGACCAGCTTGATCGCGCCATTTTTCGCCGACATCGGCGCCTGCCCTTCGGATTTGGTGGAAACGATGTTGAGCATATCAAGGGCCACGCGACCGGCTCGTTCTGACGAGCGTGGTGATATCAAGGAGCCGCCGGCCCTGGCAACCCGACTCGGCGGTTTTTCGGACGGAATCGCGTTCCGCCGGTGGATTGCCGGTCACCGGGCCGCGAAGCCCAGCGCATCCGCCTCACTCGATGGCGGCGCGGCGGACGCAACCGCGTCGCGGGCCGTGACGGGTGGGGTTTCCTCGCGCGCCGGCGCCGGTTGCGGGGCGGCCGGCTGGCCGCCGATCAGGCCACTCAGCCCGGTCAGGCCCGCTTGCGCGATCCGCCGCAGCACCACGTCGTCGGCACCGGCCCAGGCGTCGCGCTTGTTGCTGCCGGCCGGCTCCTCGCCGCTCAGCCGCAGGGTGCGGCGCTGGTTGCGGTCGTAGATGTCCCATACCCAGGCGATCGAGGTCTTGCCGCGCTGGACCTGGGCGGCCAGGTAGCTGCGGACCCGGTAGGCCGCCGGCGCCTCGCGGCTGACCACGGCCAGTTGGCGGAGTTTGGCCTCGCTGTCGAGCACGTCGACCATGCGGTCGAAGACCGGGGGCGGCGGGCCGTCGATGGACTCGAAGGCGACGGTGGGGCCCGCGCCCGACACGCCGGCGACCGGGCCGCCGTCGCTGACGCAACCGGCGAGCGCGCAGGCCAGCGCCAGCACCGAGAGGCGCAGCGCCGTCCTGGAGCCTGGAATCCTGGAGCCTAGAATCCTGGAGCCTGGAATCCGGGGAGCTGGAATGCGCGTGCCTGGAATCCCGGGGGCTGGAATCCCGGGGGCTGGAATCCTGGGGGCTGGAATGCGGGAGCCTGGAATGCGGTGATGTCGCATCGATATCCTGATCGCCTCGCCCTGCCATCCGCGGATCTCCGTCCGCGTCCAGCGTGCAAGGTTCTCGATATCGTTAAAATCCGTTAACGTCTAGGGCAGGCGCCGGTCCGCGCACCGCTTCATGACCAGAGTGCTGATGCGGCCCACTCAATTCGCATCAAATTCGTCGGGCCGGGTTCAGTCGTCGCCGAGCACGATGGCGTGGACGTGGCGGCCGTAATCGGGCTCCTGGCGGTGCACCGAGCGGCGATAGCTGAAGAACCGCGGATCGGAATAGGTGTCGTCGCCGAGATCGTCGATCATCAGCACGCCGGCGCGCTCCAGCCGCGCGCGGATGAAGCCGGCGAGATCGAACATGGCGTGGCCGTCGCGGGCCGCGGGCGCGAAGAAGGCGGCGTGGGTCGCATCGGCCGCGGTGAAGCGGTCGACGAATTCCGCGCCGACCTCGTAGCTCTTCTGTCGGATCAGGGGGCCGATCGCGGCGACGATGCGCCCGCGCGCCGCGCCCAGCCTTTCCATCGCGTCGATGGTGGATTCCAGCACGCCGGTCAGCGCGCCCTTCCAGCCGGCATGGGCCGCGCCGATTACCTGCGCGGCCGGATCGGCGAACAGCACCGGGCCGCAATCGGCGGTGGTGATGCCGATCGCGAGGTTCGGCGTGCGGGTGACGATGGCATCGGCGCGCGGCCGGCCGGCATGGTCCCACGGCGCGTCGGCCACGGCGGTGTCCGGCGAATGCACCTGATACGCGGTGAGGAAGCGGTCGGACCCGACGCCCAGCGCCGCCGCCATCCGCCCGCGGTTCTCCGCAACGCTCGCCGCGTCGTCGCGCGAGCCGATGCCGCCGTTGAGGCTGTCATAGATACCGCAGGAGACGCCGCCCTCGCGGGTGAAGAAACCGTGGCGCAGGCCCGGGATGGCCGCGAGCAGGGGAGAAGCCAGCATCATGACGGTGTCGCTTCCTCGGGGTCCGGCTGATCGCCGAAGCCGACCAGCGCGGTCAATGACGGGTCGGACATCGCGATCACCTTGAACATGGTGCCCATGCCGCCGCGGCCGCCGCCGATCAGGCGGTTCTTGGCGGCGAGAATCCCTTGCGCAACCGTTTCGTTCGCCTTCTGCATCAGCGACTGGGCGCGCGCCTCGATGCCGAGCCGCTGCAGGAATTCGCCCTGCGTTACCGGGCCGTGGACATGGGCGCCGACATTGGCGGCGGCGCGGCCGAGCGCCTCGAAGTCGACATGGGCGGTGATGTCCGCCTGTCCCGGATTTTTCAGCGGATCGGCGAAGCTGTGGCGTGCGATCGCCTGGAAGGTGTCACCGGCATCGCTGCACAGGTGGCCGTAGTCGATCAATAGCGCGGCGCCGCCCATGTCGCGCACGCGGCTCGCGATCCCCATGACCTCGGTGTCGGGCCGCCATTCGAAGATCGCGCCGACCGGCGCGGCCCGCACGAGTTCGGGCAGCAACACATCGAAGCGCGGCGTCGGCTCCGGCGCGGCGCCGAAGGCGAGGTGGCCGTCGCCGTCGAGTTCGACGGTGCGCTCGTGCCAGCCGTCCTCGCGCTTCACCATCTGGTGGACCGGCAGCACGTCGATATATTCGTTGGCGAGGATGATCGAGGGGCCCCGGGGCACGTCCGCAAGGCTGTTGTGCCAGCGCACCGGATGGCCGCTCAAGGTTTCCTGCTGCTTGCGGCGCAGCGCCGGGTTGACCTCGACCAGACGGATGTCGAGCGCCTGGTGCAGCGGCGGCAGCACCCGCATCGCGCGCAGGGCGTCCGCCATCATGGTGCCGCGGCCGGGCCCGATCTCGATCAGCCGCAGCGTCTGCGGCGATCCCATGTCGCGCCACACCGAGGCCGCCCACAGCCCGAGCAGTTCGCCGAACATCTGGCTGATCTCGGGCGAGGTGATGAAGTCGCCCTCGCGGCCGAGCGGATCGCGCGAGACATAGTAGCCGTATTGCGGGTGGAACAGGCACAGGTGCATGTAGCGCCAGACCGGCATCGGCCCGGCCGAGCGGATCAGGCGGACGATCTCGCGGCGCAGCGGGGTGTCCTCGCTCACGATGTCCCCCGCGTCGCGCTGTCGGTGGTGATCGCGTCGTGCCGCGCCGGCGGCCGGCGCAGCACCGCCGCAACGATGCCGATGCCGGCCAGCACCATCGGCACCGACAGCAGCATGCCCATGGTCAGCCCGCCCCACAGGAAGCCGAGCTGCGGGTCTGGCTCGCGGAAGAATTCGCCGGTGATCCGGGCCAGGCCATACAGCGCGATGAAGCTGCCGAGGATCAGGCCGGGACGTTTCAGCGCGCCGGCGCGGATCATCAGCGCGAGGATGACGAACAGCGCGATGCCCTCGAGCCCGGCCTCATAGAGCTGGCTCGGATGGCGCGGCAGCGGTCCGCCGTTCGGAAACACCATCGCCCAGGGCAGGCCGGGGTCGGCGGGACGGCCCCACAACTCGCCATTGATGAAATTGGCGACGCGGCCGAGGAACAGGCCGATCGGGCCGACCGCGCAGGTGATGTCGCCGAGCGACAGGATCGAGATGTTGCGCTTCCAGCAGAACAGGATCACCGCCGCCACGCAGCCCATGAAGCCGCCATGGAACGACATCCCGCCTTTCCACAATTCGAGGATCTCCATCGGATGCCGGATGAAGAAATCGAGATTGTAGAACAGCACGTAGCCGGTGCGGCCGCCGAGGATGATGCCGAGCGTCACCCACAGGATGAAGTCGTCCATCTGCACCAGCGTGACCGGCGATTGCCCGCCCCACAGCGCCGGGCGGCGGATCACCGCGCGCGCATACAGCCAGCCCAGCAGGATGCCGCAGATATAGGCCAGGGCGTACCAGCGGATCGCGAACGGGCCGATGGCGATGGCCACCGGGTCGAACACCGGAAAGGCGATGGCGAGCGGAATCATCGCGCGGTCATGATGGCAGGCGACGGCGGAACAGGGCGTGCAGCCGCTCCCAGTGCCGTTCGGCCGCCGCCTTGTCGTAGATCGGCCGCTTCGGGAAGGCGAAGCCGTGATGGGTGCCGGGATAAAGCTCGACCTCGGCATCGGCGCCGGCCTCGCGCAAGGCGTTGCGCAGCGGCTCGATCATCTCCAGCGGCGCCCAGCGGTCGACCTCGGCGCAGGCGAAATAAAGCTCGGCCTTGGCCTTCGCCGCCACGCGATGCGGGCTGTCGGGGCGGTCGGTCATCAGGTGCGTGCCATAGAGCGAGGCCGCCGCCGCGACCCGGTCCGGGAAGGTGGCCGCCGCGTTGATCGCATATTGCCCGCTCATGCAATAGCCCATGCAGCCGATCGGCCCGTTGCCCGCCGCCGGCTGGCTCGCGATGAACTCCAGCAGCGCCGCGGTGTCCTGCATCACCAGCGGGATATTGATCGAATACATCAGCTCGAACATGCGCTTGCGTTCGGGTGCCTCTTCCTCCGGCGGAATCGGGCCGATCTCCATGACGCCGGCGCGGTAATACATGTTCGGCAGCACGACGTAATAGCCGGCGGTGGCGAGCCGCCGCGCCATGTCGCGCAACTCCTCGCGGATGCCGGGCGCATCCATGTAGAACAGGATCACCGGATGCGGGCCGTCGCGCTCGGGATGGGTGATGAAGGTGGTGACGCGACCGTCCCTGGTCGGAATGTCGATTTGCTGGTCGATCATGAGGCTGCTTCTCGGCGAATGGCGCATCGGCCGAAGGTCGGGGGATTCGTGGCGAACGCGCCGCACGATTGCAAGGAAACCGCATCCTGACAAGGCGCGCGCCGCGCACGCTCTTGCGATGGCGGTGCGGGATCGCCATTGTCAGGGGGAGCGAAATCGATCCAGGAGATCAATCCGAGCGATCGATTCAAGACATCAATCCGTGGCGTTCGCCGGAGAGTTGAGCAATGACCCAGACCAACAATCGGTTTTTCGACGAGATCGGCCGGCTGATGAACGATGCGGCGGGGGCGGCGCAGGGCGTCAAGCGCGAGATCGACACCGTGATGCGCAGCCAGGCGGAGCGCATCCTGCGCGACCTCGACCTGGTCAAACGCGAGGAGTTCGAGGCCGTGAAGGATATGGCCCGGCTGGCGCGCGAGGAGAACGAGGCGCTGAAAGCCCGCATCGATGCGCTGGAGACCAGGCTCGGAGCCTCGACTGGAGATGCCGGCGCCGGCAGCGCGCCGGGCGCCTAGCCCGCCGGGGCGGCGGAGAAAAATCCCGGCATTTCCTTGTTTTTCCGGGGCTTTGGCGCTAAAAGCCCCGGCATGCCCACGGCCCCCGCACCCCTGGAGGCTTGCCGTGGCATCGAAAACGGGCCGCATCGCGGCCTTTAACTTTTAGAAAACAAGGATTTATACGATGGCGACCGTCAAGGAATTGAAGGCGACCGCTCGTCCGAAAGTCGGCAAGGGGGCCGCTCGGGCAGAACGTCGCGCCGGCCGGGTTCCGGCCGTGATCTACGGCAACGACGAACCCCCGCTGACCATCTCGCTGAACGACGCCGAACTGCGCCTGCGCATTCAGGCGGGCCGGTTCCTGACCACGATCCATGACATCGAGCTGGACGGCAAGAAGCACCGGGTGATCCCGCGCGATTTCGCGCTCGATCCGTTGAAGGACGTCCCGCTGCATGTCGATTTTCTCCGCCTCGGCGAAGGCGTGACCCTCCGCGTCAGCGTGCCGCTGCATGTGCTGAATGCCGAGACCGCGCCGGGCGTGAAGCGTGGCGGCACCGTCAACGTCGTCACCCACACGGTCGAACTCGAAGCGCCGGCCGACAACATCCCGCAATATCTCGAGGCCGATGTCGGGCAGCTCGAGATCAACGGCTCGCTGCATCTGACCGACATCAAGCTGCCGGCCAACGTCAAGCCGATCACCCGCGAGGATGCCACGCTCGTCACCGTCGTTCCGCCGTCCGGCTATGCCGAGGAGCAGAAGGCGGCTGCGGCGGCGCCCGCGGCCGGCGCGGCGCCCGCGGCTGGTGCCGCCGCTGCGGCTCCGGCGGCCGGCGACAAGAAAAAGTAAGCTGGATCGCGGAGGCGCTGCCACGCGATGCGGCTGTTCGTCGGTCTCGGAAACCCTGGCGCCAGGTATCAGGGCAACCGGCACAATATCGGCTTCATCGCCATCGATGCGATCGCGCGGCGTCACGGTTTTTCATCGTGGCGCCGCCGCTTTCAGGGCGCGACCGCCGAAGGCGCGATCGACGGCGAGCGCGTCGTGCTGCTGAAGCCGGCAACCTACATGAACGAATCCGGCCGCGCGGTCGGCGAGGCCATGCGCTTCTTCAAGATGGACCTCGGCGATCTCGGCGTCTTCCATGACGAGCTCGAGCTGCCGCCCGGCAAGGTGCGCGTCAAGGTGGGCGGCGGCATCGCCGGCCATAACGGGCTGCGCTCGATCTCGGCGCATGTCGGCAACGACTATCGGCGCGTGCGGATCGGCATCGGCCATCCCGGCGTGAAGGATCTGGTCCACGCCTACG
This sequence comes from Xanthobacteraceae bacterium, assembly GCA_020441545.1. GTDB lineage: Bacteria > Pseudomonadota > Alphaproteobacteria > Rhizobiales > Xanthobacteraceae > 62-47. The sequence goes on along the minus strand of JAGRLZ010000187.1, from coordinate 8,292 downwards.
TGCTCAACGACTTCGCCAGGGCGGAGCAGCCGCGCTTCGAGACGCTGTGCGATATCATCGCGGACAATGCCGGGCTGCTCGCGATGTCCAAGGATTCGAGTTTCCAGAACAAGGTGCATCTGGCGATGCAGGCCAAGGGTTTCGGGGACACGGGCGTCGACAACGGCGCCGCATGAACACCGGCGTCATTGCCGGACTTGATCCGGCGATCCATCTCGTCAGAAAGATGGATGTGCGGGTCAAGCCCGCGTATGGCGAATGCAATTCACTCTGACGTCTCAGACACGATCACTATCGGGCAAGGATCATGGGTTTCAAATGCGGCATCGTCGGACTGCCGAACGTCGGCAAGTCCACCCTGTTCAACGCGCTGACGGAAACGGCGGCGGCGCAGGCGGCGAACTATCCGTTCTGCACCATCGAGCCGAATGTCGGCGCGGTGGCGGTGCCTGATCCGCGGCTCGACAAGCTGACCGCGATCGCGAAGTCGGCGCAGATCATCCCGACCCAGCTCACCTTCGTGGACATCGCCGGGCTGGTGCGCGGCGCGTCGAAAGGCGAGGGGCTCGGCAACCAGTTCCTCGCCAACATCCGCGAGGTCGATGCGATCGCCCATGTGGTGCGCTGTTTCGAGGATTCCGACGTCACCCATGTCGAGGGCAAGATCGCGCCGCTGGCCGATATCGAGACCATCGAAACCGAATTGATGCTGGCCGATCTCGAAAGCCTCGAGAAGCGCGTCGATACCTTGAGCAAGAAAGCCAGGGGCGGCGACAAGGATTCGAAGGAGCAGCTCGATCTGGTCGAGCGCGCGCTGAAGCTCCTGCGCGACGGCAAGCCGACCCGCGGCATGGAGCGCAAGCCGGAGGAGGAGCGCGCCTTCCGCATGCTCGGGCTCCTGACCTCGAAGCCGGTGCTCTACGTCTGCAACGTCGAGGAAGCCGCGGCGGCGGACGGCAACGGCTTCTCGCAGGCCGTGTTCGAACATGCCGCGAAGGAAGGCGCGGTCGCCGTGGTGATTTCGGCGAAGATCGAGTCCGAGATCGCCACGCTGTCGCGCGAGGAGCGCGCCGACTTCCTCGAGACGCTGGGGCTGGAGGAGGCCGGGCTCGACCGGCTGATCCGCGCCGGCTACGAGCTGCTGCATCTCATCACCTATTTCACGGTGGGGCCGAAGGAGGCGCGTGCCTGGACCATCACCCGGGGAACCAGGGCGCCGGCGGCGGCCGGCGTGATCCACACCGATTTCGAAAAAGGCTTTATCCGAGCCGAGACCATTGCCTATGACGACTATGTCGCGCTGGGCGGCGAGGCCGGCGCGCGCGACGCCGGCAAGCTGCGGCTGGAAGGCAAGGAGTATGTCGTGGCCGACGGCGACGTGATGCACTTCCGCTTCAACACCTGAGCGGCGTCGCGCGATTCCCGTTGCGGGCGCTCAAGGCGCCGGTCTGCGGTTGAAGGGCGGCATGCTGTCGCGGCCGCCCATGCCGGCGCCCTGGTCGCGGATCGCGCCGAGGTGCTCGTTGATGCGGAACACGATCAGGACGAATTCGGCGGCGATGCGCGAGAACACGATGCCGACGACGACGCCGGCAAGGCTGTAAAGCACCATCAGCACGCCCGCGAACGGGCTCAGCGTCATCGCCGCGAGCCCCGAGAACACGCCCGACAGGCCGAACAGCACGATCAGCGCGATCACCAGCCAGTAGAAGGTCTTGATGATTCCGGGCGTGATGAAGCGGTCCCACTGAAACAAATCGCGAAATTCAAACATCAACCGATCTCCTGGTATCCCGAATCCGCTGCCCTGAATCCGAAATTCGTTTCGTTCTGCAGCGTCGGAACGTTGTTCGCTGAAAGGTGCAGGTCGGGGGCTCTTGCGCGCGCGTTGACCGAGGCCGGCCGCCCGGGGTGTGTTGCCTGGGGTGTGTTGCCTGGGGTGAGGCGCCCGGGATGTGTTGCCTGGGGTGTGGCGACGGCCGTGTTTGCACACGGCCGCTACGCCGGTCCATCGATCAGGTGCGGCAGGATCGCGACGAGTTCATGCAAACCTGCGGCTTGTGATTGCGGCAAATAACGGCCACAATCGGGCCTCCCACCAAATGTCCCCCGATATGACCCTTGCATTCGAAGATTTTCCCGTCGGCCATTTCGGCACTTTCGGCCCGCGCCACGTCACGCGCGAGGAGATCATCGCCTTCGCCTCCGAGTTCGACCCGCAGCCGATGCATCTCGACGAGGCGGCGGCCGAGCGCTCGATGCTGCGCGGCCTGTCCGGCTCCGGCTGGCACCTCTCCTCGCTGATGATGCGGATGCTGTTCGACGGCTTCATCGGCCGCACCGCGTCGCTCGGCTCGCCCGGCGTGGACGAACTGCGCTGGATGTCGCCGCTGCGGCCGGGCGACGACCTGACGCTGGATGTCGATGTCGCGCAGGCCCGGGTGTCGCGCAGCCGGCCCGAGACCGGCATCGTCACCTTCAAGATGAAGGTTCGCAATGCATCGGGCCAGACCCTGGTGGAGGCGACCTCGCCGATCATCGTCAGGCGCCGCGATGGCGGCACCGGGACTCGTTCGGAAAACTGACAGATGCGTTTCTTTGAAGACCTCGAGGTCGGGCAGCGCCGCGAACTCGGCTCCTACACATTCACCGCCGACGAGATCAAGGCGTTCGCGCGCCAGTTCGATCCGCAGCGCTTCCATCTCGATGAGGAGGCGGGCCGCAATTCGCTGTTCGGCGGGCTCGCCGCGTCCGGCTGGCACGTCGGTTCGGTCTGCATGAAGCTGCTGGTCGCCAAGGGCCAGCAGGAGATCGCCGAGACGATCGCGGCCGGCGGGACGCCGGCGGTGTGGGGGCCGTCGCCGGGCTTTCGCGAGTTGCGCTGGCTCAAGCCGGTGCTGGCGGGCGATACCATCACCTTCACCAGCGTGCTGGAGGCGCTTCGCACATCCGACTCGCGTCCCGAATGGGGTATCGCGCAGGCGCGGACCACCGGCGTCAACCAGGATGGCGAGGCGGTCTATTCCATCCTCGCGACCGCCTTCGTGCCGCGAAAGGCAAAGTAAGGCCGCGGCCGGGACACGTCGATGCGGGGTTTGGGGAGGCCACCGCGCGAGGCTCGCCGCATCCATCATGCGCGCTGCCCACAAAAAAGCCGCCACCCCGGACAGGGCGGCGGGCTCGGAGCCGTTTCCGTTCCGATTCTATCGGAACGGAGCTATACATCATTGTTTTTAAGGCGTTTTCTTTGCGCGGGCCGGTATCCGCCTCGCTCGAAAACGCTCTAGCTGCCGCGCAGGTTCTCGGCCGCCTTCTTCCACTGCTCGACGTTGTCGGCGATCATGCGGGTCGACTTCATCGCGGCCTGGCTCAGTTGCGCATAGCCGGCGATCTCGCGCTGGACCCGCTGGCCCTCGGCGTGCAGCAGGTCGCGCAGCGCCTCGAGTTCGGAGATCAGCTTCTCGATCTCGCCGAGCGAGGTGCCGGCGACACGCTGGATCAGCGAATTGACGTTGTTGACGGTGGCGTCGGCGCTGGAATCGAGCGGCGGCGTCTCGGTGGTCGATTGACCGGCGGCCGGGCGGCGGAGGTAGGCGACATCGTTCCGGACGAAGTCGCGAATCCCGGCCTCGACCTCGGAGACGGCAGCGAGGTTGTTGTCGGATTCAATCGAATCGACCTTCTCGGACAAATTGGCACTCATCGGCATTTTTCCCTTTCGCTATGGAGCGAGCGCGGATGTCCCCCGCACGACGAAATAATAAATCATAAGTCCTTTTGAATTTGACAAGATCGGGGCCAATCTGCGGCGAGCTTCGCTCTTTCGCGCGAAACCGGGATGCGCGCCCGCCATAGTTCGGCCGGCCGGATGCCGGAGCGTTTTCGAGCGAAGCGGGTAGCGGTTCGCGTCAAGAAAACGCGTCAAAACAAGGATAGAGAGCCCCGTTCCGATAGAATCGGAACGGAAATGGCTCCAAGGGCGATCGCGATGCCCGCCGTCGTTAACGGTGCGTTAACCGTGTTGCGCCGGCGCCGACGGGAACGGCGCCGGCTGTCAGGCGATCTTCGGCAGGTGGATCGGGCTCCCCAAAGCCTGCTCGACCAGATCGAAGGTATCGACCAGCACGCGCATGCTGGCGAGCCGGCCGTCCCTGAACCGGGCGAAATGGGCGACGCGGAGGCTGATCGGCCGGTTGGAGTCGAGCGCGGTCAGCGAGTACCGCATCATGGAGGCGGCGCTGTTCTCGCCCAGCATCACCGATTCCCGTTCGAAGCGGCGCACCTGCACGTTGTCGGCGATCTGCCGGCAGACCTCCATCACGGCAGCCTTGCCGTGTCGGGCTCCGAGGAACGTGAACATGTCGACCGGCCCGTAGATGGCCCAGTCGATATCGTCGTCGATAAGATTTTCGAGGTCGTCGAGGTGGCGCTCGTCAAGGGCGCGATGCAATGCGCGCGAGAAACGCCAGAGGCTATGCTCCGTCATGATGGTCGGTGTTTCCAAATCTTTTGGGCAACGGCGCCGCGACCCGCGAAGGCGCCATTCGCGGCGCCCGGGCAAGCGTGTTGCGGTCTCTGTGATTGCGCCCCAGATAGCGACCGCGGGCGCGATTGCAATCCGCATTTTTGCATTGCGTCGTTGCAGGATTGCGCCGGGATCGGCCACCCTTGCGACCGCCACCACGCGCGGCTTTTCCTGCCGTCGAGCGGCATCCTCGTCAGCGCGCGGTGACCTTGTAGTCGCGGAAATCCGGATCGTGCGTCATGGCCCAGTAGTCGACGAAGCGCCACGGCATCGCCGAGAACACCCGGCCGTGGCTGTTGCGATAGTAGGTCGTCATGCCGGGATGGGTCCAGATCATCTGCTCGTGCTCGTCGTCGACCTTGCGGACATAGGCGTCGAGCGCGTCGCGGTTGACGTCGATCGCGGCGATCTCCTGCTCGATCATCGCGACGAGGCATGCGGAGATGTAGCGCGACTGGCATTCCGCCTGGAAGATGACGCTGCCGCCGTGCGCCGGCCCGGTGTTGGGACCGAGCATGTTGAAGAAGTTCGGAAAGCCCGGAACGGTGATGCCGAGATAGGCGGTCGGGTTGTCGCCGGCCCAGGCGTCGCGCAGGCTCCTGCCGTCGCGTCCGGTAATGTCGAGCCGCGCCGCCATTTCGGTGACCTTGAAGCCGGTCGAGACCACGATGACGTCGGCGGGATGCAGCCCGCCGTCGGCGGTGACGATGCCGTCGCGCGCGATGTGATCGATCCTGTCGGTCACCAGGTCGACGTTCGGCTTGCGCAGCGTCTTGAACCAGTTGTTGTCGAGCAGGATGCGCTTGCCGTAGGGCGGGTAGGTCGGCACGCACTTCTCGATCAGGTCCGGCCGGCCCTCGAGCTCGGAGAGGATGAAATCGGTCAGTTCCTCGCGGTGGCGGTCGTTGCCCTTGTTCACCGCGCGGTCGGGGTGGGGCCAATCCGGATCCTTGCGCAGGAACGGCAGCAGGCCGTCGCCGTAGCGCCAGAACATGTTGAAGCGATACCATTCGGCATAGAACGGCACATGCGCCAGCAGCCACTGGGCGCCATCGGTGATGAGGTCGGAATAGCCGGCGACCGGCCGCGACCACTGCGCGGTGCGCTGATACACCGTCACCGCAGCCACCTCGTCGGCGATGCTCGGCACCAGTTGCATGGCGGTGGCGCCGGTGCCGATCACCGCGACGCGCTTGCCCTTCACCGAATAGCCCTTCGGCCACAGCGCCGAATGGAACAGGTCGCCGCCGAAGTCCTCGGCGCCTTCGAACTTCGCCATCGAGGGGTCGTTGAGCTGGCCGATCGCGCTGACCAGCACCGCGGCCTCGACCTGCTCGTCGCGGTCCGGCGTCGACAGCGACGCGACCCACCGCTTCGTCGTCTCGTCCCAGCGCGCCGATGTCAGGCGGGTGTTGAAGCGGATGCGGTCGTGGACGCCGAATTCGCGCGCCACCTTCTTGAGGTAGTCGTGGATTTCGTCGCGCTGGGAGAAATAGCGGGTCCACGGATTGCGGGCGCTGAACGAGAACGAATAGGAGTGGTTCGGCGTATCGACGCCGCAGCCGGGATACTGGTTGACGTACCAGGTGCCGCCGAGGCCGGCATTCTTCTCGACGATGGTGTAGGGAATGCCGAGCCGGCCGAGCGCGACGCCGAGCGCGATGGCGCAGACGCCGGCGCCGACGATCAGCACCTTGTGCTGTGCCAGCGTCTCCTCCGGCGGCGTCCGGGTCCAGCGCTTGTCGCGGGCGACCAGCGCCATCTCCTCGCGGATCAGGGGAGCATATTCCGGCGCCACCGGCTCGCCGAGGGTGGCGCCCATCATCTTCCGCATCAGGTCGTTGCCGGGATCGGTAATGACCGGCCTCGGCGTGCCGTCCCGGAACAGGTCGACCACGGCGGCGCGGATGTCATCCTGGATCTGCGGCGGCAGCCCGGCCTGCGGATCCGGGATCAGCCGCACGTCCCGCTTCGGCTTGTAGGGCGGCTCGAGCCAGCGCAGGTCGCCGGTCAGGTGGACCAGCACCATCAGCAGCACGCGGATGTCGCCTTGCGCGATCGCGGCGCGCAGCGCGCGTTGATCGATGGAGCCTTCGGGTTGCGCGGTCTGGCGCTGGGGCTGGTGGGATGTCATTGCCGCCTCGTGGTTGTCGCTGGTGGTGTCAGGGTGTCGGGGCGCCGGTGGGCTGTCGGGTCAGGCCGCCATAGGCGTCCCAGGCGAGGCCGGCGAGAAAGCCGCTGTCGACCGGCAGGTTGATGCCGGTGACGGCGCTGCTCGCCGGGCCCAGCAGCCACGCGATCGCCTGCGCCACCTCGGCCGGCTCGACCAGCCGGCCCATCGCCGCGTTGCGGCTCAGGCGGTCCTCGTCGAGCAGGCCGGCATCGATCGCGGCCTGCAGCGCCGCGGTGCGGGTGAAGCCCGGCGAGACGGCGTTGACGCGCACGCCGCGGCGGCCCCATTCGCCGGCGAGCGAGAGGGTGAGCTGGATCACGCCGGCCTTGGCCGCGGTATAGGCGTGGATCGGCCCCGACGTCATGCCGGCGACGGAGGCGACGTTGACGATCGCGCCGCGCCCGCGCGCCGCCATCCGCACCCCGACCGCCTGGGCGACGATGAAGGTGCCGCGCAGGTCGATATCGACCTCGCGGTCCCAGCTCTCCATGCGGATGCGTTCGACCTTGTGCATCTTGCCGAACACGCCGGCGGCGTTGACGAGGCCGTCGATCGGGCCGTGGGTGTCCTCGATCGCCGCCACGGCGCGGGCCACGCCCGGTTCGTCGGCGACGTCGAACCGCTCGGGCCACAGCATCGCGCCGCCGTCGATCGGCCGCGGCGCGATGTCGACGATCACCACGCGGTGGCCGGCCGCGGCGAGCAGGGCAGCGGTCGCCGCGCCGATGCCGCGGCTGCCGCCGGTGACGAGAATAGTGCCGGCCTGCGCCATCAGGTTGTCCTCTTTCGTGTTGTCGGTTTGCGCTTGGAGTCGGGCCGGAACAGGCCGCGGGTCATCAGCTTCTCGTAGGCGGTGACGACGTGCCCGGGCACCTTTGAGGCCACGCCGCCGGGATAGGCATAGCGCAGGCTGAGATAGCCGCGCGCGCCCATGAACATGTGGACCAGCGCCTCGAATTCCTCGTCGCTGTAGTCGACGATCTCGCCGGCCTCGCGGGCCTGCCGCAGCAGCCGCACGAACGGCTTGGCGATGTTGTCGAGGTGTTTCTGGTAGCCGGCCGGAGCGAAGACCTCGGCCTCGTTGAGGATGCGCTGGAATTCCGGAACCTCGAGCAGGAAATCGAAGAAGGCGCGGAAGCCGCTGACCTCGCGTGTCGCCCCGGGCCGCATCGCGCCGGTGCGCGCGCGGATGAACTTCAGCATGTCGAGGCCGATGGTCGGCAGCAACTGGTCGAGCAGTTCCTGGCGGCTGCCGAAATAGTTGTAGAAGGTGCCCTGGGCGACGCCGGCGCGCTCGGTGATGCGCGAGATCGAGGCGTCGGCATAGCCGTATTTGCCGACCACCTTGGTGGCGGCGTCGAACAGCTTGCGCCTGGTCGCCGCGTTGCGCTCGGCACGGCTGAGCTTCGTCATCGCACCGGCGGCGCGGGCGGTGCCGGCCCTAGCCATCGGCACGGGTCTCCCGCTCGCCGCGATGTTTCGGCGCGCACCACCGCGGTGCGCGGCGGGCGTGAAAGACGATGAAGCGCGAAAGATCGATCATTTGACCCGTCAGGCAAGGTTCGGGTTCCACAACCCGGCAGGCATTCTCATT
>JAGRLZ010000028.1 GCA_020441545.1 Xanthobacteraceae bacterium | reverse complement strand
CGGCGTGCTCCTTCAAAACCCGGATGATCTGCTCTTCGGTAAACCTGCTCTTACGCATCGTCTGTCTCCTGGCTGGAGAACAGAAACCCTAACTCAAAATCGGGGGCGTTTCAGGGGAGCAGGTCAGACGTATGGATATTTCCAAACGTCAAGAACAATCATGTCGAGAAAACCAAGCACCCCTGTCAGTTCCCAGTCGAACTTGCTGAGCGTCTTGTACTTTCGCTGACCAACCGGAACGATCAGGTATTCGACCCATATATGGGGGTGGGATCAACCGTTGTAGGCGCCGTCAAACACGGACGACACGGATTGGGATGCGACATCATCCCCGAATACGTTGATATCGCATGGGAGCGCGTTCATTTGCTGAGGGCCGGGCATTTGAAAACACGTCCAATGGACCGGCCCGTTTACGACCCGACCAAACCCTACGGTGGACACAAATGAAAATTGTCGAGTGTTATTCGCATCTCGGCGGATTGGAAATTTTGATGGTCCATCGTCCCCAATTGTGGACCGAAATCCAAGATGTCATCAAGCATGCTGATGCCGCCGCTTGCAGGACAAAAGTCTCCAAAGAAATTCGATCGAAGGGCAATCTGCTCTACTCTCCGCCAGCCATGAATAAGGCTATTCGAAGCGGCTTCGAAAAACATGACTGGGCCGAACGGAGAATTTCTTACTGGGTGACAACCGACGCGCGATTGATCCGCAAAACACTGTTTCTTCCTCCCGCCCAACAAAAGACGGAGATTGAAGAAGCTGGTTTGAAGGCGCTGCCCTCATATAATCAGACAGATTTCGTTAAAGACCGCGTCGCGGTGGAGGTTCAGTTCGGCAAGTATGCTTTCGTCGCTTACGATCTGTTCGTGAAGCATCTTGCGTTCTTTGTTGGCGATGTCATCGATGTCGGTGTGGAGATTTTGCCAATGAAGGAACTTCAGCAGCAGATGTCTTCAGGGGTCGGGTATTACGAAAGTGAGTTGTATAATTTGGTAAGAGAGGGCCGCGGAGTTCCAGCAGTCCCACTCATTTTAATCGGCGTAGCTCCGTAAGTGGCCTGGTTTCTCAATCATTACAAATGCGAGCGCTGCCATCGCCAGTGGGCCGATCAATGGTCCTGCATGGCAGATTGCGCATGCCCACACTGTGGCGCAAGGGACAGGACACCGCACATGAGCGAGGATATGACGACGCTGATCGAGAAGGATGGAAACAGCTTCATCGTTCTGTGGTCGCCCGAAACGGCGGAGCACGAACCCGACTATCGCGAACTCGGTCGGTTCATGACACGACAAGCGGCGGTCGACTTCCTGTCCCAGGATTAAGCGCCAGCGTCGCGCGCCTTCCGCATTGCCCTTCCGCCGGCCGCCTGCCAGGCCGGCGCAATCGACAACCTGCGCTTCATTTGAGGGGCAACGATCATGGCAGGCGCTGATCTCGACACCCTGATCCGCAAACTGGCAAAGCAGCAGCACAAGAGCCTGATGGCCGCGGCGAAGGCCGGACGCAATCATTACCTCGCGCTTGCCGGCAAGGCGAAGGATGCGGCGTCGAAGCAGCGCTACCGGCAGATGGCCAAACATGCGCCGGAGGAAGGCACGGTGGCGGCGAAGCGGCTGCAGATATCCGCCGACAACGCCGCCGACAGCTATGCCCGCGCCATGCGCCGCGCCGCGGAAGCTGTCGCGACTGATATGACGACCACGCGCAGGATACCTGCCCCCAAGACACCTGCCTTCAACAAGACACCTGCCCTCAACAAGACGCCTGCCCTCAAGACGGCCAGGACCAGTATCTCGCGGACAGCGATACCGGCGAAGACGGTAACTCGATAGCGGCCGCACGCCACGCAACGTTCCGCCGGCAGATGCCGGCGACGATGCGCCGGAATCATCGCTCCACCATTGACGTTCGACGCGCGGATGAACATCGGGCCCGAATGCCCGAAACGACGATCCGACCGACGCTTCTTCCAGTGTGCGGAATGAATCAATCGCGGTCGCACTCGTCGTGCGCGCCAAGATGACGCGCCCCCTCGATGGTCGTTTGACTAGGCCGAGGTTTCCATGATCCAATACTGAAAAAGCAATCAATCACCAGGGAGGTATGGGATGGCTGAAACCACCAGCACATTGGGACGACGTAACCTTTTGAAGGCATCGCTTGCGCTTGTCGCGGCGCCGGCCGTTATCAGCAGCGCGCGAGCGGACACCAAGGTAACCTGGAAGGTACAGGCGCACTGGCCCAAGGCATCGGGCTCCTTCAACGACAGTCTCGGCGTGCTCGCCAAGCTCCTCGAAGAACGCACCGGCGGCCGCTTCAAGATGGAGCTGTACGGCGCCGGCGAAATCGCCAAGGACCGAGAAATCTTCAACGTGGTGAAGCGCGGCGTCGTGCCCATGGGTACGATTTCGCCGGGCTACATTCTCGGCGAGGCGCAGGCCATGGGGCTGCTCTACGGCACCCCTGGAGCGCTGCGCGAATCCTGGGAGATGATGCATCTCACCAAGAATCTCGGCATCGAGAAGATGGTCAACGAGGAGCTGAAGCCCAAGGGCGTCCTCATCCTGGCCGAGAAGGTCTATCCGACCGAACTCGTGCTGAAGAAGAAGATCGCCACGGTCGATGACTTCAGTTCGCTGAAGGTCCGCTCCACCGGCACCATGCTGGAATACCTCGCAGCCGCCGGCGCATCGCCGCAGCAGGTCGCGGGCCCCGAGATCTACCAGGCGATCGCCACCGGCGTGGTCGACGGCGCCCACTGGGGCGCAGCGGTCGGCGCGATGTCGATGAAGTTCTGGGAGGTCGCCAAATATCACATGAAGCCGGCGCTCGGCTTCGCCAACGACGCCTACATCATCAACATCGCGGCGCTCGACAAGCTGCCGCCGGACCTCAAGCTGCAATTCCTGTCGCTGGTCGAGGAACGCTATTTCCTCCGCACCGTCGAATACCTGCAACAGGAGGCGCGCGCCCTCACCATGGGCAAGACCAAGATGGGTGTCGAGGTGGTGCATTTCCCCGACGACGTCATGAAGAAGTTCCATGAAGCCTCCCAGGCCATCATCAAGAAGGAACAGGCGAAGGGAGAGATTGCGGCCAAGGGCTGCAAGGCGCTGACCGGGCTGATGTCGGATCTCGGCTACACCTGACGAAATATCGGTCCCGACCAGCGGCGTGCTGGCCGGGACCATCCAACCGCTGCATCGCCGGGGGGGCGAATGTTTGCCCGCACTGGGTGCCGGTCAAACGGAAACGGGGGCTAGATGCTAACGCTTGCCAGAACGATTACCTGGATCAACACATGGTGCGCGCGCATCGCCGCCTGGCTGATCCTGCCGATATTCGTGCTGCTGATGGCCGACGTCATCATGCGCTACGTGGTCGGCAGCGCCGCGATCTGGACCGCTGAATTCGCGCAGCTGATTTTCGGCGTCTATGCGGTGATCGCCGGCGGCTACCTGCTGGTCGAGCGGGGACATGTCAACGTCGACATCCTCTATGGCCGCTACAGCCCCACGCGGAAGGCGCAGGTCGACCTGGCAACCTCGTTCCTGTGCTTCCTGTTTCTTGCGGTGCTGATCTGGCAGGGCTCCGACATGGCGTGGGAATCCGCCGCCAAGCTCGAAACCTCCTCCAGCATCTGGAACCCGCAGATCTGGCCGGTCAAGGTCGCGATTCCGGTCGCCGGCGTGCTGCTGCTGCTGCAGCAGCTCGTGCGCGTCGCGTCGGATATCCGCACGCTGATGGGTCTCGAGAACGATCCGGACGTGTTCGGCAAGCAAGCCAACGAACCCTCTCATTGAACGGGAAGATCGCTCGTGTCTGTTGAACTCATCACGCTTCTCTTCTTCGGTTCGCTGATTTTCTTCCTATTCATCGGGACCCCCCTCGTTTTCACGCTGGGGGGCATCTCCGTCATCTTCCTGTATTTCACGATGGGGCCGGTCGGCTTCTACATCGTCGCCTCCAAGTTCTGGGACTCGATGATGAGTTTCACGCTCATCGCCATTCCCATGTACGTCTACATGGCGATGCTGCTGGAAAAATCCGGTGTCGCGCAGGATCTCTACCGGATGATGCACGTCTGGTTCGGCTCGATCCGCGGCGGCCTGGCGATCGGCACCGTGGCGATCTGCGCGATCTTCGCGGCGATGAGCGGCATCAGCGGCGCCGCGGTGGTCACCATGGGCACCATCGCGCTGCCGCGCATGCTCGAGCGCGGCTATGACAAGCAGCTTGCGATCGGCGCGATCAATTGCGGCGGCGGCTGGGGCATCCTGATCCCGCCGTCGATCCTGATGGTGCTCTATGCGCTGCTGACCGAGGTTTCGGTGGGCCGGCTGTTCGCAGCGGGCATCGGCCCGGGCATCCTGCTGTTCGTGCTGGTGTCGATCTATATCGGCGTGCGCGCCTGGCTGCAGCCTTCGCTGGCGCCGGCGCTGCCGGTCGAGGAACGCGGCGACTGGGATCTGAGGATCAAGTCGCTGAAGGCCGTATTCCTGCCGCTGTTCATCGTGCTGCTGGTGCTGGGCGCAATCTTCGGCGGCTTCGCGACGCCGACGGAAGCGGCCGCGCTCGGCGTGTTCGGCGCGCTGGTGTCATCGGCAATTCATCGCAAGCTGTCGTTCGAAGTGCTCAACGACGCGGCGATGCAGACCTTGAAGCTGACCGCGCTGATCATGTGGATTCTGTTCGCGGCGCACGCCTTCTCCACCGCCTATACCACGCTGGGCGCCAATGAGCTGATGAACCACCTGATGACGCTGATCCCCGGCGGCCGGTGGGGCGCGCTCGCCTTCATGCTGATCGTGCTGCTGGTGCTCGGCATGGTGCTCGATCCGGTGGGGATCATGCTGATCACGCTGCCGGTGTTCCTGCCGGCGGTGCAGTCCTTCGGCTGGGATCCGATCTGGTTCGGCGTCATCTTCATCATCATGATGGAGATCGGCTACATGACCCCGCCATTCGGCTTCAATCTGTTCTACCTCAAGGCCGTGGCGCCGCCGGACGTGACGATGCACGACATCTATCTGTCGGTCATTCCCTACGTGCTGGTGACATTCGTCGGCGTCCTGATCCTCATCATGTTCCCCGACATCGCCATGTTCTTCCCGAACCTGTTCTTCGGCGATGCCAAATAGCCGCGCATTCCGGCAATCGGGGACACGGTCCGGGGCGACCCGGGCCGCCCCGGACCGACAAGGCTGATGCGCGGAACGCCGCGCCAGCACTATCGAGCACAGCATGTCCTCGGGCTTGCCCGAGGATGCGGGCTTGCCCCGAGGACGGACGCCACCCCGCACAGGCACCCCGCATCAAGATAGAAGCATCAAGACAACGACGCAGGCCCCGTTTCCGAATTCCATCGGAAACGGCAATGCAGGGCCGGCGTTAGAGCCATTCCCGTTCCGATAGAATCGGAACGGGGCTCTCTATCCCTGTTTTACGCGCCTTCTTCACGCGAACCGGCACCCACTTCGCTCGAAAACGCTTTATTTGGGCTGGGATCGATCGATGGCGCCGCTGTCGAGCAATGGCGCCGCATCGATATTCTGCGCATCCATCAGCATGGCGAGCCGCTCGACCGCGGCCAGGATCATCGCCTGCTCCCACTGCGGCAACTGCACGAAGCGATCCGTGAATGTCAGGTGAAGCAGGTCGGGCGCGTTGGCGACCACCTCCCTGCCGGCCGGCGTCGCGGTCAGGAGAAACTGGCGCTTGTCGTTCGCATTGCGCTGGCGCTGCACCAGATCGAGACCGACAAGCCGGTCGACGATCGTTGTGATCGTCGCCTGGCTGAACTGCAGCGCCTGCGCGACGACGCCTGGCGTCGTCCTTCCGCGCGCATCGACCTCGCGCAGCACCAGCCATTGCGACGTCGTAAGTCCGGTCGCGATGGCCAGTTGGCGGCTACCGATCTCGGTGGCCCGCAGCACCTGTCGCAGGGCGCGCAGCGTCAATGAGGCGATCTCTGATTTCATGCTCTTTCTTAGCGCCACGTTCCAAGTGTTGCGAATCGTGAATGGTTCCCTGTCCCCAAGCATTTTTATTCGACAATCGAACGATATCCGAAGCTTGAAATACGGCAGAAATGCCATAAATAGCGAACTTGCCAGTAAAGAGCGCTTTCTATAGGTTGACCGACCATTCGGAGATCGAAACAATTAGTTCGAAAAATAAAGCATTAGCCGGCGCTTACACCGGGGGCATGTCAGCGGTTTCCGATATTGCCATTGCGCCGTCCTCCGACAAGGCGTTGCGGTTGCGAGAGCCGACCGCCATGGACGGCCCCGCAATCACCCGCCTGATCGCCGATTGCGCGCCGCTCGACACTAATTCCGCATATTGCAACCTGCTTCAGTGTACGCATTTCGCCGGAACCTGCATCGTTGCCGAGCGCAACGGGCAGATCGTCGGGTGGGTTTCGGGCTACCGCCCGCCCGCGGAGCCGGACAGCTTCTTCGTCTGGCAGGTCGCCGTCGCCCGGGCGGCGCGCGGCGAGGGTCTTGCGCAACGGATGATCCATGCGCTGCTCGACCGGCCCTCGGCCAGGGGAACCACGCATCTCATCACCACGGTGACCGACGACAACGCGCCGTCCTGGGCCCTGTTCAACGGGCTGGCCCGCGGCTGGGGCACCGTGCTGACCAAAAGCGCGATGTTCGAGAGCGAGGCGCATTTCGCCGGTGCGCATGCCACCGAATGGCTGGCCCGCATCGGCCCGCTGCCGAAACGATAATCCCGATCCAGAATCACCAGAATCAGGAGATCTGACGACATGACTTCAGACACATTCGTTCGCCAGACGCGGCCCAAACCGACCGGCCGCATTCCCGATCGCTCCATCTACGAACGCCGGGAATCGGCGGTGCGCAGCTATGCGCGCTCGATGCCGCGGCAGTTCAACCGCGCCGAAGGTGTCTGGATGCACGACAACCAGAACGGGCACTATCTCGACTTCCTGTCGGGCTGCTCGACGCTCAATTACGGCCACAACCACCCGGTGCTGAAACAGGCGCTGATCGACTACATTTCGGCCGACGGCATCACCCATGGCCTCGATCTGCACACCGATGCCAAGGCCGAGTTCCTGCAGACCTTCGAGTCCCTGATCCTGAAGCCGCGCGGGCTGGACTATCGCGCCATGTTCACCGGCCCCACCGGCACCAACGCGGTCGAGGCCGCCATCAAGCTGGCCCGCAAGGTGACCGGCCGCGAACTGGTGATCGCCTTCACCAACGGCTTTCACGGCATGACGCTCGGCGCGCTGGCCTGCACCGGCAACGCCGCCAAGCGCACCGGCGCCGGCGTGCCGCTCAACTATGTCAGTCACGAGCCCTATGACGGCTATCACGGCCCGGATGTCGACACGGCGGCGCTGCTGGAACGGCGGCTGTCCGATCCGTCCAGCGGGCTGGATGCGCCGGCCGCGATCCTCGTCGAGACGGTTCAGGGCGAAGGCGGCCTCAATGTCGCGTCGCCGGAATGGCTGCGCGCAATCGCCGACATCGCCAGGCGCCACGGCGCGCTGCTGATCGTCGACGACATCCAGGCGGGATGCGGCCGCACCGGCAAGTTCTTCAGCTTCGAAGGCATGGAATTTACGCCCGATATCGTCACGATGGCGAAATCGCTGTCCGGCATGGGGCTACCCTTCGCGCTGACGCTGCTGCGCCCCGAACTGGACCAGTGGTCCCCCGGCGAGCACAACGGCACGTTCCGCGGCAACAACCACGCCTTCGTCACGGCGACCGCGGCGCTGAAGCATTTCTGGAAGGACGACGCCTTCGAGAAGGAGATCGCGCGCAAGGGACAGTTGCTGGCGCAGCGCCTGGACGCCATCGCCGACGAATTCAAGTTGACGACGCGCGGCCGCGGCATGATGCGCGGCATCAATGTCGGATCCGGCGAGATCGCCGACACCATCACCAGCGCCTGCTTTGCCGCCGGGCTCATCATCGAAACCAGCGGCGCGCACGATGAGATCGTCAAGGTGCTGGCGCCGCTCGTGATCGACGATGCGGCCCTGTCGGCCGGCCTCGACATTCTCGAGGAAGCGGTTCGCACCGTGCTCACGGGCAGCTACCGCGTGGCAGCCGAATAACGAAAGGAAAGAAAAGTGATCGTTCGTCAACTGCAGGACATCCGCAAGACCGACCGCCTGGTCAAATCGAAAGGCTGGGACAGCGCCCGCCTGCTTCTCAAGGGCGACGGCATGGGCTTCTCCTTCCACATCACGACGATGTATGCGGGCGAGGAACTCAGGATGCACTACCAGAACCATCTCGAGTCCGTTTTCGTCCTGGAAGGAACCGGCACCATCGAGGATCTCGGCACCGGCGAGATCCACAAGCTGGAGCCGGGCGTGATGTATGCGCTGAACAAGCACGACAAGCACATCGTGCGCCCCGAGACCGATATCCTGACGGCCTGCGTGTTCAACCCGCCGGTGACCGGCCAGGAGGTTCACGACGAGAGCGGTGCCTACCCCGCCGATGTCGATGCACCGCAGAAGGTCGCCGTCAATTCCTGAAAACCAGAAAAATAGAGAGGGAAACGTCGTGACAGACTTTTACCCGTCCCGCATCACCTCCGAGGCACAGATGCTTCCGCGCCTCGACCCGGTCGTTCATGGCGACTGGAGCGACAACGCGCCGCTGACCCGGCGGCAGGCCGAACAGTTCGACCGCGACGGCTTCCTGGTGCTGAAGGATGTCTTCGCCCCCGCAGAGGTCGCCTATCTTCAGAAGCAGTCCAGGGAACTGCTGTCGGGCCCCGAGGGCCTTACGCCGGAAACGGTCATCACCGAGCCGGGAAGCCGGGAAATCCGCTCGATCTTCGAGATCCACGCGCAAAGCCCCGTAGTCGGGCGCCTTGCCGCCGATGCGCGGCTGGCCGGCGTCGCCCAGTTCCTGCTCAACGACAAGGTCTACATCCACCAGTCGCGCCTCAACTACAAGCCCGGCTTCGAGGGCAAGGAGTTCTACTGGCATTCCGACTTCGAAACCTGGCACGTGGAAGACGGCATGCCACGGATGCGGGCGCTCTCGATGTCGGTGCTGCTGGCCGAGAACACCCCGGACAACGGCCCGCTGATGCTGATGCCCGGATCGCATCGCGTCTTCCTGACCTGCATCGGCAAGACGCCGGAGGACCACTACCGCACCTCGCTCAAGAAGCAGGAATACGGCGTTCCCGACCGCGACAGCCTGACCGAGCTGGCCCATCGCCACGGCATTGTCGCGCCGACCGGCAAGCCGGGCACGGTGGTGATCTTCGACTGCAACACGATGCATGGATCGAACGGCAACATCACGCCGTTCCCGCGCGCCAATGCGTTCTTCGTCTACAACGCCGTCAGCAACAAGTTGCAGGCGCCGTTCGGCGTGAAGAAGCCGCGGCCGAGCTTCATCGCGGCACGCGGCGAGCCGGAGGCCCTGGTGCCCCAGCATGGCGCATTGATGGAGGATGCCCTCGCATGAGCAGTCGTCACAGCGTCGAGAAGATCGGCGGCACCTCAATGGCCGCGACCGGAACGCTGTTCGACAACGTCCTGATCGCGGGGCGTACGGGGGCGGACCTTTACAATCGCGCGTTTGTCGTCTCCGCCTATGCGGGGATGACGGACCTGCTGCTGGAGCACAAGAAGACCGGCAGGCCAGGCGTCTATGCCAGCTTCATTGCCGACGACGGCGCGGACGGCTGGCGCCAGGCGATGGACGAGGTCCGTGCCGCCATGCATGCGCACAACGCCACGATGTTCGCCCGGCCCGACAGCCGGGCGAAGGCCGACCGCTTTGTCGACGACCGCATCGATTCGGTCACCGCCTGCCTGGACGATCTGGCGCGGCTGCGCAGCCATGGCCGCTTCTGCGTCAAGGAACAGCTCATCACGATCCGCGAATTGCTGGCGGGCATCGGCGAGGCCCACAGCGCGCACAGCACCGCGCTGCTGCTGCGCGACCGCGGCGTCAATGCGCGCTTCGTCGACCTGACGCTGTGGGACGAGCAGAACAAGCTCAGCCTCGACGACCGCATCCGCAACGCCGATATCGCGGCCGATATCGACACCACGATGCCGATCGTCACCGGCTATGTCGGCTGCGACGTCGGTATGGTCCAGCGCTATTCCCGCGGCTATTCGGAGATGACGTTCTCGCGCATCGCCGTGCTGACCGGCGCGCGCGAGGCCATCATTCACAAGGAGTTCCATCTTTCCAGCGCCGATCCCAAGCTGATCGGTCCCGACAAGGCACGCAAGATCGGCCGCACCAATTACGACGTGGCGGACCAGCTCGCCAATCTCGGCATGGAAGCCATCCATCCGGGCGCCGGGCGCGGCCTGCGCCAGACCAACATCCCCTTGCGGGTGCGAAACACCTTCGACCGCGAGGACGAAGGCACGCTCATCAGCGGCGCCTATGTCTCCGACACGCCGCGCGTCGAGATCGTCACCGGCATCCGCCGGATGCAGGCCCTGCAGTTCTTCGAGCAGGACATGGTGGGCGTGAAGGGCTACGACGCCGCGATCCTCGAGGCGTTGACGCGCCACAATGCATGGATCGTCAGCAAGTCCTCCAACGCCAATACCATCACCCACTATCTGGCGACGGATTCGGCGACGATCACCCGCATCCTCAACGACCTCCAGCAGCGCTACCCTGAAGCGTCGATTTCCGCCCAGGGCGTCGCGATGGTCTCGATCATCGGCAGCGATATCTCGAAGCCGAACCTGGTCCTCGATGCACTTCGTGCGCTCGATGACGCGAGGATCGACGTGATCGCGATGCAGCACCAGATCCGCAATGTCGACGTTCAGTTCGTGGTGAATGTCGGTCATTTCGACACTGCCGTGCGGGCGCTGCATCGGGCGCTGGTGGAGGCCGACGAAGAGGAAACGGAAGGCCGGCGCGCCGCCTGAGGGCGCGCCGCATTCGCCATGCTCGCCGTCATTTCTCCGGTTCGCAGCCTGCTGCTCGCCATCTTCATGCTGATGGCGGGCAGCGGCTTCATGGCGACCCTGATCAGCTTGCGGCTCGAGCAGGCGGGACTGAGCACCATCGTCATCGGCGCGGTGGCCACCGCCTATTTTGCCGGACTGATGGTCGGGGCCCTGCGCGCCGGACGCATCGTCCGCCGCGTCGGGCATATCCGCGCCTTCGCGGCGTTCGTCGCGCTGCTGTCCGCGAGCACCCTGGGCTATGCGCAATTCACCCATCCCCTGCTCTGGTCGGGCCTGCGGCTGATCGACGGCTTCTGCGTCGCCGGCGTTTTCGTCTGCCTCGAAAGCTGGCTCAACGAGCGCGCCGACACCAATGCGCGCGGCAGCATCCTGGCGGCCTACATGGTCGCGCTGTATTGCGGGCAGGCCGTCGGGCAATTGCTGCTCGGCGCCAGCGGCAACCTGCCGGCGGTGCCGTTCCAGCTGGCCTCCATGCTGATCTCGCTGTCGATCATTCCGCTCTGCCTCACGCGCACCTCGGCGCCGCCGCCGGCGGAAGCGACCGCGTTCGGCATCGGCACGCTGTTTGCGGCATCTCCGCTCGGCACCGTCGGCGCGGTCACGACCGGCCTGATGCTGGGCGCGTTCTACGGACTGGCGGCGGTGCAGGTACGTCGTCTCGGACTGGATCTGTCGCGGACCGCCAACTTCATGATGATCGTCATTCTCGGCGGCGTGGTCCTGCAATGGCCGCTGGGCCGCATCTCGGACCTCTACGATCGCCGCAAGGTCATCGTGCTCAGCTTCGCGGCGACGCTGTGCGTCAGCCTCGCCATGTCGCTCCTCGCGCCCGCGGAGCCATGGCTGCTGGTGCTCGGCGCCATGTTCGGCGGGCTCAGCTTCGCGCTCTATCCGCTGTGCGTGGCGCACTGCAACGACCGCCTGCTCGGCACGGAGCGGGTCGCGGCAAGCGGCCGGCTGGTGCTGCTGTATTCGGTCGGCGCCGCGCTCGGGCCGGTCGGGGGCGCCCTCCTCATGACCGGCTGGAACGCCGGCGGGCTGTTCCTGTTCATCGCATTGTGCGCCGGCGGCACTGCCGTGTTCGGCCTGTGGCGGCAGACGGCCAGCGACCCGGTGCCCGCGCCCGACCAGCAGGACTTCCAGATCCTGCCGCGCACGACGCCGGTCGCGTCGCTGCTTGACCCCAACACGCCCGACGCCCCGGCGATCGAAGGACAACAACCATGAACAGCTTCGCATCAACCGTCGACAAGGCCACGCTGCACCGGGCGATCGCCGCCTCGGCCATCGGCAATGCGACCGAATGGTTCGACTACGGCATCTATGCCTACGGCGTCACCTATATTTCGGCGGCGCTGTTTCCCGGCGAGGTCGGGGAAGCGGTGCTGTTCGCGCTGGCCACCTTCGCGATCTCGTTCCTGGTGCGCCCGCTCGGCGGCGTTTTCTGGGGATCGCTCGGCGACCGGCTGGGCCGCAAATCGGTGCTGGCGCTGACGATCCTGCTGATGTCCGGGGCGACGCTGTGCGTCGGCCTGATCCCCTCCTATGACAGGATCGGTTTCTGGGCGCCGCTGCTGCTGATCGTCCTGCGCATGGTGCAGGGCTTTTCGACCGGCGGCGAATATGGCGGAGCCGCGACCTTCATGGCCGAATACGCGCCCGACGACCGGCGCGGCTTCTATGGCAGCTTCCTCGAATTCGGCACGCTGGCGGGGTTCTCGCTGGGTGCGTTCCTCATGCTGGCCTTCTCGCTGCTGCTCGGCGACGACGCGATGCACGCCTGGGGATGGCGCATTCCGTTTCTGGTTGCCGCGCCGATGGGCCTGATCGGCATGTACCTGCGCGCAAGGATGGAGGACACGCCGGTCTTCAGGGCTCACGAGGCCGCGAGCGAACCGCATCCCCCGCCCGGGCCCGGCCTCGTCACCCTGATGCGGCACCACTGGCGTCCCATGCTGGTGGTCGGCGGGCTCGTGGTCGCGCTCAATGTCGTCAACTACACGCTGCTCAGCTACATGCCGACCTATCTCCAGCGCCGCATCGGCCTGTCGCCGGATGAGGCGCTGGCGGTGCCGCTGCTCGGCATGCTGTTCATGATGGTGTGCCTGCCATTCGCCGGCCGGCTCTCGGACCGGATCGGGCGCCGTCCGATGTGGCTGTTCTCGCTGCTCGGACTGTTCGTGCTGGTGACGCCGCTCTACATGCTGATGGGCACCGGCCCGATCGGCGCCGGCGCCGGCTTCATCCTGCTCGGCCTGCTCTACGTGCCGCAACTCGCGACCATTTCGGCGACGTTCCCGGCGATGTTTCCCACCCGCGTGCGCTTCGCCTGCTTTGCCAGCGCCTACAACATCTCGACGTCGATCTTCGGCGGCACCGCGCCCGCGGTCAGCAGCGGCCTCATCTCCATCACCGGCAACGAGCTGATGCCGGCCTATTACATGATGGCGACGTGCCTCGTCGGGCTGGTAACGCTGCGCTTCATGCCGGAGACGGCGGGACGAAGCCTCGACGACGACCCCTTCGCGCAACCGGAGCCGGCAGCCTCCTTCGGCGAGAAGGTCGCGTAGGGTCTGATCCACCTGCGCTGAATCAGACCCGCCGCTTATCTTCTTCGAGCATGATCTTGTTGCGAAAACCGGCTCCACCTGTCGGGATCATACCCTTGTAGCGTTTCATGTTTTGGCGGAAACACCATGAGGCGTCATTTCTCGAGAAGATGGATGCCCGGATCAAGTCCGGGCATGACGACGGATGGCTCCGTCGAGACAGGAGCAGACAACCTCTGGCTCAACATTGCGGCTTTCACACCTCGTCAAGGGCAGCACCCTTGTGGGCGGCGATATGGTCCGTCCTGTCGCTCCTGATTTCGTATTGGGGGTCATCCTCCGATGCGTGATGCTTGTAGCCCTTGAAAAGAAAATCCGACGTATGCACGGCAATGATCGTGCCGGTCACATGCCCCGCTTCGGAATTCCACCTGACGTGATCGCCGATCCGGAACCGCCGCGCCATGCCGCCGATCTCTTGAGGCTCAGGCCGCAGCGGCCGCCTTTCCGGCATTGAGGACGACCGCCGCTTCCGTCGTCAGGACGCGGAAGGTGAAGCTTTCCTGGAAGTACAGTTCGACCGTCGTGCTGGTATGGCCGAGATAGCCGATCGACAGATCCTGGCCGATATCGAGCTCGAAATCGCCGCCACGGGTGGTCAGCACGACGGCGCCTTCGATTGCCGGCGCCCAGACGATGCCGCCATCGACAATGCCCTCCATGTGATGGAAGACCGGATATCCGTCATCGTTGCCGCCGCTGGCCGCCGCATAGGCATCCGCGCCAAGCACAAGCGCATAGGGCCCGTTGCAGCCGGCCAGGCGCAAGGCGCTGACCGCCTGCGCCACGGCACCCGGATATCCCCTGACGCTTGCGGGAAGCCTGAGCGCGGCGTTGCTGCCGGCCTCGCGGATTCCCTGAATGCCGGCGGCCGCGTAGCCATCGAAGATCGCGCGGTCTTCGGCGAACGCGATCTTGCGCGCGGCGTCCTTCACGGGCCCCCAGTCGGCATCGAGCGCGCCGCGCTCGACGTCGTCGATCTGCTGCCGCGACAGTTCGAACGGCACGCGCAGTTCGACCAGCGCCTTCACCTCGCGCTGCTGAGCCGCGATACCGTCCGCCGGACCTTGAATCTGCCGGACATGCCCGGTCCCGACCGCCGACAGTGCGAGGCCCTTTGGCTCGGGCACGTCCACCACCCGCCGTCCGGCGAGATGGCGCTTCAGGGTGCGCGATGCTTCATCCTCGATCTGGGCCCATGCCGCGTCGGAAACGGGGGCAAGCTGTCGGTGCAGGTTATTCATGGTCTGCCTTCTCTTTCAGGGATCCAATGCCGAGCGAACCGTCGCTGCCGGCCATGCGACTTCGAGACTCCTCCCCTTCATCCGCCGGCATGGCGGCGGCGGGCGGTGGCGCGACCTCCCCGGGCTCGGCAGGGTCGGCCTCCGGCGCGACATTGTCGAGAAAGCTCGCCGAGGGCACGAAGAACAGCACGCCGGTAACGGCGCGGCTGAAATCGAGCAGCCGGTCGTAGTTTCCCGGCGGCCTGCCGACGAACATGTTCTCCAGCATCTGCTCGGTGCGGCGCGGCGAGCGCGCGTAGCCGATGAAGTAGGTGCCGAACTCGCCCTTTCCGATCTCGCCGAACGGCATGTTGGCGCGCACGATATCGAGCTGCTGGCCGTCCTCCTCGATGACGTTGAGCACGTTGTGGGCATAGGGCGCCTTGACCGAATCCTCCTGCTCGATGTCGGACAGCTTGTAGCGGCCGATGATGTTCTCCTGCTCCGCGACCGGCACCGCATTCCAGCGCTTCAGGTCATGCAGGTACTTCTGCACGATGACATAGCTGCCGCCCGTGAAGTCGGCATCCTCCTCGCCGATGACGGTGGCCTCGACGGCCTCCGCGTCGACCGGGTTCTCGGTGCCGTCGACGAAGCCGAGCAGGTCGCGATCGTCGAAATATTTGAAGCCATGGACCTCGTCCACCGTGGTCACGGCCTCGCCGAGGCGCGCCATGATCTGGGTCGCCAGCTCGAAGCACAGGTCCATGCGGACGGAGCGGATGTGAAACAGCAGGTCGCCGGGCGTCGACACCGCGTGATGAACGCCATGGATTTCCCGGAAGCGATGCAGCTCCCCGGGCCGCGGCGTGCCGAACAACCGATCCCAGGCGTCCGAACCGATGCCCATCACGCAGGACAGCCGCGCATCGAGATCGCGGAAACCGACGGCGCGCAGAAGCGACGACAGGTCGGCGCACAACCCGCGAACCGCGACCTCGCTGTCCTTCCCCGGATTGACCGTGACCACCAGAAAGATCGCGGCGCGCGTCAGTTTCGCAACGACCGGCTGTGGAACGACTGACGGCACGAATGACCCCCCGATCAACTTTCAGCAAATACGTTCAATGTCGTCTTCGGATATCCGCGAATGCAGCGGCCACCGGCACGCCGCACCGCGCGTTTCCATCAAAGACCCAATCGGCCTTGCCGGCAAGTCGGGCAACCCCGCCTCCTTGCGGACCGGCAGGCCAACCAGCGGCTCCGTCACCGCGAGGGAGTATATGCCTGTCGCGCGATCTCCTCCCGTGCCGGGGGCGGCGGGCGCACCCGGCCCGCATCGGCGGCCAGGGTGCGAAATCCGGTTGCGCCAACGCGGGAGGCGGTCAGCGCCAGTTCCGGATTCGGCGCCGGTTCAGGACGATGCGCGCCCGGGTCCATCGCCGATCTCGGCGTGCAACCGCGCAAGGACGCGGCGCAGGCCGTGAAGCTGATCGACGAGATGCAGGATCACGTCGACGCCTTCGTCATTGACGCCGAAATCGCCCTTGAGATCCAGGATCAGGCGGGCGCGCGCGACGTCCCGCTCGGAGAATTGCGCGCCGGCTGCGGTCTCCTCGGGAACGAGCCACTGCTGCTCGAGCCAGAACTCCAGCGTCTGGACCTGGAGACCTGCCGAGGTCAGAAATTCCTGCTTGCTGAGGGTCATAACGCATTGCCTTCGCGCGGATTGTGGTCTTTGCCTTTGGTCCAATTCTCCACGAACGCTTCCAGTTCCGGGTCCGGCGGCCTTGGCAGCATCACTTTCAGCTTCACGAACTGGTCGCCGTTGCCGCCGCCGCGGCGTGGCGCGCCCTTGCCCTTCAATCGCAGCGTGGTGCCGGTGTTGGAGCCTTTCGGCACCACCATGGTCACATCGCCGGTCGGCGTCGGCACGCGGATGCGGCCGCCGAGCACGGCTTCGGACAGCGAGATCGGCAGTTCCAGCGTGATATCGTCGCCATCGCGCGTGAACCGCCGATCCGGCAGCACCTCCACCTCGATCAGCGCATCGCCCGGACGCCCGTTGCCGGGACTCGGCGCGCCCTTGCCCTTCAGTCGAAGAACCTGCCCCTCCAGCATGCCGGGCGGAATCTTCACATCGAGCGTGCCACCGTCCGGCAGCGTGATGCGCTTGTTCGCGCCGGTGATGGATTCGACGAAGTCGATCGGAAGCCGGTAATGCATGTCCTCGCCGGGCCTGTTGGCGCGCGCCTGCTGGCTGCGCCGCAACAGCTCCGCGAAGGCATCGTCGGTATCCATGAAATCGGCGAAGCCGCCGCTGTCGGCATATGGATGCCCCCCATCCGCATTGGCAAAGTCGCGATAGTAACGATGCTGCGGACGCTCGGCGCCGCTTTCGTCGATCTCGCCGCTGTCGAAACGCTTGCGCTTCTCGGCGTCGCCCAGGAGATCGTATGCGGCGGCGACGTCCTTGAATTTCTCCTCGGCGGCCTTGTCGCCGGGGTTGAGGTCCGGGTGCAGCTTCTTGGCAAGTTTCCGATACGCCTTCTGGATATCGGCCGCCGACGCCGACGAAGACACACCGAGCACATCGTAAGGGTTGCCCGCCACCTAGACCTCCCGATTCCATGCGCACCATGAGGTGCCGCCAGAGCCATTTCCGCACCAATCGAATCGGAACGGGGCTCTGTAGCCTTGTTTTAACGCGTTTTCTTTATACGAACCGGCACCCGCTTCGCTCGAAAACGCTCCGGAGGCGAGCCCGCATCTCATCGCGCCGTTCCCCGGACGCCCGAAGTCACGCCACATGCCCCGGGTCCACATAATTGGGAAAGTTCTTCGCCTGTTGCGGCGTCATGCGCGCGGGGTCCGGCGCGCCCGGAACGCCGCGCGGCCCCAGCTTCGCGCGCTGAATGTCGTCCTCGCTCAATCGCGGCTTGCCGTCATCAAGCTGACCGTTCCCGCCGTGACTCGACACCATGGCCGAAGCTCCCGCTGAAACAACGCTGCACGGACCATACGCCAGACTCTCCGCAAGGTTCAAACCCCGGCCGCATCCTGCCGACAGCGTCCCGACCTCCGGCACCGCAAGCCCCGCCCGCAAAGGTCAGCAAAGGTCCATGGGCGCCCCTGGGGCCGCGCATCAGCCGGGCGGCGGGCGATCGGGCGAGCTTGCCGCGTCCGGCGAGGCGACCGCGATCAGTGATAGCCGGCGGAGCCGACCTTGCCGCGAAACACCCAATAGGCCCAGCCCGTATAGGCGAGAATCAGCGGAATGATGACCAGCGCCCCGGCCAGCATGAAGACCTGGCTCGCCGGCGGCGCCGCCGCATCCCAGATCGTGACCGCGCGGGGCACGGCATACGGATAGATGCTGATTCCGAGGCCGACGAAGCTGAGCAGGAACAACGCAAGCGCCATCAGGAACGGCAGCCGCTCCCATCTGCGTTTCAGGCTCCAGAAGAACGTCGCGGCACAGATCGCGACCAGCAGCGGCACCTGCGATGTCGCCAGCACGTTGGGCATGGTGAACCAGCGGCGCCAGTAGTCGTAGTCGAGGAACGGCGTCGCGACGCTCACCGCGGCCAGCGCGACGAGCGTGCCGGCGCCGAGCCAGAACGCGGCGCCGCGCGCGCGGTACTGGGTCATCCCTTCGGTCTTCCAGATCAGCCAGGTGGCGCCGAGCAGGCCATAGCCGACCACCACCGAAATGCCGGTCAGCACGCTGAACGGGCTCAGCCAGTCGAGCCAGCCGCCGGCATAGGCATCGTTCTCGACATGGATGCCCTGAAGGATCGCGCCCAGCGTCACGCCCTGCGCGAAGGCCGCCACCAGCGAGCCGAGCCAGAACGCGAAATCCCACAGCGCGCGATGCCGGGAATCGCGCCAGCGGAATTCGAACGCAACGCCGCGGAAGACGAGGCCGAGCAGCATGGCGATCATCAGCGGATAGGTCGCGGGCAGAATGATCGCGTAAGCCAGCGGAAAGGCGGCGAGCAGGCCGCCGCCGCCCATGACGAGCCAGGTCTCGTTGCCGTCCCAGACCGGCGCGATCGAATTCATCGCCTGGTCGCGCTCGGCGCCGACCGCCAGCGTCGGAAACAGGATTCCGATGCCGAGATCGAAACCGTCCATCACCACATAGGCCATCACCGCGAAACCGATGATCGCGGCCCAGATCATTGTGAGGTCGATGCCGGCCATGGCTTCACTCCCCGGGCGTCAATTGGATGCCGACTCCCGCGGCCGGCGTGATGCCGGCGGCGCGCTGCGGCACCTTGGGCGGTTCGGATTCACCGCGCGCCGGCGGTTTCGCCATCAGCCGCAGGAGATAATAGGTGCCCGCGCCGAACGCGATGAAATACACCAGGACGAACGCGATGAGCGAGGCCGCCACCGCCGGCGCGGCCAGCGGCGAATGCGATTCGGCGGTCCGCAACAGGCCGTAGACCGTGAACGGCTGCCGGCCGACTTCGGTGGTGGCCCATCCCGCGATCACCGCGACGAGGCCCGACGGCCCCAGCAGCACCGCGGCCCGGTGCAGCCACGTCCAGTCGTAGAGCCCGCCCCGGGCGCGCGCCAGCAGGCTCCAGAGGCCGAGGCCGAGCATCGCGAATCCAAGCCCGACCATGATGCGGAACGACCAGAACACGATCGGCACCGGCGGCCACTGGTCGCGCGGGAAATCGCTCAGGCCGGGCAACGGCGCGTTGAGGTCGTGCTTGAGGATCAGCGATCCGAGGCGCGGCACCTCGACCTTGTAATGCACCCTGGCATCGCGGTTGCTGGGCATGCCGAACAGGATCAGCGAGGCGCCGTCGGGGCTCGGCTCGTAATGCCCCTCCATGGCAAGCACCTTGGCGGGCTGGTGCTCGAGCGTGTTGAGCCCGTGGGCGTCGCCCGCGAAAATCTGGATCGGCGTCACGATCGCCGCCATCCACATCGCCATCGAGAACATCTTGCGGGCGCCTGCATTGCTGCTGTCCCGCAGCAGGTGCCAGGCGCCGACGCCGCCGACCACGAAGGCGGTCGTCAGATAGGCCGCGATCACCGTATGAACGAGCCGATAGGGGAAGCTCGCGGTGAAGATGATGGGAATCCAGGAGCCGGCCGGAACGAACTGCCCCTTGGCATTGATGATGAAGCCCGCCGGCGTCTGCATCCAGCTGTTCACCGCGATGATCCAGGTCGCCGAAATCAGCGTGCCGAGCGCCACCATGCAGGTTGCGAAGAAGTGCAGGCCCTTTCCGACCTTGTTCATGCCGAACAGCATGACCCCCAGGAAACCGGCTTCGAGGAAGAAGGCGGTGAGAACCTCATAGGCCATCAGCGGGCCGACGATCGGGCCGGCCTTGTTGGAGAACGCCGACCAGTTGGTGCCAAACTGATAGGACAGCACCACGCCGGACACCACGCCCATGCCGAAGGTGACGGCGAAGATCTTGAGCCAGTAGCGGTAGAGGTTGGCATAAACGCCCTCGCCGGTCCTGAGCCACAGTCCCTCGAGCACCATCAGGTAGCTCGCAAGCCCGATCGAGAAGGCCGGGAAGATGAAGTGGAACGAGACGGTGAAGGCGAACTGGGCGCGTGCCAGGATCACCGGATCGAGGTTGTCAAACACGGCCTTCTCCTACCCGATCGCGTTACACGCCCCCAACGCGGGAACATCCTACAGCATCGGGCCCGTCCCGACAGCCACGACCCGCACCGGAATCGATTTCGCCGCCGGCGTCCCGCTGATCCTGTCGTAGTAATCGAGCGGAAGCAGCGGATTGAGCTCGGGATAATAGCCCGCGACCGACCCGCGCGGCATCGGATAATCCACCACGGTCAATCCGCTCACCCGCCGCTGCGCGCCATCCGCGCTGATGGTTTCGAGCGCGATGCGGGAGCCGTCCTTGAGCCCTCTTTCCGCGCGATCCTCCGCATTCATGAACAGAACCATGCGGTCGTTGTAAACCCCGCGATAGCGATCGTTGTAGCTGTAGACCGTGGTGTTGAACTGATCGTGCGAGCGGACGGTCGCCAGCCGCAGCATCGCCGGATCGGCCACCGGCACGTTCGCGTCGAGCCCCGGAAAGAGCAGGAAGTTGGCCTTGCCGTTGGGGGTCGGCCAGACCAGCCGCCGCGGCGGCACGTCGAGATGAAAGCCGTTCGGGTTTTTGATCCGCTCGGAGAAGCCGCTGTAGATATCCGGATAGACCTCCGCGATCTTGTCGCGAATCAGGCCGTAGTCGTCGATGAAGCCGGCCCAGTCGACCTTGCTGTCCGGCAGCGCCGCCTGGGCGATGCGGCAGATGATCTCGACTTCAGGCAACAGATGCGGACTGGCCGGCTCCAGCACGCCGCGCGAGGCCGAGACATTGGCCATCGAGTCCTCGATGGTGACGAACTGCTCGCCCGCCCTGGTGCGGATCGTCTCCGAACGCGAGATCACCGGCAGGATCAAGGCGTCGCGGCCATGCACCAGGTGCCCCCGATTGAGCTTGGTGCTGATCGCAACGGTCAGCGCGAGTTTCCGCATCGCCGCGTAGGATCGCTCGGTATCGGGGACGGCGCGGACGAAGTTGCCGCCCAGCCCGACGAACACCTTGGCGGTGCCGGCCTGCATCGCCGCGACCGATTCCACGGTGTGATGGCCGTTCGCGCGCGGCGGCTCGAAGCCGAAGACATCGCGCACGCGGTCGAGATAGTCCTGCGGCGGTCGCTCGTCGACGCCGACGGTACGGTCGCCCTGAACGTTGGAATGGCCGCGGATCGGCGAGATGCCGGCGCCCGGCTTGCCGAAATTGCCCTTGAGCAGCAGCAGGTTCACCACCTGCTGCAACAGGCGCGATCCCTCCTGATGCTGGGTCAGGCCCATGCCGTAGCAGATCATGGTGGCGCGCGAGCGGATATAGATCTCGGCGCAGCGGCGGATCTGCGCTTCCTCCACCCCGGAGGCTTCGACCAGCTCCGGCCAGCCCTGTGCCAGCGCATCCGCGCGCACGGCATCGAGACCCGCGGTATGCGCGGCGATGAAGTCCCGGTCGATGATCGTCTCGCCCTTTGCTTCCCGCTCGAAAATGACCTTCATCATCCCCTTCAGCAAAGCGAGGTCGCCGCCGATGCGGATGTGAACGAACTCGCTGGCGATCCTGGTCGAGCCGAAGGTCGCCATCTGCAGGACATCCTGCGGGTCGGCGAAGCGCACCAGCGCGCGCTCGGGCATCGGGTTGACGGCGACGATCGGAACCCCGCGCTTGCGTGCCTCCACCAGGTTGCTCATCATGCGCGGCGAGTTGGTGCCGGTGTTCTGCCCGATCACGAAGATGGCTTCGGTGTGGTCGAAGTCCGCCATCACCACCGTGCCCTTGCCGACGCCGATCGCCGGCGGCAGGCCGCGGCTGGTCGGCTCGTGGCACATGTTCGAGCAATCGGGGAAATTGTTGGTGCCGAATTCGCGCACGAAGATCGAATAGAGGAAGGCCGCCTCGTTCGGGGTGCGGCCGGAGGTGTAGAACTCCGCCTCATGGGGACTGTCGAGCGCCCGCAGATGCGCGCCGATCAGCGCGAAGGCGCTGTCCCAGTCGCACGGCACGTAGCGGTCCGATGCCGCGTCATAACGCATCGGCTCGGTCAGGCGCCCCTGCATTTCGAGCCAGTGATCCGACTGCGCCATCAGTTCGGTGACCGTATGTTTCGCGAAGAACTCACGGGTCACCCGGAATTTGGTCGCCTCGAAGGCCAGCGCCTTGGCGCCGTTCTCACAGAAATCCAGCGTTTTCTTGCATTCCGCATCGGGGAACGCGCAGCTCGGACACTTGAAGCCGCCCGGCTGGTTCATCGACAGCAGTGCCCGCGAGCCCTTGGTCACGACGCTCTGCTCAAGGAGAATCTTGGCGGTCGCCGCCGCGGCGCCCCACCCGCCGGCCGGATGCGTGTAGGTTTTGAACCTGGGCTTGTTGTCCGGCATGGCAAACTCTCCGCAGTTCCCGATTGGCCAGCGCCAGTCACAGTATCCAATCATACGGTTGAATTGCACGGACAGTTTTTCCGCCGGGCCATGGCCGGCAGGACAGGCGGAGATGAGGCGGCTTGCAGCGAGGCTGAAAGGCCGCGACGCCTTATCGAGAGACCGCTTCAGGGGGGATCGCTTCAGGAAAATCGCTTGGGCGACCGTGGTAGCGGGAGAGGGACTTGAACCCCCGACCCCAGGATTATGATTCCCGTGCTCTAACCAGCTGAGCTACCCCGCCACGTCGCCCGCATATGGCAGCCATCGCCGCCCCACGCGAGTGCGCCGCTTATAGAAAGCCGGACAATTGCCTGTCAAGCAACCAGCGGCCCGGGATGCGGAACGCGGCCGTTCCCGCCCTGTTCGGGCCGGACGGATGGGCCGCCGGGCCATTCCGGACCGCAACGTCACGCCTTGCGATAACGGATCAGCGAGAAGTGCCCCATCGGCGGCATCGGGCGCCGTTCCGCCAGCGTGACGCCGCCATGGCGCGCGGCCCAGTCGACAAGCCGGGCCCATGGAAATTCGGGCCGCCAGCCGAGGCGGCGCGCCAGCGGCGCGAAGGCAAGCTCGAAGGCGCGGCGCGCCCCGCCCTCGGCGCCGATGTGATTGACCAGGATCAGTTCGCCGCCGGGCTTCAGCACGCGCACGAAGTCATCCAGCGTCGCCTCCGGATCCGGCACCGCCGTGATGACGTATTGCGCCACCACGGCATCGAAAACATTGTCGGCGAAGGCGAGGTTGCGGGCGTCCATCACCGCCAGCGTCTCGACGTTGGTCAGTTTCAGGGCGCGCACGCGCTGCTGCGCCTTGCGCAGCATCGGCTCGGAGATGTCGACGCCGCACAGCCGCGTGCTGCGCGCATAATCCACCAGCGAAAGGCCGGTGCCGACGCCGACATCGAGAATGCGGCCGCCGATCCGGTCGGCTTCCGCAATGGTCGACTGCCGGCCCGGATCGAACACCTTGCCGAAGACGAGGTCATAGACCGGCGCCCAGCGCCCATACGCCCTGGCCACCCCGGCGCGATCGATATCCTTGCCCATGTCCGCCCTGGAATGCCCCCGACCAAGAACGCCGCTAGCCGCGCGCGACGGCCACGTCGCGCGGCCGGACCGACGTCGCATCGGCCACGGCCCCTTCCGCGAGCCGTGCGGCGGCGCTTCGAATGAACCCGCCGCCCAGCACGCGCGACTGGCCGTCCGGCGCATCGTAGAACACGCAGGCCTGGCCCGCGGCAACGCCCTCCTCGCCGCCGACCAGTTCGACTTCGAGGCGGCCGTCGATGTCACGCAGCCAGCCCCGCTGCGGCGCGCGGGTCGAGCGCACCTTGACGTAGAGTTCGAGGCCGTCGCCGCCGACCGCCTGATCCAGCGTGCCGTCGCCGATCCAGTTGACGTCGCGCAGCACGATGCGGTGCATCTTCAACGCTTCGCGCGGCCCGACCACGACGCGGCGACTGCCGACATCGAGCCTCACCACATAATAAGGCTCGCTCGCGGCGATGCCGATGCCGCGGCGCTGGCCGATGGTGAAATGGCCGATGCCGGAATGCCGGCCCAGGACCCGGCCGGAAAGATCGACGATCTCGCCGGGCTCGAAGGCCGTCGGCCGCAACCGCTCGATCACGTCCGTATAGCGGCCGGTCGGCACGAAGCAGATGTCCTGGCTATCGTGCTTGTCGGCCACCGACAGGCCGAAGCGTCGCGCGAGATCGCGCACCTCCGGCTTGGTCATGTCGCCGAGCGGGAAGCGAAGATAATCGAGTTGCTCGCGCGTGGTCGCGAACAGGAAGTAGCTCTGGTCGCGATCGGGGTCCGCGGCACGCAGCATGGCACGCGAGCCATCGGCCAGACGACGCGAGGCGACATAGTGGCCGGTGGCGAGCGCAGCGGCCCCAAGCTCGCGCGCCGTCTTCAACAGATCGCGAAACTTCACCGAACGATTGCACTCGATGCACGGCACCGGAGTCTCGCCCAGCGCGTAGCTGTCGGCAAAATTCTCGATCACCGACTCGCGGAACCGATCCTCGTAGTCGAGCACGTAATGCGGGATGCCGATGCGCGCGGCGACGTCGCGGGCGTCGTGAATGTCCTGTCCGGCACAGCAGGCCCCCTTGCGATGGGTGGCGGCGCCGTGATCGTAAAGCTGCAGCGTGATGCCGACGACGTCGTAGCCCTGCGACTTCAGCAAGGCGGCCGTCGCCGACGAATCGACGCCGCCCGACATCGCCACCACGACGCGGGTGTCCTGGGGCCGTCCTTCGAGGTCGAGACTGTTCAACATCGGCCGTCTTGCTCGCAATCAGGCGGGAGGCCCGCAACCTTTCATGACGCGACGCGATTGCTTTCGAGCGAATCCGAGTAAAGCGCGCCCAATCGATATCTCGCCGCCG
>JAGRLZ010000186.1 GCA_020441545.1 Xanthobacteraceae bacterium | reverse complement strand
CGACGCCTTCGATCGGCGGCGTCGGGCTGCTGGACGATTTCACCAGGTCGGCGACGCTGGCGTTCAAGGCCGAGGGCGAGACGATCCTTCTCATCGGCGACACGCAGGGCTGGCTCGGCCAGTCGGTTTACCTGCGCGATGTCTGCGGCCGCGAGGAGGGCGCGCCGCCGCCGGTCGATCTCGCCGCCGAGAAACGCAACGGCGACGTGGTGCGCGGCATGATCCATGCCGGCACGGCCACCGCGGTGCACGATCTCTCCGACGGCGGTTTGCTCGTTGCGCTGGCCGAGATGGCGATGGCCGGCAACATCGGTGCGATGCTCGACGCCGCGCCGGATGAACTGGTGCCGCACGGCTTCTGGTTCGGCGAGGACCAGGCGCGCTACGTCGTGACGGTGCGCGGCGCCGACCTGCTCGGCGTGCTCAGCAAGCTGAAAGCCGTCGAGGTGCCGTGCGTGCAGATCGGCAGGACCGGCGGCGACGCTCTCGCGATCGCCGGCGAGCAGCCCGTGGCGATCGAGACGCTGCGCCATGCGTTCGAAAGCTGGCTGCCGGACTACATGGCCGGGAAGACCTGAGGCGAAGCAGCGGCTATCAACCTCTCCGTCGTCATGCGCGGACTTGATCCGCGCATCCATCATCTTGGAAAGAAAGATGGATTGCCGGGTCAAGCCCGGCAATGACACCTCATGGTGCTTCCGTCAAAACATGAAGCGCCCTTAGCAGCATCTCCAAAAGAAAGACGTGGATGCGTAGGAGCGCGTTTCGCGTTCCGTTCCTTTGATGAGTCAAGTCGAGTAAACTCGACTTGGCATGACAAGCGCGGGCATGACGGTTTTGTGGAGCAATCGCTTATGCGACCACAACAACGATCCCCTCACAACACCCGTTCCGATCCCGGTATCTTCCGCAGCAGCCGTGTCGCGGCCCAGCTCAGCAGCAGCGTGGCGACGAATCCGATCGCCGCCTTGGCGATCGCGGGCAGGGCGGCATCGTACAGCCAGTATTGTATCCACAGCGCGAACGGATAATGCACCAGGAACATGCCGTAGGCATCGTGCTGCATCGGGTCGAGCAGGCTCCGTCCGGCGCGCTTGTAGCGCAGGAAGTAGGCGAGGATCGCGAAGGTGATCGCGGCGCTGAAGATCACGAACAGCACGCTGTAGGCCGCCTCGTACCACACCGGCAGCGTGTCCGGATTGCCGAGGATTCCGCGCTTGATGTAGATCAGGCCCCACAACAGGCAGTAGGGGGTGAAAGCGAGCGCGGCCCAGCCCCGGACGCCGCCGTTGGCGAGGCGGCCGTAGCCGCTCAGCACGCCGGTCTTGAAGCTCGCAGCCCCGATGCCGGCGCCGATCAGGAAATAGGCGAGATAGAGCAGCACCCGGCTGGCCTGCACGGAGAACGGACCGAATTCGAACCAGTGGTTCGGCCCGTAATAGAGCCGCGACGGCACGTAGACGATCATCGTGACGCCGGCGAGAAACAGGAAGAACAGCCACGGCCGATCGAAGCTGCGCTGCGACAGGCGATTGATCGCGTCGAGGCTGTTGGCGTTGACGCGAAACATGAAGCCCGCGAGGAAATCGAACACGAACAGCACCCAGGTGAACCACAGCGGCCCGCTCGGCCACGGCCCGACCGTCACCATGTTCCACCAGAAATCGGTGAAGCGCAGCGTCGGATTCTGGCGCAGGGCGATCGCGT